>CALRZT010000031.1:0-23355 GCA_943372725.1 Pseudoxanthobacter soli DSM 19599
GTCGGGAGCGATGCCGAGCTGGCCCGAGGTGAACAGGAGTTCGGCCCCAGCCGGCACGCCGACGGCGTGGGCGTAGTTCGCGAACGGCGCTCTGATCGTCGGCGGCGTGTGACGGCGCAGCATCGGGCGGTCCGGGGAAGGAAGGACGACGCCGGAGGCTAGAGCATTTGCCGCGCGGAAGAAACCGCCGCACCACCGCCGGCGGGGAGCCGGCGGCGAACCGCCGCCCCGCCCACGCTCAGTGCGTGAAGACGCCCGCCGAGAGGCCGTCGATGCCGGTGATGCCGACGCAGCCATCGTCGCGCCCGTAGTGCTCGCACAGCACCACCGAGACGCCGTTCTTGCCCTTGCCCTTGCGGGCATCGAAAAAGGCGAGGAACCCGTCGCGGGGCAGCGAGAACGCCTTGCGCGCCACCGCCTCGGGCATCCGTCCGCCAGTATAGCGGCGCAGCGCGTTGACGAAGGTGCCCTGGAACTCGCTCGCGTGCGTGCCGCCGAGCCCGTTGTAGATGCCGTGGAAGCCGATGAAGCTGCGCTTCGGATCGGCGCCCGGGGCCGTCGAGCGCCGCACGCCGCCGAGGAAGGCGAGCGCGCAGGCCGAGACGCACGGCCCGTCGACCTCGGTGGCGAGCTTCCGGTCGCGGATGAACTTGGTGATGGTGGTGAAGGAACCCCACTGCACGGCGCCGCCGTAGAAGTCCTTCATGACGATCGTCTTCACCGCCGGATTGTCGCGGATCATCGCCGCGAATCGCTCGAACTCGCGGTCGCCGTGCATCTCTCCGGAGACGTAGAGGCGCGAGCCGTCGATGCGCAGGTCCGCCGCCGCGGCAGCGAAGGTGGAGAGGGCGAACAGGGCGCCACAGAGCAGCGCCGCCAGCGGTCGGATCATGCCAGTCCCTCGAGATCGACGCCGTGATCCGGCGTCGCCGCCGCGCCCTCACGCGAGGATTGCACGGGCGCTGCCGACGCCACAAGCGGGCATCGGGATGCGGCGTGTGGTGGCCCGCGGGCGCTGGTGCCTCAGTTCGTGTAGACGCCGACCTTGTGGGCGTCGACGTCGGTGATGCCCTTGCATCCGCCCGAGTTGAACTTCCTGGCGTCCTCGCAGAGGATCACGAAGATCTTGCCGCCGGCCTTGCGGCCGTCGAAGAACGCCAGGAAGCCGTTCTTCGGCATGGTGTAGGCGCGCTTGGCGACGGCCGCCGGCATCCGGCCGCCGGAGTAGCGCTGCAGCGCGGCGACATAGGTCGGCTCGTATTCCTCGACCAGCTTGCCGCCGCGGATATAGAGACCGTGGAAGGCGACGAAGCTCTTCTTCGGGTCGGCCTTCGGCGAGACGCTGCGCTGCACGCCGCCCATGAAGGCGATGGCGCAGGCCGAGACGCAGGCCCCGTCGACCTCGGTCGCGAGCTTGTTGTCGCGGATGAACTTGGTGAAGTTGAAGAAGCCCGCCGTGCCGGCCCGCCCGCCATAGAAGTTCTTCATGACGACGATCTTCACCGCCGGGTTGTCGCGGATGAGCTTCGACAGTGTCTCGAATTCGTGACGCCCGTAGATCTGGCCGGACATCGTCAGCCGCGGACCGTCGATGGAGAACTCCGCAGCCACCGCCGGTCGGGGCGCGGACAGGAACACCGTGAGCGCCGCCAGAGCGGCCAAGAGGAAGCGGGTCGGGACTCGGATCGGCACGGACAATCCCCCTTTCGCCAAACGCTCTCCGCCAGGCGAAGAGGTCGGCAGGACAAAACACTGGGCAGGACAGAAAACTGGGCAGCACAGAACACGACGTGTCGGGTGGCGGCGGCGTCGGAAGCAACGCCGGAGACCGGCACGCTCCCGGCAGGCATGGGCTCAGTGGGTGTAGACGCCGACCTTGTGGGAATCGATGTCGGAGATGCCGGTGCACGCCCCGGTCTCGACTTCCTTCTTGCTCTTGCAGGCAATCACCGAGATGCCGTCCTTCGGCTTGGCCTTGCGGCCGTCTAGGAAGAGCAGGAACCCTTCCGGCGGCATCGCATAGGCGATGCGGGCGACCAACTCCGGCATGCGGCCGCCGGAATAGCGGCGCAGGGCCGCGACGAAGGTGCCGCGGAACTCGAGGTCCGGCGCCCCGCCGCCGTAGTAGGCACCGTGGAAGGCGACGAAGCTCTTCTTCGGGTCGGCCTTCGGCGAGACGCTGCGCTTCACCCCGCCCATGAAGGCGACGGCGCAGGCGGAGAAGCAGGCGCCGTCCACCTCGGTCGCGAGCTTGCGGTCGCGGATGAACTTGGTGAAGTTGAAGAAGCCGGCCGTGCCGGCAGTGCCGCCGTAGAAATCCTTCATGACGACGATCGACACCTTCGGGTTGTCGCGCACGAGCTTCGACATCGTCTCGAATTCGTGCCGCCCGTAGATGGCGCCGGAGACGTAGAGCCGCTCGCCGTCGACCCGGAAGTCGGCGGCCGTCGCCGGGGCGACCGCCGGCGGGCCGACCAGGGCGGCGAGCATGACGAGCGCGACGGCGAGCGCCGCGAGAGGCCGGTCGAGCATGTCTTCCCCCTCACCGTCAGGACCCGCCCGCCGCGCCCTGGGTCTCCAAGACGCCATCGTGCGACGACCGGGGGTTGCAGTACAAGGCCGGCGCCGGGTGTTGCAGCCAGCGCGGGCCGAGTGTTGCCGACGGGCAACGGCGGCTGTCGCAGCGGCTTCCGTGGCCCGCGCCGATCCCCTAAGCTGCCGGCACGGGCTCGCCATGATCTTGCCGCGGCAGCGCCATGGCACATGTCTTGCGAACCGCGCCGTGCCGCTCGCCTCCCCGGTCCGGCCAGCATCGGCCGGCGGCGGTGATCGAAGTGCGGCGCGCGGGGAAGGCGACGGCGCGGGCCGCCGGTATCGAGAGGGGAAGACGACATGAACCGAGGCAAGATGTTCTTCGCGGCGCCGGTGCTCGCCGCGACGATGATCGCCGGCCCCGCGCTGGCGCTCGACGAGGTGACGTTCGGCACCAACTGGCTCGCCCAGGCCGAGCACGGCGGCTACTACCAGGCCGTCGCCGACGGCACCTACGAGAAGGCCGGCCTGAAGGTGACGATCCGGCAGGGTGGGCCGCAGGCCGCCAATCGGGCGCTTTTGATCGCCGGCAAGATCGATTTCTACATGGGCGGCAACATGCTCGAGCCATTCTCGGCCGTCGAGCAGGGCATCCCGACCGTCGTCGTCGGCGCGATCTTCCAGAAGGAGCCGCAGGTTCTCCTCACCCACCCCGACCAGGGGCTGGAGAAGCTCGAGGACCTCGCCAAGCTCCCGACCATCTTCATGGGCAAGGACGGCTTCTCCTCCTACTTCCAGTGGATGAAGTCGGCCTTCCCGGGCTTCCGCGACGAGCAGTACAAGCCCTACACCTTCAACCCGGCGCCATTCATCGCCGACAAGCAGTCGGCGCAGCAGGGCTACATCACCTCCGAGCCCTACGAGATCGAGAAGCAGGCGGGCTGGAAGCCGACGGAGTTCCTGCTCGCCGACTACGGCTTCGACACCTACTCGACACTGATCGAGACGCAGCAGGCGATGGTCGACGGCAAGCCCGATCTGGTGCAGCGCTTCGTCGATGCCTCGGCGATCGGCTGGTACAACTACCTCTACGGCGACAACACCGCCGCCAATGCCCTCATCAAGGCCGACAACCCCGAGATCACCGACGGCCAGATCGCCTTCTCCATCGCCAAGATGAAGGAATACGGCATCGTCGTTTCCGGCGAGGCGGAGGCCGGCGGCATCGGCTGCATGACCGACGCGCGCCAGAAGTCGTTCTTCGACAAGATGGTGGCGGCGAACGTCGTCAAGGCCGACATCGACTACACGAAGTCCTACACCCTCGCCTTCGTCTGCAAGGGCGTCGGCAAGGACCTCGCGAAGTGAGGCAAGGCGGCGGTCGAGCCGCCGCCCTGGCGTCTTCACCGTCCGCCGCGGGAGAGACCCCGGCGGACGGTAGCGGCGGTGCGCCCATCGTCCGGCTCGCAGGCGTGAACAAGCGCTTCGCCAACGGCGTGACGGCGCTCGCCGGCCTCGACCTGACCGTCCGCCAGGGCGAGTTCCTGTCGCTCCTCGGGCCCTCGGGCTGTGGCAAGTCGACGGCGCTCAGGATCATCGCCGGCCTCGCCGATCCCTCGAGCGGTACGGTCGAGTGGTCGCGCGACACCGGCGGCGGCGTACCGGGCGCGCACGACATCGGCTTCGTCTTCCAGGAACCGACGCTGATGCCGTGGGCGACGGTGTTCGCCAACGTCTGGCTGCCGCTGCGCCTGAAGGGCGTGTCGCGCCATTCCGCCCGCGACGACGTCATGGGGGCGCTCGCCCTCGTCGGCCTCGACCGCTTCGCCGACGCCTATCCGCGCGAGCTCTCCGGTGGCATGAAGATGCGCGTCTCGATCGCGCGCGCCCTCGTCACCCGGCCGCGCATCCTCCTGATGGACGAGCCCTTCGCGGCGCTCGACGAGATCACCCGCCAGCGCCTCAACGACGATCTGCTTTCGATCAAGGTGCGGCTCGGCACCACCGTCGTCTTCGTCACCCATTCGGTGTTCGAATCCGCCTATCTCTCCACCCGCATCGTCGTGATGGCGGCCCGGCCGGGGCGCCTGCTCGAGACGATCGACGTCACCGCGCCGCTGCCGCGCGGCCAGGACTTCCGCATGAGCGCGCTCTATCACGAGGCCTGCGAGGAGACCTCGCGGGCCCTGCAGGCGGCGATCGTCACCGCCGGGGACAGCCACCTGTGAGCACGGCGGGCGACACCGGCACGGCCGCGGCGCTGGCGCCGTCGGCGCCGCACGATGCGCCGGCGGAAGCGGCGGCCGTCCCGGCCCCGGGCGGCGTCTCGCGGACGATGCGCATCCTCGTACCGGTGGTGATGCTGGCGCTCGTCGTCATCGCCTGGTGGGGCATCGTCATCGCCTACCAGATCCCGCGCTACATCCTGCCGAGCCCGGCCGACGTGGCGGTAGCGATGGTGACCGACTGGCCGATCCTCGGCCGCTCGCTGCTGAACACGCTGTGGACCACCTTCGCCGCCCTGGCGCTGGCGCTGTCGGGCGGCGTCGCGCTCGCCATCCTGATGGCGCAGTCGAAGTGGATCGAGCTCGCGCTCTATCCCTACGCCGTCATCCTGCAGGTGACGCCGATCGTGGCGATCGCCCCGCTCATCCTGATCTACGCGCCCTCGACCGAGTTCGCGCTGCTGCTCTGCGCCTGGATCGTCGCCTTCTTCCCGGTGCTTTCCAACACAACGGCGGGCCTGAAGAGCGTCGACCACAACCTTCTCGACCTCTTCCAGCTCTACGGCGCCTCGCGCTGGCGGACGCTGTGGTACCTGCAGATCCCCGCCGCCCTGCCCTTCTTCCTCGCCGGCCTGAAGATCGCCGGCGGCCTCGCCTTGATCGCCGCCGTCGTCGCGGAGTTCGCGGCGGGCTCCGCCGGCGCCGGCTCAGGCCTCGCCTTCCGACTGCTCGAGTCGCAATATCGCCTCAACATTCCCCGCCTGTTCGCGGCGCTGATCCTCCTGTCGCTCACCGGCGTCGTCATCTTCGCGATGACGAGCCTCGTCTCCCACCTGCTTCTCCGCCGCTGGCATGAAAGCGCGCTGCCGCGCGACCGCTGACACAGAGCTCGCTATCCCGCGATCGCTGAAACCAGACCAACGGGTCCCATGTCCGCCGATTTCACCGTCGTCCCGTTCGCGCCGCGGCTGAGGCTCAGCTGCGCCACCGTCGTCGCCTGCGTCACCGACGCCCCGGGCCTCACCCCGGACGATGACGGGCTCGCCTCCGCCGACATCGTCATCGCCGACGGCCGCATCGTCGCCATCGACCCCGCCGGCTGCGAGGCCGGGGCGGAGGAGGCGAGCGTCTCGCTCGACGACGGCCTGGTGCTGCCGTGCTTCGTCGACATGCACACCCATCTCGACAAGGGCCACATCTGGCCGCGCCGGCCGAACCCCGACGGCAGCTTCGACGGGGCGCTGAACGCCACCCGCGACGACCGCGAAGCGTCCTGGACGGCCGAGGACGTCGCCCGGCGCATGGATTTCTCGCTGCGCTGCGCCTACGCCCACGGCACGCGGCTGGTGCGCACCCACATCGATTCGATCGCGCCGCAGCAAAGGGTCTCCTGGCCGGTGTTCTTCGACATGCGGGACCGCTGGGCCGGGCGCATCGAGCTGCAGGCGTGCTCGATCATGCCGCTCGACGAGCGCACCGACGACGCGCTGCTCGACGAGCTCGCCGGCTATGCTGCCCGGTGCCAGGGCGCCGTCGGCGGCGTCACCATCCCCGCCCCCGACGCCGCCCACCATATCCGCCGCGTGCTCGAGGCCGCCGGCAGCCACGGCGCGGACGTCGACCTGCACGTCGACGAGACGATGGACGCCTCCGTCGACACCCTGTCGCTGGTCGCGGAAGCCGTGATTGAGACCGGCTTTTCCGGCCGGGTCGTCTGCGGCCACTGCTGCTCGCTGTCGGTGATGGACGACGACGACGCCCGCCGCGTCATGGACAAGGTCGCGCGCGCCGGCCTCGCCATCGTCTCGCTGCCGCTCTGCAATCTCTATCTCCAGGACCGCGGCGCCGGCGCCGCCACGCCGCGCCGCCGCGGCGTGACGCTGCTGCACGAACTGACGGCGCGCGGCATCCCGGTGGCGGTGGCAAGCGACAACACCCGCGACCCGTTCTACGCCTATGGCGACCTCGACATGCTGGAGGTGTTCCGCGAGGCGACGCGCATCGGCCATCTCGACCATCCGGTCGCCGGCTGGCCGCGCGTCGTCACCGCCGCACCGGCCGAGATCATGGGCCGGCCGGACTGCGGCCGGCTTGCGGTCGGCCTGCCGGCCGATCTCGTGCTGACCCCCGCCCGCACCTGGACGGAGCTGCACGCAAGGCCGCAGTCCGACCGGGTGGTGCTGCGCGGCGGCCGGCCGATCGACCGGCGCCTGCCCGACTACCGCGAACTCGACGACCTGATGTCGGTGCCATCCCGCGCCACTCGCACCGCGCTCGCCGCGACAGGAGCCTGACGTGCCGATTTCCGCCGCGCTGAAGTCCGATCTCGAGGGCCTCGCGATCGAGGAGAACCCCGCCCTCGTCCGCCAGAAGAGCCGCGACTTCTACTGGTACTCGCCCGTCCTGAAGCGGCAACTGGAGGCCGTCACCGCGGACGGCGTCGTCACCGTCCGGAGCGAGGCCGAGGTGATCCGCGTGCTGGCGGCCGCCTTCCGCCACGGCGTGCCGGTGACGCCCCGCGGCGCCGGCACCGGCAACTACGGCCAGGCGATGCCGCTGTCGGGCGGCCTCATCCTCAACCTCGCCGAGATGAACAAGGTCACCGCGGTGAAGCCCGGCGTCGTCGTCGCCGAGGCTGGCGCGCTGCTGTCGGCCATCGACGACGCCGCGCGGCCGTCGGGCCAGGAGCTCCGGCTGCACCCCTCCACCTACCGCACCGCCTCGATCGGCGGCTTCATCGCCGGCGGCTCCGGCGGCGTCGGCTCGATCCGCTGGGGCGGCCTGCGCGACCTCGGCAACGTCCTGCGCCTCCGGCTGGTGACGATGGAGGCGGAGCCGCGCGTCCTCGAGCTTTCCGGCGACGAGATCCAGAAGGCGGCGCACGCCTACGGCACCACCGGCATCATCACCGAGGTCGAGATGCCGCTGACGGCCGCCTATGACTGGGTGGACGTGCTCGTCGGCTTCGACGACTTCGTCGAGGCGGCGCACTTCTGCGACGCGGTGGCGAAGCAGGACGGGCTGCTCACCAAGGAGATCGGCACGGTGGCGGCGCCGCTGCCGCACGACTATTTCCTGCGCCACCAGAAGTTCATCCGTCGCGACCAGTCGGTGGCGATCCTGATGGTGGCGCCGTTCGCGATGGCGGCGCTCGCCGCCTTCGTCGCCCGCCACCACCGCGCCAGCCTGCTTTACCGCTCCGACATGGCCTCGGAGGAGGATCGCAAGGCATTGCCGCCGTCCTACGAGCTCTCCTGGAACCACACGACGCTGCGCGGCCTGCGCGTCGACCCGTCGATCACCTATCTGCAGGTGCTCTATCCGGCGCCCGACCATCTCGCACGGGTGGCGGAAATGACGGCGCTGTTCGGCGACGAGGTGCCCGGCCACCTCGAGTTCGTCCGCTTCGACGGCGCCATCACCTGCTTCGGCCTGCCGGTGGTGCGCTACACCACCGAGGAGCGGCTGGAAGAGATCATGCGCCTGCACGAGGCGCACGGCTGCCCGATCTTCAACCCGCACCGCTACACGCTGGAGGAGGGCGGCATGAAGCGGTCCGACCCGGTGCAACTCGCCTTCAAGCGCGAGGCGGACCCGAAGGGCCTGCTCAATCCCGGCAAGATGATCGCTTGGGAGGACCCCGACTTCGACTTCGCCGCGCAGCGGACCTATCTTTTCCCCGGCCTCGAAGAAGCCACCGACGCCACCGGAGCCTGACCCTCATGACCGACCACGCCCACACCAGCTCGGCGACGCCGACGCTGCAGGTCGACGACGACGCAGTCCGCATCACCCGATGGGACTTCCGCCCCGGTGAGGCGACCGGCTGGCACCGCCACGCCATGCCCTATGTGGTCGTGCCGCTCGTCGACGGCGTGCTGAAGATCGTCGACGCGGCCGGGGAGAGGCTGGTGCCGCTCACCGCCGGCGGCAGCTATGCCCGCCCGGAGGGCGTCGAGCACGACGTCATCAATGCCGGCGAGGGCATGATGTCGTTCGTCGAGATCGAACTGAAGCAGCGCTAAGGGCAGACGCCATCATGCGCGTGCTGGTGCTCTACGCCCATCCCGTCGAGACGAGCTACGGGGCGGCGCTGCACGCCGCCGTGCTCGAGGGCCTCGCCGCCGCCGGCCACAGCGTCGACGACTGCGACCTCTATGCCGAGGGCTTCGAGCCGGTGCTGTCGCGCGACGAGCGCCTCGCCTATCACACCGTGCCCGACAACCAGGCGGGCGTCGCCGACTATGTTCGCCGGCTCACCACCGCCGACGCGGTCGTGCTCGTCCATCCGGTGTGGAACTTCGGCTATCCGGCGATCCTCAAGGGCTTCGTCGACCGGGTGTTCCTGCCCGGCGTGTCGTTCAAGCTCGAGGCGGGCCGGGTCAGGCCGGCGCTGCATAACATCGGCACGCTGATGGCGGTCGCCACCTACGGCGCCGACCCGCTGCGCGCCTTCCTGGCCGGCGATCCGCCGCGCAAGCTCGCCACGCGGGTGCTGCGCGCCACCATCCGCCCCGGCGCGCGCGTGCGCTACCTCGCCCACTACGACATGAACCGCTCCACCGACGTCAGCCGCGCCCGCTTCCTCGCCCGCGTGCGGGCGGAGGCGGAAGGGCTGCGGTAGCGGCGGCGGCAGTCCGGCGCAGCCGGAAACCTAGCCTGCTTCGCCCGGCGACGGCTCGACCTCGACCATGTTGCGGCCGTTGTGCTTCGCCCGGTAGAGCGCCCGGTCGGCGATGGCGATCAGGCGATCGAGCCCGATCTCCTCACCATCGACGACCGTGACGCCGACGCTGACGGTCGCGCGCACGTCGGCTTCGCCCTCGGTGACGATGACGGCGGCGAAGGCGGCGCGGACCCGGTCGGCGGCGGCGACGGCGGCGGCGCGCGGCGCCCCGGGCAGGATCGCCGCGAACTCCTCGCCGCCGATGCGGCCGAACAGGTCCGTCGGCCGCAGCAGTTGCGTCGCCAGCGTGGTGAACTCGATGAGCAGCCGGTCGCCGACCGGATGGCCGAAGCGGTCGTTGATCTGCTTGAAGCGGTCGATGTCGAAGAGCAGCACCGCGAGCGGCCGGGTGTCGACCTCGGCCCGCCGGACGAGCCGTTCCGCCCGGTCGAAGAAGGCGCGGCGGTTGAAGACGCCGGTGAGGGAATCGATCGTCGCCGCGCGCCGCTGCGCCACCTCGGCGCGTTCCTTGGTCAGCGCGACGAAGGTGAAGCCGGAGGCGATGACGAAGACGAGACCCTCGAGGGCGAGGATGCCGTAGAGCATCGGCGCGGTGCCGAGATCGGACGGCAGCGTCAGGGCTTCCGCGAACGCGACGCGGACGGCGAAGAACAGCCCGTGGACGCCGCAGATGATGATCGCCGGGACGCGGGAGGCGAGCCGTTCCGACCGGTCGCGCCAGAACTCAAAGGCGATCGCGAAGCTGAGCGCCGCGGTAATGGCGGAGACGATGGCGGTGCGGATGGGCGCGCTCGACTGGACGAGCGGCAGCGTCGAGAAGGCCAGCCAGACGATGCACAGCGTCAGCACCCGGCCGATCGGCAGGTGCCGGCGGAAGAAGCGCCGGGCGCCGATCCAGAGGCACCCGTAGCCGAACAGGACGAAGGCGGCGCTCACCGAATAGAGCAGGTTCGGCGACGCGCCGCGGATCAGCAGCACGATCAGCGACAGCGCCCCGAACAGGTACGCCGTGCCCCACCAGGCGAGTTCGAGGGTGTCCCGGCTCTGCCACCAGTCGACCAGCATCAGACAGCCGAGCACGGCACAACCTGCGATGGTCGCGACGAGGATCGTCCCGACATCGAGCATCATGCGGCGTGGCCCCTCCAGCCTGTCCAGATCCGGTCCGAATGCGCCGTTTCCTGCGCCGGTGATCGTCCTCTTAAGGGGGCGAAACGTCCATTGCATCTCCTTTTTCGCGCGCCGGTGGTGATCGGTGGCACCGTCCGGCGGCGCGGTCGCAACCGCGCTGCTTGTCCGGGCCCCGCCATCGTGCTATCGCCCCACGCTGAAGAGGGCCGGTGTCGCCGCAGCGACCGGCCGGGAGGACGATGCGTGGGCCACTGGCAGCGACGACGACGCGAGACGGGCGGCTTGCCGCCGGTGTCCGCACGTTCCTGCCCCGGCTCCTGACGCGCGCGCTGACGCCCCGCGGGAGCCCCATCCCACGGGTCTGTCCACCATGATGTCCTTTCCCTTCGTCATCCGCGCGGAGACGTCGTCCGACGCTCCGGAGATCGAGAGCCTGCTCGACGTGGCCTTCGGGCCGGGCCGCTTCGCCAAGACGGCCTACCGGCTGCGCGAGGGCGTCCCGCACGACGCGCGGCTCTCCTTCGTGGCGATCGCCGGCGACCGGCTGGTCGGCTCGGTGCGGCTCACCGCCATCCGCATCGGTGACGCACCGGCGCTGCTGCTCGGGCCACTCGCGGTGGCGCCGCACTTCGCCAACCGCGGCGCCGGCCGCGAGCTCGTCCGGACGTCGCTCGATGCGGCGCGGGTGGATGCCCATCGGCTGGTGCTGCTGGTCGGCGACCGCCCCTATTACGGCCCGCTCGGTTTCGAGCCGGTGCCGCCTGGGCAGATCACCATGCCGGGGCCGGTCGACCCGGCGCGGCTGCTCGCCTGCCCCCTCGTCCCGGGTGCCCTGGCGGAAACGCGCGGACCGGCGTGCCGGATCGCGCCGGCCATGGCCTGACGCGGCCGTGAGCGGCGCACCGCCCGGCGGGCGGGCCCGTCGGCGCGTCAGCGCACTTTCCACAACACGCCGGCGCGTCAGCGCCCTTCCCGAATCCAGGTCACCGAAACCGCGCCGAGCAGCAGGGCGAGGCCGAGGAAGCCGGCGAACAGCGGCACCCGCGTCAGGCCCTCCAGCACCGTCGCCTCACTGGTCTTGAGACCGATCCAGTCGTCGCCGGCGTAGCGGCCGGCGCGGCGGAGGGTGGTGACGCGCGGTAGGTCGACGGTGCCGTCCTCGACGATGCGGCGGACGCTGCCACCCGTCTCGTCGGCGAGCGCCGCGAGCGGCTCCTCCGTCGAGCGGACGTCGAGGAACTCCTTCGGATTGGTCGGGCCGACGTGGGCGAGTGCGCGCCGCTCGCCCTCGACGGCGGTATAGAGGCCGACGCCGGTCGCCTCGGCGGTCGCCCGCCACAGGCCGGGCTCGGCTTCCGTCGGCGTCAGCGTGCGCGCGGCGCCGTCCGGGCCGGTCAGCGTCACCGGGCCGACGGTGTCGCCGAGGGTCTGCCGCTCGACGACGAGGTCGTCACCGCGCACAGAGAGGCGCAATGCCTCCTCCTCGAGCTCGGGCTCCTTCATCAGCCAGTGGGCGAGGCGGCGCAGCAGCGGCACGTGCGGGCCGCCGCCCTCGTAGCCGCGCGCCCACAGCCACGCCTGGTCGGAGAGCATCACGGCGGCACGGCCCTCGCCCTCGCGGCCGAGAACCAGCAGCGGCCGCTCGCCGGGACCGTTCATCACCGTCGTGCCGGAGCTCGCCGCCGCCTCGAGGAGCTGGAACCAGCGGCCCCACTCCGGCGGCTCGGACTGCGCGCCCGGCAGGTCGCGCGTCACCGGGTGACGGCGGCCGAGATCGGAGAGCTCCGCCCGGTAGGGCTCGTCGAGGGTGTTGCCGGTCGGCTCGGCCGGCAGCACGGCGCCGAGCGGCGTCTCAAACAGGCTGTCGCCGAAGGCGTAGTCCGGGCCGGAGGCGACGAGGACGGCGCCGCCCTCCTGCACGTAGCGGGCGATGTTGTCGAAATAGACGAGCGGCAGGATTCCGCGCCGCTGGTAGCGGTCGAAGATGATGAGGTCGAACTCGGCGATCTTCACCGAGAACAGCTCGCGCGTCGGAAAGGCGATCAGCGACAGCTGGTTGATCGGCGTCCCGTCCTGCTTCTCCGGCGGCCGCAGGATGGTGAAGTGGACGAGGTCGACGGAGGCGTCGGACTTGAGCAGGTTGCGCCAAGTGCGCTCGCCGGCGTGCGGCTCGCCGGAGACGAGCAGCACCCGCAGGTTCTCGCGCACGCCCTCGACGACGGCGACGGCGGTGTTGTTGATGGTGGTGAGCTCGCCCTCGAGCGGCGCCACCTCGAACTCGAAGATGTTCGGGCCGCCGTGCGCCACCGTGAACGGCACCTGGAAGGCGGTCCCGACGGGGGCGGTGATCTCCTCGATCGTCTCGCCGTCGCGGCGCACCGTCAGGCGGACGTCGCCGGCGGAGGGCGTCGGGCCGTCGTCGACGATGCGCAGCTCGACGCTCTGCTCGGTGCCGACGAGGCCGAAGCGCGGCGCCTGCTCGAGGACGATGCGGCGGTCGATCTCGTCGTCGCGGCCGGTGACCAGCGCGTGCACCGGCGCCTGGAAGCCGAGGCGGGCGGCCGCCTCGGGAATGTCGTGGACCTGGCCGTCGGTGAGGAGGACGGCGCCTGCGACCCGGTCCGGCGGCACGTCGGCAAGGCCGTTCGCCAAGGCCTCGAACAGGCGCGTGCCGTCGCCCGCCGCGGCGTTGCCGGGACGGGCCTCGATGATGCGCGTCTCGATCCCGTCGACGGCGGCGAGCCGCTCGGTCAGGCCGGCGAGCGCGGCATCCGTCTCCGCCGCGCGCTCGCCGATCCCCTGGCTCTGGCTGCGGTCGACGACGATCGCGGCGATGCTGGTCAGCCGGGTGCGCTGTTCCTCGACGAGGGAGGGGTTGAGCAGGGCGAGCGCCAGGCAGAGGCCGGCGGCGAGGCGCACGACGGCACCGCGCACCCGCCGCGCCAGCGCCGTCAGCGACAGCGCCACGGCCGCCGCTGCCAGGGCGGCGATCGCCCAGATGGGCAGCAGCGGATCGAAGGCGAGGGACCAGTTCAACACGCCGCTCCTACTGGCCGAGCCGCTCGAGCAGCGCCGGCACGTGAACCTGGTCGGCCTTGTAGTTGCCGGTCAGCGCGTACATGACGATGTTGATGCCGGACCGGAGCGCGAACTCGCGCTGGAACGGATCGGCCGGCACCGTCGGATAGAGCCAGTCGCCGGCGTCGCTGACCGCCCAGGCGCCGGCGAAGTCGTTGGCGGTGATGAGGATCGGCGAGACGCCGTCGCCGGCCCGGACCGGCCGCCCCTCGCCCGCCTCGCTGGCGGAGGCCTCGACCCAGAGCGGCCCGCCCGACCAGCGGCCGGGGAACTCGTCGAGCAGGTAGAACGCCTTCGTCAGCACGTGGTCGGCCGGTACCGGCTCGAGCGGCGGGATATCGAGGCCGTCGAGGATCTCGCGCAGCTTCAGGGTCGCCGGGCCGACGCCGCCGAAGCCGCCGGTCGAGAGCTGGTCGCGGGTGTCGAACAGGATGGTGCCGCCGTTCTTCATGTAGGCGTCGACGCGCGCCATCGCCTGCGGCGACGGCTTCGCCTGGCCTTCGGTGAGCGGCCAGTAGAGCAGCGGGAAGAAGGCGAGCTCGTCGCGGCCGGGATCGACGCCGAGCGGCTCGGCCGGCTCGAGCGCCGTGCGCTCGGCGAGGAAGCGCGACAGCCCGGCGAGGCCCAGCCGGCTCGCCTCGTCGACGGCGGCGTCGCCGGTCGTCACGTAGGCGAGGCGCGTCTCGTTGGCGGCCTCCATCGCGAAGGCGTCGGCGTCGGCATTTTGCGCCCGCGCCGGATCGGCGACGCCCAGCGCCGCAGCGAGCACCGCGCCGGCGGCGAGTGCTGCGACCGAGGAGCGGCGGAAGCGGAAGCCGCCGGAAAGCACCAGCACGGCGATGGCGTCGGCGATGAGCAGCAGCATGGCGGCCGTCAGCAGGAAGGGCTTGAGGTCGATCGGCCCGTCGACGGCATAGCCGACGCGGGTGGCGGTGCCGGCGAGCGGCCCGAGGGCGAGCGGCGCGAGGACCGCGTCGTCAGCGAGCAGGTTGACGGCGCGGAACGAGTCATCGGCCCCATAGAGGCCGGGCGGGCGCGTCGGGCCGACATCACCGGCGAGCGGCGCGCCCGGCGACAGCGGCTCGACCTCCGGCCCCGGCGCGGTGAAGCGGCCTTCGCCGTCGAGGACGCGCATCGGCTGCAGCGGCACCGCCGCGGTGCCGGCCGTCTCGCCGGCCGCCGACGACAGCGCCACCAGGCGCCTGAGCATCTCGACGAAGCCGCCGGAGAGCGGCAGGTTCGACCAGGACGTATCCGCCGTGACGTGGAAGAGCACGATAGTGCCGTCGCCGAGCGGCGCGGCGGTGACGAGCGGCGTGCCGTCGCCGAGGCTCGCCCAGGTGCGCTGGGCGAGGTTGGCGTCCGGCTCGGCGAGCACCTGGCGGTTCACCGTCACGTCGTCCGGGACGGCGAGGCGGGCGAACGGCCCTTCCGGCGTGAAGCTCGCGAGCGGCTGCGGCTCCTCCCAGGAGAGCGAGCCGCCGAGCACGCGGCCGCCGGTGCGCAGGCGCACGGGCACGAGGTCGTCGCCGCCCTCGGCGAGGCGGGGGCCGGCGAAGCGGACGAGCACCCCGCCATTCTCGACCCAGCGCTCGATCTCCTCGCGGGCCTCGCCGACCAGCGTGCCGACGTCGGCCAGCACGATGATCGAGACGCCCTCGTCGACAAGGCGCTTCACCGTGTCGGCGATGTCGGTGCCGACGGGCTCGCGCAGGTCGGCGAAGGGGGCGAGCGCGCGGGAGAGATAGTGCAAAGGCGACAGCAGCGGCTGCGCCTGGTCGGCATTGGCGCCGCTGATCAGGCCGACGGTGCGCCGCCGCCAGCGTTCGTCGACGAGGCGCACCGCGCCGGCCGTCTCGCTCGCCGCGACGTCGAGGCGGGCGATGTCGTTGCGCAGGCCGCCCGGCAGCTCGAAGCGGGCGGTCGCCGCGCCGGAGCCGGGCTCGAAGGTCGCCGTCGCCTCGCCGAGCAGGAAGCCGCGGAGGTCGTGGGCGGCGACGGTCACCGTCCCAGCCTCGGCCGACGGCAGGCGGCGGACGGCGACGTCGAGCGCCTCGGCGCCGTTGTCGATGCCGGCGAGGCCGACGGTGGCGGGCGTCGCCTCCTCCACCACGGTGACGGTGGCGCCGGTGCCGGCGAGGAGATCGGCGAAGCCGTCGTCGCGGCCGGCGAGACCATCGGACAGCCACACCACGGCCGCCGGCGGCGTTGCCGTGAGCACGTCACCGAGCGGCTCGACGAGGCCGGCGCGGTCGCTCGGCCAGGGCCGGGCGGCCAGCGCCCCGAGGCGCTCGCGCACCGCCGCGGCGGTATCGGGGGCGAGCGGCTGGCGCGGGCCTTCGGCGGTGGCGGCGAGCACCACCGGCCGGCCGGCGGCCTCGGCCTCGGCGAGCGCCCGTTCGGCGGCGACGAGCCGCGACGGCCAGTCGTGCGACGCGGCCCAGCCGTTGTCGACAACGAGGAGGAGCGGCCCGTCGCCGGCCGCGACCGGGCCAACGGGGCGCCACAGCGGGCCGGCGACGGCGAGGATGACGAGGGTGGCGAGGATCAGCCGCAGCAGCGTCAGCCACCACGGGCTCTTCGACGGCGTCTCCTCGCGCTTGGCGATCTCGGCCAGAAGCCGCGTCGGCGGGAACGACACCCGCTGCGGGCGCGGCGGCGTCAGCCGCAGCAGCCACCAGATCACCGGCAGCAGCGCCAGGGCGGCGAGCACTGCGGGGGCCGTGAAGCCAATCGGCAGGAAGCCCATCATGTGCCGGCCCTCGTGGCGGCGCCGGCGAGGCGGGCGTGGATGGCGATCATCACCTCGGACGCCGGCCGGTCGGTGTGGTGGACGACGAGCGACCAGCCGACGCGCCGGCAAAGGTTCGACAGCGCATCGCGGTGGGCAGCGAGCGCCGTGCGGTAGCCCTCGGCCCAGGTCTCGGCGCGGCCGGCGACGATGCGAGCGCCGGTCTCGGGATCGCGGAACTCGGTGCGGCCGTCGAAGGGAAAGGTCTCCTCGACAGGGTCGAGCACCTGAACCAGCGTGCCCTGGACGCCGCGGCGGGCGAGCATCTCGACCCAGGCGACGGTCGCCGGCAGCGGATCGAGCAGGTCGCCGATCGCCACCACGTCGGAAAAGCGGCGAACGTCGTTCGGCTCCGGCAGCGCGGTGCGGCCCTCGACCTCCGCCGCCTCCAGCGCCAGCGTCGCGGCGAGGCGCTCGGCGGCGTTGCGGCTGGCGATCGGCCGCGACAGCCCGAGCAGGCCGACGCGCTCGCCCGCCCGCGCCGCCACCTCGGCGAGTGCCAGCAGCAGCACCAGCGCGCGGTCGCGCTTGGTCGTCTGCGACAGCTTCGAGCGATAGACCATCGAGGCCGAGAGATCGGCGGTGAGCCACAGTGTGTGCGCCGCCTCCCATTCGCGCTCGCGGACGAACAGGTGGTCGTCGCGGGCCGAGCGGCGCCAGTCGACACGAGCGGCGGGCTCGCCGTCGATGAAGGGGCGGAACTGCCAGAACGTCTCGCCCTGGCCAGCGCGGCGGCGGCCGTGCCAGCCGGCGATCACCGTCTGGGCGACGCGGCTCGCCTCCACCAGAAGGTCCGGCAGGCCGTCGGCGAGGCCCTTGGCGTCGACGAGGCGCCGCTCGAGCCCGAGCTCGCCGCCGGCGCGAGCGGCAGCCGCACCGCGGGCGGAGGACGATCGGTTGGCCGTGGTGGACGTCTGCGCGAGGCTCGCCACCCGCCCGTCCTCACCCGATCTTTCGCACGAGCCGCTCGACGACGGCGCGCACGGTGTTGCCGTCGGCACGGGCGGCGAAGGTCAGCGCCATGCGGTGCTGCAGCACCGGCTCGGCGAGCGCCACCACGTCGTCGACGGAGGGAGCGAAACGGCCCTGCAGCAGCGCGCGGGCGCGCACGGCGAGCATCAGCGCCTGGCTGGCGCGCGGGCCCGGGCCCCAGGCGACGACGTCGGCCACCTCGGGCGACTCTTCCGGCCGGGCGGAGCGGACGAGGTCGAGGATCGCCTCGACGACGGATTCGCCGACCGGCAGGCGGCGCACCAGGCGCTGGAAGCGGGCGAGCTCCTCGCCCGTCAGCACGGCGCGCGGCTCGGCCTCGCCGGCACCCGTCGTCTCGACGAGGATGCGCCGCTCGGCCTCGCGGTCGGGATAGTGGACGTCGATCTGCAGCAGGAAGCGGTCGAGCTGCGCCTCGGGGAGCGGATAGGTGCCCTCCTGCTCCAGCGGGTTCTGGGTGGCGAGCACGTGGAAGGGCTTCGGCAGGTCGTAGCGCTGGCCGGCGACGGTGACGTGGCCTTCCTGCATCGCCTGCAGCAGCGCAGACTGGGTGCGGGGGCTGGCGCGGTTGATCTCGTCGGCCATCAGGAGCTGGGCAAACACCGGGCCGGCGATGAACCGGAAGGAGCGGCTGCCGTCGCGGCCCTGCTCCAGCACCTCGGCGCCGACGATGTCGCTCGGCATCAGGTCCGGCGTGAACTGGATGCGGTGGGCCTCGAGGCCGAGCACGGTGCCCAGCGTCACGACGAGCTTGGTCTTCGCAAGACCCGGCACGCCGACGAGCAGGCCGTGGCCGCCGGAGAGCAGCGTCACCAGCGTCCGCTCGACCACCGCCGCCTGGCCGAAGATGACGCGACCGATTTCGGTGCGAGCCTCGGCGATGCGGGCGACGGCGGCTTCCGCGTCGCGCACGATGGCGTCCTGGTCGGCGGCCTCGATCGTCATGGCGCTCATTCGCGTGCCTCTCCGCCTGCGCTTCGCCTCGTCCCGCCCGTCGTCCAACAGGCGGATGATACGCTATCTGGCGCGCCCGTCCCGCGCGACAATCGCCCCGTGCACGGAAACCGGGCGGCGCCTGTCGGCTCCCGCCGCTGCCCGAAAACGGTGCAATGTTCGTTCCACCGCGATTGCCCGCGACGACGACCATCCCCGTCATCGGACCGGCGAAGACCGGCTATTTCGTGGCGCGCCGGTCTGGGGAGGCGCACGCAGCGCGCATTCGACGCAGCGCCGGACTGTTCCGGCATCCGGGCGCCCTCACCCCCGAATGGGCTGCGCGCCCTTGCACGCCCGCCCCCCGCGCGTCATTTGGAGGCAGTCGCCCGCGACCGGGAGGCGACATGGAGGGCGGATCGCGACCGTCGTCCCGCAAGGAGTGCGCCGTGACGAGCCCGCCGGACGAGACGATGCGTGCCCCCCCGGACCCGACCGGGCCGGCGGCCGACCCGCAGCTCGCCGCGCTGATCGCCCGCGCCGGCGCCGCCGGCCGCGCGCCGCCGGTGGAGAAGTGGGACCCGCCGTTCTGCGGCGACATCGATATGAGGATCTCCGCCGACGGACGCTGGCACTATGGCGGCTCGCCGATCGGCCGCGAGCCGCTCGTCAAGCTCTTCGCCTCGGTGCTGCGCCGCGAGGCGGACGGCCGCTACCTGCTGGTGACGCCCGTCGAGAAGCTCGGCATCCTCGTCGAGGACGTTCCCTTCCTCGCCGTCGAGATGCACGCCGACGGCGACGGCGACGCGAGCCGCCTCGTCTTCCGCACCAACGTCGGCGACGTCGTCACCGCCGGGCCGGACCGGCCGCTGCGCTTCGTCGACGATCCGGAGAATGGCGGCCTTGTGCCCTATGTTCTGGTGCGCGGGCGGCTGGAGGCGCGGCTGACGCGGGCGGTGGCGCACGAACTGGCAGACCGCGCCGTCACGGCGAGCGTCGACGGCGCAGCACACCTCGGCGTCTGGAGCGACGGCATGTTCTTTCCGATGATGGCGGCCGATGCGCTCGACGCCTCTCTCCGCTGACGGCGCCGGCGGCCCGGCGCCGTTCTCGACGGACGATCTCGTCGCTCGGCGGGGCCGGTTGATCGGCCTCGGCGAGGCGGTGCTGTCGCTGCCGCCGTCCGGCGACCACGTCATCGACCCGAGCGTGCCGCTCGCGACCGGCCTCAAGGACGCGGCGGTGCTGATCCCGGTGGTGACGCGCGGCACGGAGGCCGCCGTGATCCTGACGCAGCGGACCGACCACCTGCCGTCCCACGCCGGCCAGGTCGCCTTTCCCGGCGGCAAGGTCGACGCGGGCGACGCCGACCCGGCGGCCACCGCGCTGCGGGAAGCGGAGGAGGAGATCGGGCTGTCGCGCTTCCTGGTGACGCCGCTCGGCTACGGCGACCCCTACATCACCACCAGCGGCTACCGCGTGGTGCCGGTGGTGGCCCTCGTCGAAGGCGACCCGGTACTGTCGCCCAACCCGGCAGAGGTCGCCGACGTCTTCGAGGTGCCGCTCGCCTTCCTGATGACGGCGACAAACCACGTCGCCGTGCGCCGCGAGTGGCGCGGCATGGAGCGGCGAACGTTCGAGATGCCCTATGCTGGCCGCCGCATCTGGGGCGTCACCGCCGGCATCGTCCACGCGCTGCACGCGCGCCTCTACGGCGCCGGCTAAAAAGGAAACCGGATGGTGCTGCGCCTCGCCCTCATCGAGATCGCCCTGTTTCTGGCCCCCTTCGCGATCTATGCGGCGTGGCTGTGGTTCACCCGCGGCAGCGCCGCGCGCTCGAACTGGACCGCTGGACCGGTCTATGTCCTGGCGCTCGTCGGGCTCATCCTGACGGTCGTCGGCTTCGTGCTGCTCGCGAGCTTCGGCGAGGCCGAGCGCGGCACCTACCGGCCGGCAGAGGTGCGCGACGGCGTGCTGGTACCGGGCCGCTTCGAATGAGCGCCGACCCTGCCCTGCCCTCCTTCGCCGGCGCGCCCTTCCTCGACGACCCGGCGCTGCGGCGCGTCGTCGAGGCGATCACCGCGGATGGGGGCGAGGTGCGCCTCGTCGGCGGCTTTGTCCGCGACGCCGTCCTCGGCGAGCCGATGGACGGCGACCTCGACCTCGCGACGCCGCTGCTGCCGGAGGTCGTCTCCGAGCGCGCCCGCTCTGCCGGTCTGAAGGTTGTGCCGACCGGCATAGAGCACGGCACCGTGACGGTGGTGGCGGACGGCTGTCCGTTCGAGGTGACGACGCTGCGCCGCGACGTCGCCACCGACGGGCGTCGCGCCGAGGTCGCCTTCGGCAGCGACTGGCTGGAGGACGCCCGCCGCCGCGACTTCACCATGAACGCGCTGTCGCTGTCGCCGGACGGGACGCTGCACGATCCGGTCGGCGGCTATGCGGATGCGCTCTCCCGCCGCGTCCGCTTCATCGGCGTCGCCGACGAACGCATCCGCGAGGACTATCTGCGCATCCTGCGCTTCTTCCGCTTCCACGCCCGCTTCGGCACCGGCGCACCGGACGGCGAGGGCCTGCACGCGGTGACGCGCAACCTCTCCGGCCTGCAGCAGCTCTCGGCCGAGCGCATCGCCCAGGAGATGCGCAAGCTCGTGCAGGCCACGGGTGCGGCCGCAACGCTCGGCTTCATGGCCGAGTGCGGCGTGCTCGACCGGGTGCTCGCCGGCGTGGCGCGCCTCGTCCGCTTCGCCCGCTGGCTGGACCTCGTGCGCGCGACCGGCACCGCGATTGCCCCGGCCCCGGCCCTGGTGGCGCTGTCGACCTTCGTGCCCGAGGACGTCGAGCGGCTTTCGGCGCGCCTGAAGCTCTCCGGCGCCGAGCGTACCCGCATGGCCGAGGCCGAGGAAGCGCGGCGGGCGATCGCCGGCCTGGTGGCATCGGCCGGGACATCGGCGGACGGCGACGGACTTCCTGCCGACGGACACCCCGCCCGCGTGCTGCTCTACCGCCTCGGACCGGTGGCGTGGCGCGACGGCGTGCTGCTTGCGTGGGCCGATGCCGGGGCGGCGACGGACGACGCGGGTTGGCGGACGCTGCTGTCGCTGCCGGAGCGCTGGACGGCACCGCGCTTTCCCCTCGCCGGCCGCGACCTGATGGCCATCGGTCTGCCGGCTGGGCCAGAGCTCGGCCGCCGCCTCGCCAACGCCGAAGCCCGCTGGATCGCCTCGGATTTCACGCTGACGAAGGCGGAGTTGCTCGGCGAAGGCTGACCGCTGGCCCGGCTGTGCCATCTGGTCATTCGCGAAGACCGCAGATGGACGACGGGCGGTGATCTTGCGCTCCCAAGTGCGCGCGCAGAGCGCCGTGGGCAGGCTTGATCATGAAGTTGACAAGGAAACCATCCCATGATAGTTTCCTACTCAACCACTGAGGAAGATGCATGACGAGCCCGCTCGAAGCGCATCTCGGCTACTGGCTGCGCCACGTCTCCAACCACGTCTCGCATGCCTTCGCGCAAAGGCTCGCGGCGAAGGGGGTGACCGTGGCGGAGTGGGTGGTGCTGCGCGATCTCGCCGATGGAGCCGCGGCGCCGAGCGCGCTCGCCGCCCGCCTCGGCCTGACCCGCGGGGCGATCTCCAAGCTCGCCGACCGCCTTGAGGCGAAGGGCCTCGCCGTGCGCACCGCCGACGCCGACGACGCGCGCTTCCAGAGCCTGTCGCCGACGGCGGCGGGACTGGCGCTGGTGCCGGCGCTGGCCGCGCTCGCCGACGAGAACGATGCCGCCTTCTTCGGCCACCTTTCGGCCGAGGAGCGCGCGACGATCGAGGCAGCAATGCGGGAGATCATCCGCCGCAAGGGGCTGAAGGGCGTGCCGACGGACTGAGGCCGCCGGCGGAGCCGCAGAGATCGGAAATCCCGAAACACCGGGCAGACGTCCCCGGTCAAACCACGGCGCTGCCGCGCCGGCGGACGGACGAGCCGTGCCGCGGCGGCCACGCCACCAGCGAGGAGCATGAGCAGAATGACGACGACGAGCAGAGCCGCTGTCCGGCCGATGGAGGCCGGGGCCGCGGCGGTCGCCGAGGCCTGCACGGCGGGCTCCGACGGCGAGGCGATGAGCTTTTCGGAGGTGGTGGGGGCGCTGACGGCGGCGGGCTTCGAGCGCTATCACGCCGACCTCGTGCGCGCCGAGAAGACCTACTACCGGCCG
Source organism: Pseudoxanthobacter soli DSM 19599 (assembly GCA_943372725.1). GTDB lineage: Bacteria > Pseudomonadota > Alphaproteobacteria > Rhizobiales > Segnochrobactraceae > CAMDHY01. Next base: position 22,578 of record CALRZT010000031.1, read on the forward strand.
GACGGGACGAGCCACCTCACCCCGGCGGCGCCGGTCGACGGCGGCGTCGGCGCAGCGTTCGAGGCCGCCGGCGTGGAGGCGGCCGTTCGGGCGATCCAGGCAAAGCGGATCGGCTACCACCGCTTCTGTGCGGACATCGCCGCCGCGGGCTGCGTCGGCTATCACGTCTCGCTCGCCGGCCGCCGGGCGGTCTATTTCGGGCGGAGCGGCGAGAGCTTTGTCGAGCCGTTCCCGCCGGCGCGGTGACGGGGATCGGCGGCGAACAGGCAGACCGCGGCCCCGCGACGATCCGGCGTCTAGCGCCGGCGCGCCCCCTGCGACGGGTGGATCGGACGTGCGGGGCTCAGAAGTCGGCGCCGGAGAGGCGGTAGAAGCTCTGGCGCGAGCGGCCGTAGGCCTTGCTGGCGGCCGTCTCGATGCGCGTGCGGTTGGCGTCGAAGGCCTGCAGGAAGCCGGCTTCGCCGCGGTTTGCCTGCGGGCTGATCAGGCGCAGCGCATCTTCCTCGACGCTGAAGGTGATCTCGAAGGTGGCGTCGTGGCCCCAGAAGCAGACGCTGCGCCGGGTGGCGTCGTAGCTGCGGCTGGCGTTGAGAAAACGGATGGACATGCGGACCCCGCGGTGAGAGGCGACGGTGGCGAGCGCTTCGCCGAACGCGTCGCGGCGGCGCCGCTCCCGCGGCCGCCGCCGATGTGACGTCCGGGCGGCGCCCGGACGATATGATCCGGTCCTCCGGGGGGAGGACCGGGCCGGGACTGGGCGCCGCGCGGCGCCGGACCG
>CALRZT010000032.1:0-22666 GCA_943372725.1 Pseudoxanthobacter soli DSM 19599
GGCGGCGTCAGGAATTGCAGGGCGCTGGCGCTCGTCGCCGAACTGCGGCCGAGCAGGAAGAACCACAGCGCGTAGCAGCCGACCGAGACGGCGAGCACGAGCCAGAGGAAGCCGCCGATGAGCCCCGGCGTCAGCCGTACCGTCGACCAGTCGTCGAGGAGCAGCGCGGCGGGCAGCGTCATCAGGCCGCCGAACAGGCACTGCAGCCCATTGCCAACCCACAGCCCGCCCCCCGGCGCGAGCTTCTTGTAGGCGAGCGTGCCGGCGACGAGCGAGAACAGACCAAGCAGCACCAGCAGGGTGCCCAGCGGGTCCTCGCCGCCGATGCCCGCGCTGCCCATCAGCCGTGAGCGCAGCACCAGCGCCACGCCGGCGAGGCCGAGCAGCAGGCCGACGATCTTCACCACCGTCAGCCGCTCGCCGAGCACCGGGCGGGCGAACGCCGCGACAAGCAGCGGGCCGGCGCTGATGATGACGGCCGCGAAGGCCGAGGTGACGGTGGTGAGGCCGGTCCAGCTCAGGCCGAGGTAGACGGCATTGTTCAGGGCTCCCAGCACGGCGAGCGAGACGAGATCGCGCCGGGTCAGTCGCGGCTTGCCGGCGATCGTCCAGGCGACGGCCACCATCAGAGCGCCGGCGACGAGGAAGCGGACGGTGAGCAGCGTCAGCGGCGGGCAGTCGACGAGGGCGATCTTGGCGGCGGCGAAGGCCGAGCTCCACAGCACGCAGAACAGCGCGACGAGCCCCGTCATGACGAGACGCGAGGGGCCGCGGGCAGCGGTGGTGGGTCGCGAGGCGGGGCTTGAGACCGTCACAGAGGGCACCGCATGGCACGAGGCAGTGGAGGGCGGGAGCGTCGGCCGGCGCGCGCCGGCGGTAGAACCCGTGTCCAGGATAAGCGACAGGGCATGAACGCCGAGGATCGAGGATTCGGAGGCCACTGGAACGAGCATACCGAACGCTAGGTCGCTCGCCTCCTATTGGGAAATTCAATGTTCCGATCTAACCTAGTGGCTTCTCGAATGGGAGGCGCCTCATGCTCGACCTCGATCTCCTGCGCTCCTTCGTCTCCGTCGCCGATTCCGGCGGCTTCACGCGGGCCGGCGAGCGCGTGCACCGGACGCAGTCCACCGTCAGCCAGCAGATCCGCCGGCTCGAGGAAGCGGTCGGACGGCCGCTGTTCAGCCGCGAAGGGCGCGCCGTGCGGCTCACCGAGGACGGCGAGCGGCTGATCGGCTACGCCCGGCGGCTTCTCGCTCTCGCCGCCGAGGCGCGCGCCGCGGTCGGCGGCGAGCCGCGCCTCGAGGTGGTGCGGCTCGGTGTGCCGGACGACTTCGCCGTCGAGCCGCTGACGGACGCGGTGGCGGCGTTCTCGCGAGCCCGGCCGGGCTGTCGCCTGTCAGTGCGCTGCGCGCTCTCGATCGACCTCGTGGCGGGGCTGGCGGCCGACGAGTACGACGTCGTGCTGGCCAAGCGCGATCCCGGCGCCGGGCCGGCGCTCGCGGTCTGGGCGGAGCGGCTCGTCTGGATCGCCAGCGCCGACCACCCGCTGCCCGCCGATCCGCTGCCGCTGGTGGCCTTCCCGCACGGCTGCGTCTACCGCACGCGCGCCGTCCATGCGCTCGAGCGGTCGGGGCGCGATTGGCGCATCGCCTACGAGAGCCCGAACCTGATGGGCATCCAGGTGGCGATCGCCGGCGGCCTCGGCGTGGCGCTGCTCGAGGAGCGGGCGGTGCGCGCCGGCCACCGCGTCCTCGGCCGCGCCGACGGGATGCCCGACGTCCCGGCGACCGAACTCGCCCTGATGGTGCGCAAGGATGCCGGTCCCGCCGCCACCGACCTCGCCGACGCGCTCGCCCGCTTCTGCGCGCAGACCGTGCCGGTCGCGGCCTGAGCGACGGTGGCCGAGGATCACGGTTGTCGGCGACCGCGCCCAGCCCCTAAGGTGCGCGTTGCCCGGGCGCTCCCAAGGTGCCCTTCCCGGCTGCGGACGTGGCGAAACCGGTAGACGCAAGGGACTTAAAATCCCTCGGGGCTTGCTCCGTGCGGGTTCGACCCCCGCCGTCCGCACCACTTACTCGGCTGCGGGGGCCTTGGCTTCGTCGGCCGGCCAGCCGGTGGGCAGGCCGTCGATGCTGACGGTGTTTTCGGCGCGCCGGTAGGCCTCGAGCCCCTCCTCGCCCTTCGCCTCCGCCCAGCGCGTCAGCGACGGGCGCTCGTCGACGTAGTCAAACAAGGGCACGCCGTAGCCGCACGAGGTCTGCACCATCTCGACGTCGAGCACGACGATCTGGCGCGCCCCCACCGGCTCGCGGCCGTCGAAGGCCGCGGCAAGGAGGTCAGCATAGGCAGCCGTGCCCCGATGCTGAATGGTGCCGCGGCCGTAGAGGCGCATGATCAGCGGCGGCCCCTGGAACGCACAGAGCATGATCGTCAGGCGGCCGTCGGCGAGCATGTGGGCGGACGTCTCGTTGCCGCTGCCGGTGCAGTCGAGATAGGCGACGCGGCTCGCATCGAGGACGCGCAGCGAGGCGGCGTCCTTCGGCGACAGGTTGATCCGGCTGCCAGCCGCCGCCGAGGCGGTGAAGAAGATGTGCTGCCGCTCGATGAAGTCGCGGTGTTGCTTGCCGATCTCGGCGAACTGCTTGGCCATGCCGTCACTCCTGCCGCCCGCCTGTCGAGCCGTCGGCCGGCAGGCTAGACCCGGCGGGCTTGCCGCAGCAACCGGCAGCAGCGCCGGTCGCGATCAGCGGTACGGCCTCGGCGGCGGCAACCGAATATTCACCCTTGAGGAACACAACTAGAACGGATAGCTTGTGTTCGTGATTTGTACGCGATTCGAGGGTCGCGGCACCGACGAGGGGGCGCGGGAGACGACGATGCTGACACGCAAGCAGTACGAGCTGCTGATGTTCATCCACGAGCGTCTCAAGGAGAGCGGCGTGCCGCCCTCGTTCGAGGAGATGAAGGACGCGCTCGACCTGCGCTCGAAGTCGGGCATCCACCGCCTCATCACCGCCCTCGAGGAGCGTGGCTTCCTGCGCCGCCTTCCCAACCGCGCACGGGCGCTCGAAGTGATCCGGCTGCCGGATTCGGTCGCGAGCGGGCCGGCATCGACGCGGGCCCGCGGCTTCACCCCGAGCGTCATCGAGGGCGACGGGCCGCGCATCCGGCCGGCCGAGCCGCGCCCGGCGGCAGCGGGCGAGACGGCGGGCGGCGTCAGCATCCCGGTGATGGGCCGGATCGCCGCCGGCGTGCCGATCGAGGCGATCCAGACCCACACCCATTCGATCACGGTCCCCGTCGAGCTCGCCGGCGCTGGCGAGCACTTCGCCCTCGAGGTACGCGGCGATTCGATGGTCGAGGCCGGCATCTTCGACGGCGATACGGTGGTGATCCGCCGCACCGACGCGGCCACCACCGGCGACATCGTCGTGGCGCTGGTCGACGACGAGGAGGCGACGCTGAAGCGGCTGCGCCGCAAGGGCGCCTCGATCGCGCTGGAGGCCGCCAACCCGGCCTACGAGACGCGCATCTTCGGGCCGGACCGCATCCGTATCCAGGGCCGGCTCGTGGCGCTGCTGCGCCGCTACTGAGTATCGCCGCCCGCTGGCGGGGCGACGGTCGCCTCGCGGCGCCGGGGCGCAGGCGAGTGTTCGTCGGCGGTAGCGGCGCGCGACCACGGGCGCCCGTCGGTGCTGGCGGTCACGGGGTCGCCGAGACCGCCTGGTGCATCGGCGTCGAGCGTCACAGCGAGGGCGCCGGTGCGCACGAGCGTCGAGCGGTCGACATAGAGCCGGGGCCCGAGGCAGCCGGGTGGCCGCGGCACCGGTGCCACCACGACGGTGGCGCGGCGGCAGTCCTCGATCAAGGCGACGGGCCGCGCCACGATGGCGACCGTGAGGTCGCCGTCCCCGAGGGGCAGAACGCAGCCGAAGTCGTCGCAGCGGGCGGATGGCGCGCCGGCGGCCTTCGCGTCGCGCGGGTCCGCATCGGCGGCGAGCCAGGCGCGGACGGTGTAGGCGGACCTGTCGCCGCCGACCACGGCGAGCCTGCCGTCCGGCCCCCGTGCCGCGACGGCTCGCCCATCGCCGGAAATCAGCAGATCCGGGCGGCTGCCGGTGGTCGCCAGGGCGAGGCCGGCCAGCAGCGGCAGCACCGCGAGCCGCCGCCACGGCGCGAGCGAGATGGAAGCCCAGAAGAGTGCCGCCACCATGAGGAGAACGGCGGCGAGCGGCACGCGGCCGACCATCGCGCTGTCGCCCGTCCAGGCGGTGGTCGTCTCGGCGACGGCGAACATCCAGCCGAGGCCGAGCCCCATCGGCCACAGCGCCACCTGTTCCAGCCCGAACGGCAGCAGCACCAGGGCCAGGACGCCGAACGGCATCACCAGCACCGAGACTGCCGGCATGGCCGCGAGGTTGGCGAGAAGGCCGAGCGGCGCGCCGCGGTGGAAGTGGTAGGCGGCGAGCGGTGCCGTCGCGAGGCCGGCGATCAGCGACGTCGCGGCGAGGCCGGCGACCCCGAACAGAACGGCCCGCCCGAGCCAGAGCACCGTCCCGCGCGGTGGCGACGTCGTCTCGCCGCGCTCGCGGCTGCCCCACCACTCATAGGCGGCGACGAGCGCGATCACCGCGGCGAACGACATCTGGAAGCCGGCCCCGAGCACGGCGCTCGGCTCCAGCGCCATGACGACGAGCGCCGCCACCGCGACGGTGCGCAACGAGATCGCCGGGCGGTCGACGAGGACGGCGACGAGCGCCACCGCCATCGTCACATAGGCGCGCTGCGTCGCCACCTCGGCCCCGGAGATGACGAGGTAGAAGGTCGCCGCGACGAGCGCCACGATCGCCGCCCACGCCTTGATCGGCCGCGTCAAGGCGATCGCCGGGATCGCTGCGAGCAGCGCCCGCACCACCCAGAAGACGGTGCCGGCGACGAGCACCATGTGGAGCCCCGAGATCGAAAGAACGTGGGCAAGGCCGGAGACGCGCATCGCCTCCTCGATGCTCTCGGGGATGCCGCCGCGATCGCCGACGAGGAGGGCGGCTGCGACCTCGCCGCGCGGCCCCGGCAACGCCGCCCGCAGGCGCTCGGCGATGGTGTGGCGAACCTCGGCGACGGCGCGGGCGGGCGCGAGCATCCACGGCGCCGGCCCCAGATCGGCCGGGCGGGGCCGGCCATAGGCGAAGCCGGTGGCGCCGATGCCGTCGAGGAAGGCGGCGCGCGCGGGATCCCAGCCGCCGGGCATGTCCGGCCCGCGCGGCGGTTCGAGCCGCGCCGTCATCGCGACGCCGTCACCCGGCAGGAGGCCAGTAGCGCCGGCGGCGGTGACGGTGACGCGCCGCGGCAGGCGGGCGGTCGGCACGCCCTCGATGGCGACCGGGCGAATCGTCAGGCGGGCCCGGCCGCCGGTGCGGCGCTCGACGCGCTCGACGAAACCCGAGAGGTCGGCGGTGCGCGCCCGGTCGAGCGTCGGCGCCGTCACCAGCGTCACCTCGAGCTTGACGGCGGTGGCACCGATCGCGACGGCGGCGGCGAGCGCCAGGGCGGGAAAGGCGAGCGGCCGCTCGCGCACCCGCCAGGCCGCCAGGAGGCAGCCGAGGCCGACCGCCAGCAAGGCCCACAGAGCCGGCTCTTGCGGCAGCGCGAAATAGGCGGCGACGCCGGTGGCGAAGGCGACGGGCACCCACAGGAAGCCGCGCCCGGCGGCCTGGTCGTGGGTGGCGTCGGCGGCGAGGGCCTCGCCGACGGCCCGCAGGCGCGCCATGAACGGCGGCGGCGGCGCAAGGAAGCCCGCCGGCGGCCTGTCGCGCCCGCCGGCCGGAGGCTCTCGCGCTCGGGTCTCCGGCCACATGGCCGCACCCTCCCCCGCAGCACCGGTCAGCCATCGGCCCCCCGCCGCTGCCGACGGCGCCCGCGCCACCCGACCGGGCCAACCGCACCCGGCCGGGCCGCAACCGGTAGCCGCCCCCCTTCCCCGCCGGCCGGCTCTCGCGCGGCACTCTTTCGACGACTTGGGATCGGCCCGCCCTCATGGTACACGAGCGCCCCGACGGCACCAGCCGGTCACACCGAGAGGTGGACGCCGGCGTGCCGTCGCAATCATCGCGTCGGATCGCCACCCGAGCCCGAACCGGCCTGCGGCTCCCCCCGTCCGGTGACGGCGAAGCGGTGATCACGATGCCGCTCCGGTCTCGAGAGGTCCGAATGTCCGAGCCCGTCGTCACCCGCTTCGCCCCCTCGCCGACAGGCTTCCTGCACATCGGCGGGGCGCGCACCGCGCTGTTCAACTGGCTCTACGCCCGCCACACCGGCGGGACGATGCTGCTGCGCATCGAGGACACCGACCGCGAGCGCTCGACCGACGGCGCGATCACGGCAATCCTCGAGGGCCTCACCTGGCTCGGCATCGACTGGACGGGCGAGCCGGTGTTCCAGTTCGCCCGCGCCGCCCGCCACCGCGAGATCGCCGAACAGCTCGTCGCCGCCGGCAGCGCCTACCGCTGCTACGCCTCGCCCGAGGAACTGACCGAGATGCGCGAGCTCGCCCGCGCCGAGGGCCGGCCGCCGCGCTACGACGGACGCTGGCGCGACCGCGACCCGTCTGAGGCGCCGGCCGGCGTCAAGCCGGTGATCCGCATCAAGTCGCCGCTCGCCGGCGACACGCCGGTCGAGGACCAGGTGCAGGGCCGCGTCGTGTTTCCCAACAAGGACCTCGACGACTTCGTCATCCTGCGCTCCGACGGCACGCCCACCTACATGCTGTCGGTGGTGGTCGACGACCACGACATGGGCGTCACCCACATCATCCGCGGCGACGACCACCTGACCAACGGGGCCCGCCAGACGATCCTCTACCAGGCGCTCGGCTGGCGCGTGCCGGTGATGGCGCACATCCCGCTGATCCACGGGCCGGACGGCACCAAGCTGTCGAAGCGCCACGGCGCCCTCGGCGTCGAGGCCTATCGGGCGATGGGCTACCTGCCGGCGGCGCTGCGCAACTATCTCGTCAAGCTCGGCTGGAGCCACGGCGACGCCGACGTGATGTCGACGGAAGATATGGTGGCCTGGTTCGACCTCGCCGCCGTCGGCCGCTCGCCGTCGCGCTTCGACTTCGCCAAGCTCGAGAACCTCAACGGCATCTACCTGCGCGCCGCCGAGCCGGCGGAGGTGCTGGCGGCCCTCGTTGCGGCCCTGCCCTGGCTCGACGGCGCCGACGACCTGCGGGCGGCGTGGTCGCCCGACCTCGAGGCGAAGCTCCTCGACGCCATGCCCGGCTTGAAGGAGCGCGCCAAGACCCTGGTCGAGCTCGTCGACAACGCCCGCTATCTCTGGGCGGTCCGGCCGCTCGCCCTCGACGCCAAGGCGAGTGATCTTCTGGACGCCGAGACGCGCGCCATGCTGGCGGCGCTTGCCGTCCGGCTGGCGGCGGCAGAGGCCTGGGACGCGGGCTCGACGGAGGCCGTGGTGCGGGCTTTCGCCGACGAGCGGGGCCTGAAGCTCGGCAAGGTGGCGCAGCCGCTGCGGGCCGCCGTGACCGGCCGGACGACATCCCCGGGCATCTTCGACGTGCTGGCGGTGGTCGGCCGGGAGGAGAGCCTTTCGCGTATCGCCGACCTTGCAGCGTAATACCGTCGGCGCTTGCGGCGGTGCGTCAAATGGGATACCCACCACCTCAAGGTCCCAAGCTATCGCGCACCTCCCACCGAGCCTCGAAAAAACACAATAATCTTGGCGCCCCACGGCACGCTCGGACGCTCGCAGCCACGGACCTTCATTGACACGGCTCTGAAGGGGCGAGCGCCATGAGCGACAAGACCGCGAAGCTCACGATCGGCAACAAGAACTTCGATCTGTCCGTGCGACCGGGCTCCATCGGGCCGGACGTCGTCGACATTTCCAAGTTCTACGCCGAGACCGGGATGTTCACCTACGACCCGGGCTTCACGTCGACCGCTTCCTGCGAATCCGAGATCACCTACATCGACGGCGACAAGGGCATCCTGCTCTATCGCGGCTACCCGATCGAGCAGCTCGCCGAGCACGGCGACTTCCTCGAGACCTGCTACCTGCTGCTCTATGGCGAGCTGCCGACGGCGGCGCAGAAGGCCGACTTCGTCAACCGTGTGACCTATCACACGATGATCCACGAGCAGATGACGCGGTTCTTCTCCGGCTTCCGCCGCGACGCCCACCCGATGGCGGTCATGGTCGGCGTCGTCGGCGCGCTCTCCGCCTTCTATCATGACTCCACCGACATCGCCGATCCGCAGCAGCGCATGATCGCCTCGCTGCGCATGATCGCCAAGATGCCGACGATCGCGGCCGCCGCCTACAAGTACTCGGTCGGCCAGCCGTTTATCTACCCGCGCAACGAGCTCGACTTCTCATCGAACTTCCTCAACATGTGCTTCGCGGTTCCGTGCGAGGAGTACAAGATCAACCCGGTGATGGCGCGCGCCATGGACCGGATCTTCATCCTGCATGCCGATCACGAGCAGAATGCGTCGACCTCGACGGTGCGTCTGGCCGGCTCGTCGGGCGCCAATCCGTTCGCCTGCATCGCGGCCGGCATCGCCTGCCTGTGGGGCCCGGCACACGGCGGCGCCAACGAGGCGGCGCTCAACATGCTGCAGGAGATCGGCACGCCGGACCGCATCCCCGAGTTCATCGCGCGCGCCAAGGACAAGAACGACCCGTTCCGCCTCATGGGCTTCGGTCACCGCGTCTACAAGAACTACGATCCGCGCGCCCGCATCATGCAGAAGACGTGTCACGAGGTGCTCTCGGAGATCGGCCACCGCGACGACCCGCTGCTGCAGGTCGCGATCGAGCTCGAGCGCTACGCCCTGAACGACGACTACTTCATCGAGAAGAAGCTCTACCCGAACATCGACTTCTATTCCGGCATCACGCTGCGGGCGCTGGGCTTCCCGACGACGATGTTCACCGTGCTGTTCGCGCTGGCGCGCACCGTCGGCTGGATCGCGCAGTGGAAGGAGATGGTCGAGGACCCGTCGCAGAAGATCGGCCGTCCGCGCCAGCTCTACACCGGCGCCGTGCAGCGGGACTACGTCCCGATCATGCAGCGCCGCTGATCAGGGCCCAAGATCAGGTGAGCCGGGGCGTCGCCCCGGCCACCTCGAGCACCACCTCCGCCGCGCTGACACTCGGCGGACGGCCGTCCGGCAGCCGCATCGCGGCGTCGAGCCGCGAGAAGGCGGCGAGCTGGGCGGCGCGCTGCGGGCTCTCGGACAAGAGCGGCAGAAGCGCCGCCGCCAGGCTCGCCGCGCCGGCGTCCTCGTCGAGGAACTCCGGCACCGCGTTCTCGCCGATGATGATGTTCGGCAGCACCATCGAGCTGACGCGGGCGATGCGGACGATGCGGTTCAGCCGCTTCAGCGATCGATAGACGGCGTCCAGCCGATAGGCGACGACCATCGGCACGCCGGCGAGCGCGAGTTCGAGGCTGACGGTTCCGGAGGCCGCGAGCGCCACGTGAGCGCGCCGGAAGGCGGCGTGCTTCTCGGCTTCGCTCACCACCACCTGCGGCCGGATCGTCCACGCCTGCGTCCGCCGGAGGATGTCGTCGGATAGGTGCGGCACGGCCGGCAGGATGATCTCGCAGGAACCGAGGCGCGCCACGACGGCGGCGACGGCGGTGCCGAAATCGTCGAGCAGCCTGCGCACCTCGCTACGGCGGCTGCCGGGCAGCACCAGCAGGACCGGCGGGCCGTCGCCGAGCGCTCGCCGCTCGCCGGGCGCCGGGCGCAGCACGTCGATCTTCTCGAGGAGCGGGTGGCCGACATAGACGCAGGGCGGACCGCCGAGGCGCGCATGCACGGCGGGCTCGAAGGGAAGGATCGCCAGCAGACGATCGACGAACGTCGCCATCTTGCGCGCCCTGCCCTCCCGCCAGGCCCAGACCGACGGGCTGACGTAGCCGACGATCGGGATCGACGGCGCGAGCTTGCGGATGCGGCGGCCGACGCGGTGGGTGAAGTCGGGACTGTCGATCAGGACGACGACGTCGGGCCGGGCCGCGACGGCGGCCTCCACCGTCTGCCGGATGCGCTCGATGAGGGTCGGCAGGCGGCCGATCACCTCCGTCATCCCCATCACCGCGATGTCCTCCAGCGGGAACAGCGTGGCGAGGCCCGCCGCGGCGAGGCGCTCGCCGCCGACACCGGACAGGAGCACCGGACGATCCGAGCGCGCGCGCAGCGATGCGACGAGGGCGGCACCCAGCTGGTCACCCGATTCCTCGCCCGAGACGACGAAGACGCGAAGCGGCGCCGCGGCGTCAGCGGAGTTCATCGCGGCACACCGACATCGGCCCCGCCGACATCCACACCGACGACGAACAGCCCGGCGGCGTCGGCGGCGGCACGCGTCTCCTGGCGGCGAACGACGAGGACCTGACCGGCCTCGGCGGCGATGCCGGCGAGCCCCGCGTCGGCCGCCCGTCGCACGGTCTCGGGCCCGATCACCGGCAGGTCGACGCGCCGATCCTGCTGCGGCTTCGACGCCTTGACCAGAACCCCCTGGGCGTCGCGGGCGATGCGACCGGCCGTGCGAACGGCGCGGTAGCGGTCGATCACAGCGTCCGTGCCTTCGGCCCCCTCGATCGCGACGATCCGGCCGCCGGCGACGATCGCCGCTTGGCCGACGTCGAAGGGGCCGAGAGCGATGAGGAGCGACAGCCCGCGGGCGATGTCGGCGCGATGGGCGGCCTCCGGCGAGCGACGACCAACCGGTCCCTTGGCGAGCACCAGGGCCGGCGCCACCTCGGGAACGGACAGCACCCTGAGGCCCTCGCTCTCGAGGAGGCCGATGACCCGCCGCAGCAACCCGTCGTCGCCACCGGACAGGGCGGCGAGGATCTTCGGCAGCCGCCGGACGGTGCCGAAATCGGAGGCGACGGAGCGGAAGTCCGGGCGGCGGACGACGCCGCCGACGAGCAGGAGGTCGCGACAGTGTTCGGCAGCGAGAAGATCGAGCAGGCGGCCGACCTGGCCCCACTCCACCCAGTGGGCACCGAACGCGTCGACCGCCACGTCCGCCTCGCCGCGGATCCCGACGACGACGACACGGCGGCCGGCCAGGCGCGCGACCTCGGCCACTTCGAGCGGCAGAGCGCCGCCACCCGCCAGGATCGCGAGGGGCTCGTCGACCGGCCGGTCCACCACCCCGCTCAGGCGTCCGCGGCGCTCAGGGGCGTGCAGATCGACCGATCGCCGCCGCTGCGCAGGAACGCTACGACCCCCTGCACGAGAGCTTCGTCCTCGAACGAGCGGGCGACGTCGTCGACACGCTCGGCGAGCGTTCCCTCGTCGGCGAAGAGCATGCGGTAGGCCTTGCGCAGGGCGTGGATCTGCTCGCGCGCGAAGGCGTGCCGCTTCAGCCCGACGATGTTGAGACCGGCGAGCCTGGCGCGGTTGCCGATCGCCATGCCGAACGGGATGAGATCGTGCTCGAGCCCCGACATACCGCCGAGGAAGGCATGACGGCCGATGCGGACGTACTGATGGACCGCCGACCCGCCACCGAGGATGGCGTTGTCCTCGACCTGGACATGACCGCCGAGCACGACGTTGTTGACGAGAAGAACGCCGTCGCCGAGGCGGCAGTCGTGCGCGACGTGGGCGCCGGCGAGGATCAGGCAGCGATCGCCGATCGACGTCAGCATGCCGCCCGATTCGGTGCCGGGATTGATGGTGACGTGCTCGCGCATCACCGTGTCGGCGCCGATGACGAGGCGGCTCGGCTCGCCGCGGTACTTCATGTCCTGCGGCGGCTGGCCGATGCTGGCGAACGGAAACACCCGGCAGCGCGGGCCGAGCGTGGTGTGCCCGCCGACGACGACGTGGGACTCGAGCGTGACGCCTTCGCCCAGCACGACGTTCGGTCCGACGATGCAGTAGGGACCGACATGCGCGCCGGCACCGACGACGGCGCCGTCTGAGATGATGGCAGTCGGGTGAATCGTGGCAGGGAGCATGGCTCCGGCTTCCGGGTGCGCGGTCATTGATCGACCAACATGGCACTGATCTCGGCTTCCGCCACCTTGGTCCCCGCCACCTTCGCCTCCGCCCGGAACCGCCAGATGTTCATGCGACGCTGGACCTTGCGAACGTGGAACTCGACGGTGTCGCCCGGCACAACCGGCCGCCGGAACTTCGCCTTGTCGATCGTCATGAAGTAGACGAGCGAGGGCGGCACGCCCTTGCCACGGGCGGCGACGCAGAGGGCGCCGGCGGTCTGCGCCATGCCCTCGATGAGGAGCACGCCCGGCATGATTGGCTTGCCGGGGAAATGGCCGGCGAAGTGCGGCTCGTTGAAGGTGACGTTCTTGATGCCGACGCCCGCGTCGTCGCCGTCCATGTCGACGATGCGGTCGACCATCAGGAACGGGTAGCGGTGCGGTAGCAGTTCGAGCACCCGCATGATGTCCGCCGACTCCAGCGTGCGACCGTCGCTCGAACCGGCTTTCACCTCGTCTTCCACCTTCACGCCTTCGGCTCCTCGTCAGGACCACGCTCGGTCGCCGCGTCCGGCCCGGCCTTCGCCCGGCGATCGCGCCCCAGCATGGTCAGCGCCCGCATCTCACCCATCCACTGCCGGATCGGCTTGGCGGGCGTCCCGACCCACCGTTCGCCGGCGGGAACGTCGTCGGCGACATTGCTACCCCCGGCGACCTGTGCGCCCCGGCCGATCCTCAGGTGTCCCGAGAGGCCGACCTTGCCGGCGAGCACGACGTAGTCCTCGAGCACCGTGGAGCCGGAGACGCCCGCGTGCGCGACGATGACACAGTGCCGGCCGACGACGACGTTGTGGCCGATCTGGACCTGGTTGTCGATCTTCGTGCCCTGCCCGATCACCGTGTCGCGGTTGGCACCGCGGTCGATCGTCGTGTTGGCGCCGATCTCGACGTCGTCCTGGACGACGACGCGGCCGACCTGCGGCACCTTCTGGTGCCCCTGCGGGCCCATGGCGAAGCCGAAGCCATCCTGGCCGATGCGGACGCCGGGATGGATGATCACCCGGTCGCCGATCAGCGCGTGCTGGACGGTCGATCCGGAGCCGACGTAGCCGTCACGGCCGATGCGGACGTGGGAGCCGATCACCGCAGTGGCGGCGACGACGGTGCCGCTGCCGATCTCGGCGAGCGGGCCGATGACGGCCCCCGCCTCGACGACGACACCCGCCTCCAGGCGGGCGCTCGGATCGACGTGGGCAGCGGCCGAGATCCCCTTTCCACCGACGATGCCGGGCGGGCGCAAGGCGTCGGGATAGAGCAACCCCACCACGGAAGCAAAGGCACGGTAAGGCGCGGCCGCCTCGATCACGGCGCAGGCTTCGGGCACACGCGCCGCAAACTTGGCCGCACAAATGACTGCGGCGGCCCGCGTATCTGCCAGCAGGTTCAGGTACTTGGGATTGTCGATGAAAGTGATGTCCGAAGCGCCTGCGCCGTCGAGCGGCGCAACGCCGCGAACAAGGCGATCGGCGTCGCCACGTGTCAGCCGTCCGCCGACATGCGCGACGATGTCCGACACGGCAAGCCCTGCCGGTGCTGGGAAGAACTCCGGCTCAGCCATCGCGTCCCGCCATCGCCCTCGATTCGCCCGAACCGATCGCCGCGCTGCGGGAGCCCGCGACGTCCGGAAGCGCGGCCCGGCGACGGATCTCCCGGTCGGCGGACGGCCTCAGAAGCGCGTTCCGCCACCGAGCCGGAACACCTGCTCCTTGTCGTACTTGTTGGCCGTGATCGGCCAGGCGAAATCGGCGCGGATCGGTCCGAACGGCGACTTCCAGCCAAAGCCAAAGCCGGCAGTCCAGCGGATGTCCGCATCATTGGTGCCGCGCAGGCGAACGGGACGGTTCTGCGGCGTGCCGTTCTTGCGCGTGTACCAGCGCGGGCTCTTGTCGGCGTCCCAGAGCGTGCCGGCATCGGAGAACACGGCACCGCTGAAGCCAAGTTCTGACGGCACATAGGGAAGCGGGAACACGCCCTCGACGGAGCCGACGACGTAGGCACGGCCGCCAAGCGCGTCGCTGTACTTGACCCTGCCGTTGTTCTTGTAGCGGGTGTCGCGCGGACCGATGCCGTCGGACTGGAAGCCGCGGATCTGCTGCCCACCGATGTAGAACTGATCCGGCACCTCCACGCGCTCGCCGATGCCGTTGATGTAGCCGGCCTCGCCACGCAGCATACCGACAAGACCCCAGTCGGGCATGAGCTCGCGGTAATAGCGGCCGGAGACCTTGCTGCGCAGGAAGGACACGTCGCCACCGACCCCGGCGTACTCCTGCGTGAACGTCCCGAAGATGCCGGCACGCGGATCGATCAGGTTGTCCAGGGTGTTGTACGTCAGCTCGTAGCCGATGATCGAGGTGAGGCGCTCACCCTCGTCCTGCAGAATGGCGATCGACGTGTCACCCCGCCACTTCCGCGCAAGGGTGATGTCGCGCTGCTCGATGTTGTTGAAGATCTTGAAGGTGAAGGCTTCCGTAATCGGGAAGGCGAAGCGGATGCCGCCACCGTATTCGCTCTCGTCATACGGGCGATAGCTGTTGCGGTCGAATTCGCGGGCATAGACGTCAAAGCCGGCGGCGATGCGGCGACCGAGGAAGTACGGCTCCGTGAACGAGAACTCGCCGGTCTTCTGGTTCTCGCCGCCACCGATCATGGCGCGTACGTACTGGCCACGGCCGAGGAAGTTCTTCTCGGTGATCGAGACGTCACCGATGACGCCGTCGGATGTCGAGTAGCCGATACCGAAGGACACTTCACCCGTCGACTGCTCCTCGACATTCACCAGCACGACGACCTTGTCGGGCGCGCTGCCAGGCTCTGAGGTGATGCGGACGGTCTTGAAGAAGCCGAGGTTGTTCAGGCGGCGCTCGGCCCGATCGATCAGGATGCGGTTGTAGGCATCGCCCTCGACGACGTCGAACTCGCGGCGGATGACGTAGTCGCGGGTGCGGGTGTTTCCCTGCACCTCGATGCGCTCGATGTAGACGCGCGGGCCTTCATCGACCGTGTAGGCGATCGAGATGGTGTGGTTCTCGTAGTCGCGGTCGCCGCGCGGACGCACCTGCGCGAAGGCATAGCCGAGCCGAGACGCTTCGATGGTCAGCGCCTCAAGCGACTTCTCGACCTCGGCGGCCGAGTAGACCGCGCCCGGCGACGTCGTCACGACCGAGCGCAGCTTCTCCGGATCGAGGGCGGCAAGGGTCGTGTCGACGGAGATCTCGCCAAACTTGTACTGCTCACCCTCTTCCACCGTGAAGGTGATGAAGAAGATGTTGCGCTCGCGATCGAGGTCGGCGACGGCCGAGATGATGCGGAAGTCGGCGTAACCGTTGTTGTAATAGAAGCGCCGCAGCAGCTCCTGGTCCGCCGCCAGCCGGTCCGGGTCGTAGTTGTCGGTGGTGCGCAGGAAGCTCAGCAGCCCGGATTCGCGCGTGCGGATGATGTCCCGCAGACGACCGTCGCTGAACGATTGGTTGCCGATGAAGGTGATCCGCGAAACGCCGGTCTTGTCGCCCTCGTCGATCTCGAAGACGAGATCGACGCGGTTCTGCGGGAGCTCGATGATCTTCGGCTCGACCGTGGCGCGGAAGCGGCCGCTCTGGCGATAGGAATCGAGGATGCGCTGCACATCGTTCTGCACGCTGGCGCGTGTCAGCACCGAGCGCGGCTTCGATTCGATCGTGCCCGTCAGGGTCTCGTCGGAGATGCGGCGATTGCCCTCGAAGGAGATCCGGTTGACGACCGGGTTCTCCTTGACGGTGACGACGAGCGAGGAGCCGCGCTGGGCGATCTGCACGTCGGCGAACAGGCCGGTGGCGTAGAGCGCGCGAATGGATTCGTCGATGTCGGCCGGGCCGTACTGGCGCCCCGGCTTCACCGTGACGTAGGTCCGCACGGTCTCGGCATCGACGCGGATGTTGCCCTCGACGACGACGGAGGACGCGACGGCCGCCTGGGCGGTCGGGATCGGAAGGGCCGGGGTCGCGATAGCGGTCGCCGACAGGGCAGCGACGATGGCGCCACGGACAAGGGCACGCTCGAAGACGGTCGCCAAACTACGCATGGGGACTTGAGGTCCTCTCGTCTTCCTAGGCCGCGGTACGCGGCATGCCGTCTCGGACGCCGGGAGTACAGCGCACCGCACGGCAATGCCATTCGAGGGTATTGCAGGGTTTCTCCGGAGTGGCAAGCCGATGAACCCCCTCAGAAAGGCGATCGCGGCGCGGCGTTGCGGATGCGCCACGGCGACCGCGATCATGCCGGCCAGACGTGAAGAATGTCGTTCCATGTGGCGAAAATCATGAGCAAAAGCACCAGAGTCAGGCCGATCCTGAAACCGACGTCCTGCGCCCTCTCGCTGAGGGGCCGGCCGCGGGCCGCCTCGATGCCGTAGTAGACGAGGTGGCCGCCATCGAGCATCGGAATGGGCATAAGGTTAAGGAGGCCTATACTCACCGACAGGACGGCCGTCAGATTGAGCAGCGCGACGAAGCCGAGCGTCGCCACCTGCCCCGAAATCTGTGCGACCCGAATCGGCCCGCCGAGCTGATCCGCCGGCTCCCGTCCGGTCACGACGTCGACGAGATAGTCGACCGTCCGCGTGACGACGTACCAGGTCTCCTTGACACCCTCGACGACGGCGGCCGGCGGCGAGAAGGTCTCGGTGCGCACGTCCTCGCCGGTGGTGTCCCGCCGGATGCCGAGCACACCGACGCGGTGGATGTTGCCGAAGCGGTCGGTGATCTCGCTGAGCCGCGGCGTCACCGCGAGTTCGAGCTGTTCGCCGCCGCGGTCGACCGTGACGGCAAGGGGCTCGTCGGCGTGCGCGCTGACGATGCGCTGGACGTCGGAGAACGAGGCGATCGGCTCGCCGTCGATCGACCGGATGACGTCGCCGGTCTGGAAGCCTGCCTGTTCGGCGACACTGCCGGGCTCCATCGAATCGACGCGCGCCTCGGTGATCGGACGGCCGAACGAGGCGAACAGCACCGCGAAGATGACGATGGTCAGGAGGAAATTGGCGATCGGGCCCGCTGCGACCACGGCCGCGCGCGCCCAGACGGGCTTGGCGGCGAAGCTCGTCCGCCGCTCGTCATCGCTCATCGCGGCGAGCCGCTCGCGACTGGGCACGCTCGCGGCGTTGTCATCGCCGGCGAACTTGACGTAGCCGCCCAGCGGAATCGCGGCGACCCGCCAGCGCGTGCCGTGACGGTCGTTGCGACCGAACAGCTCCGGACCGAAGCCGACGGAGAACACGTCGACCTTCACGCCACACCAGCGGGCAACGAGGAAGTGGCCGAGTTCGTGGAAGAACACGACGACGGTCAAGACGAACAGGAACGGGATCGCGTAGCCCAGAAAGCCGGAACCCAGTCCGGTCACCCACTCGAGCATCCTGCCCTCCTGCTCCGCGCCCGTGCGGCCTTTAGGGCCGCATTGCGGCAACCGTGTGCACGCGCTCACCGGCGAGACGCCGCGCCCCATCGTCGAGCGCCGAGACCGCGTCGAGCGAGGCCGGTTCCTGCAGCATGCCGAGGGTGTCGCACCGCTCGATGACGCTCTCGACCACCCGTGCGATGTCGAGGAAGCCGATGCGGCCCTCGAGGAAGGCGGCGACCGCGACCTCGTTCGCACCGTTGAGCACTGTGGTGGTGCCCTGACGCCGACGCAGCGCCGCCATCGCCAGGCCCAGCGCCGGAAAGCGCTCGCGGTCCGGGGCCTCGAACGTCAGCGTCCCGATCGCGGCGAGATCGAGCCGTCCGACCGGCGTCGCCATCCGATCCGGCCAACCGAGGCAGTAGGCGATCGGCGTGCGCATGTCGGGCTTGCCGAGTTGCGCCAGCATCGAACCGTCGGCGTAGGCGACGAGGCCGTGCACGAGCGACTGCGGGTGCACGACGACGTCGATCCGGTCGGCAACCTGGGGGAAGAGCAGGCTCGCCTCGATCACCTCGAGGCCCTTGTTCATCAACGTGGCGGAATCGATGGTGATCTTCGCGCCCATCGACCAGTTAGGGTGCTTGAGCGCCTGCGCGGCGGTCGCCTGCTCCATCTGGGCGAGGCTCCAGGTCCGGAACGGGCCACCGGAGGCCGTGAGGAGGATGGTGTCGACGGCGGCGAGGTTGCGCTGTTCCAGCACCTGGAAGATGGCGTTGTGCTCGGAATCGACCGGCAGCACCCGGGCGCCGTGCCGAGCCGCCTCCGTCAGGAAGAGCTCCCCCGCGCAAACCAGGCACTCCTTGTTGGCGAGCGCGATGGTGCTGCCGGCACGCGCCGCGGCGAGCGTCGGGGCGAGGCCGGCGGCACCGGCGATCGCCGCCATCACCATGTCGACGGGACGGGAGGCCGCCTCGAGAACGGCCGCCTCGCCCGCGGCGGATGCGATGCCGGTGCCGGCGAGCGCCTCCCGCAGGGCCGGCCCGGCGGCCGCATCCGCGACGACGGCGATTTCGGCGCGGACCGCCCTGGCGGCTTCGGCCAGTTCCTGCGGCCGGCTGCCGCCGACCAGCGCGGCGACCTCGAATCGCTCCGGCGCCCGTGCCAGGAGGTCGAGCGTCGACCGGCCGATCGATCCGGTGGCGCCGAGAACGGAGAGACGCATGGTGGTCGATCCCGTCAGATGGCCGGCGCGAACGCCGGCACCGCGCCGAAGGCGAGAGCCAGGAGACCCGCCGCGACGCCCGCCGCCAGCAGTCCGTCGACCCGATCCATCACGCCGCCATGGCCCGGGATCAGCTTGCCCGAATCCTTGACGCCGAAGCGCCGCTTGATGGCCGATTCCGCGAGATCACCGAATTGCGAGACGATCGACAAGACGGCCGCGACCGCCAGAGCGGGCAGGATCTGCCCGCCGGCGACCGCAGCCACGGCCCCTCCGGCACATACGCCGCCGACGAGCCCGCAGATTGCCCCGGACCACGTCTTCCCCGGGGAGACGCGCGGCCACAGCTTCGCCCCGCCGATGGCGCGGCCGCCGAAATAGGCGACGCTGTCGGTGACCCAGACGACCACCATCAGGGCGAGGATGAACCAGAGCCCGCCCGGCATGTCGCGCACCGCCACCAGGGCGATCGCGGGCACGCCGGCGTAGGCGATCCCGGCGGCCGGCCACAGGAAGCCGCCAATCGCATCGCGGTGCAGGACGGCGACCGCACCGGCGCCGGCGACGAGGAGCAGCACCGCGACCACCGGCTGCGCGGCAACGACGGCAAGCGGCGCGGTCCCGGCGGCGACGGCGGCGATCGTCGCGGCGGGATCGATTCCCCTGGCGCGACCGGCGCGGCGCGGCACGGTCACCGCCCACCATTCCAGCACAACGATCGCCGCCACGACAGCGACGAGGCCGGCGAACAGCACGCCTCCGAGCCAGACCGCCACCAGGACGATGGGCGCCAGCACCACAGCCGAGGCGGCGCGACGAACGAGATCGCCCTGCCCCGGCCGGCTCACCCGCCGACCCGCGCCGACAGGCGGCCGAAGCGACGGTCGCGACCGAGATACTCGGCGACGGCGGCATCGAAGGCGGCCGCGTCAAAGTCCGGCCAGAAGGTCGGCAGGAAGACGAGTTCGCTGTAGGCCGACTGCCACAGCAGGAAATTCGAGATGCGAAGTTCGCCGCTCGTCCGGATCAGCATGTCGGGGGCCGGCAGGCCGGCGGTGTCGAGACGCTGGGCGAAGGCCGCCTCGTCGATCGCCGCCGGGTCGAGCCGACCTGCGGCCACATCCTCGGCGATCCTGCGCGCGGCGCGGACGATCTCGTTGCGGCCACCGTAGTTGAAGGCGATGACCAGTTCGAGGCCGTCATTGGCGGCGGTCGTCCGCTCCGCCTCGTCGAGAAGCCCGGCGATGGAGGGGTCGAGGCCGGCGCGCTCGCCGATGACGCGGACGCGGACGTTGGCGTCCCGCAGCTCCGCGAGGTCGCGGCGCACGAAGAGGCGCAGCAGCCCCATCAGCGTGCTCACCTCCTCGGGGGGGCGAGACCAGTTCTCGGAGGAGAAGCTGAACAGCGTCAGGATCTCGACGCCGCGATTGGCCGCGTGGCGGACGGTGCGACGCAGCGCCTCGACGCCCTGCCGGTGACCTTCGCCGCGCGGCAGACCGCGGGCCCGCGCCCAGCGCCCGTTGCCGTCCATGATGATGGCGACGTGCTTCGGCCAGTCCCCGTCGGGGCCGGCCGGTACGAGAGCGAGCGACTGTTCGTGGCCTGCGGCCAAGTAAGGGCTCCTACCGACCGAGGCGGTCGCCACGCTCCCCTCCGGGACGGAGGTCAGACCTGGCTGATCTCGTGTTCCTTCTGGGCCACAATATGATCGATGTCCGCAATCGCCGCGTCGGTGGCCTTCTGCACCTTGTCCGACAGCACGCGGTGGTCGTCCTGGCTGACCTTACCGTCCTTCTCGAGCTTCTTCAGCGTCTCCATGCCGTCACGGCGGACGTGACGCACGGCGATGCGGGCGCTCTCGGCGTACTTGTGGGCGACCTTGACCAGCTCCTGCCGGCGCTCGGCGTTGAGCTCGGGGATCGGAATTCGCATCGACGTGCCCTCGACGACCGGATTGAGGCCGAGGCTCGATTCGCGGATGGCGCGCTCGACCGCACCTGCCATCGAGCGGTCCCACACCTGCACGGTGATGAGGCGCGCTTCGGGCACCGACACCGTGGCGAGCTGGCTCAGCGGCATGGTCCCGCCGTAGGCCTCGACGGTGATCGGCTCCAGCATCGAAGATGAGGCGCGGCCGGTGCGCAGGCCGCTGAGTTCGCCCTTCAGCGACTGGATGGCGCCCTGCATGCGGCGGTTGAGGTCGTCGAGATCGTAGACGCCGCTCATGGTGTCGTCCTCTCGGAGGCGGTCTTCTGCGAGACCGGCTTCATGGCTGCAGATTGAAGCGCGGTGGAGGAACTCCGCCGCCGTCGGTGGGGGCTCCCGACACCCGCGTCGGGGTGCCCGGCGGCTCGCGTCATCCGGTGACGACGGTCGCTCGCCCGGCGCCGCGCAGCACGTCGACGAACTCCCCCGGCTCCTTGATGGAGAACACGATTACAGGAATGCCGTTGTCGCGGGCAAGGGCGATCGCCGCGGCGTCCATGACGGCGAGGTCGCGCGCCAGCACCTCCTGGTGCGTCAGCGTCTCGTAGCGGACGGCGGACGGGTCGTTGCGAGGGTCGGCCGAATAGATGCCGTCGACGTTGGTCCCCTTCATCAGAGCGTCGCAGCCGAGTTCGGCGGCCCGCAAGGCGGCGGCGGAGTCGGTCGTGAAGAACGGGTTGCCGGTGCCGCCGGCGAACAGCACGACGCGGCCGGCGTCCATGTGCTCGACCGCGGCGCGCTGGGTGAATGTCTCGCAGATCGCCGGGACCACCAGGGCCGAGAGAACCACGCACGGCACGCCGCGATGCACCAGCGCCGCCTTCATGGCGAGGCAGTTCATCACGGTGGCGAGCATGCCCATGTGGTCGCCGGCGACGCGGTCGCCACCGTCGGCGGCGATCTTCGCACCGCGCACGAAGTTGCCGCCACCGACGACGAGACCGATGCGGGCGCCGAGGCGAACGCCCTCGGCGACCTCGGAGGCGATCCGGTCGAGGACGGCCGGATCGATGCCGAATCCCCGGCCGCCCATCAGGGCCTCGCCGGAGACCTTCAGAAGCACCTTGTGCCAGCGCAGGCCCGCCGCACCGGTGGCCGCCTCGAGCTTCAGAGCGTCCGCCATGGTGCGGCTCCCCGCGCCGGTCAGTGGGTGCCGGCGGCCGCGGCCACCTCGGCGGCGAAGTCCGACGTCTCCTTCTCGATCCCCTCGCCGAGCGCGAAGCGGACGAAGCCGGTGAGCTTCACCGGCGCGCCGACCTGGCCCTCGGTCTCCTTCAGCACCTGGGCGACCGTCTTCGAGCCGTCGTGCACGAACGGCTGCTCGAGCAGGCAGACCTCCTTGAAGTAGGTCTTGAGGCCCGACTCGGCGATCTTGTCCTGCACGTTGGCGGGCTTGCCCTGGTGCTTCTCGAGCAGGATCGCCTTCTCGCGCTCGATCGTCGCCGGGTCGATCCCCGACGCATCCACAGCGACGGGATTGGTGGCGGCGACGTGCATGGCGATCTTGCGGGCCACCTCGGCGAGCGGCTCGGTCTTGCCGGTCGACTCGAGCGCGACGAGGACGCCGATCTTGCCGAGGCCGTCTGCCGTCGAGCCGTGCATGTAGCTGCCGACGACGCCGGCGCTGACCGACAGCATCGCCGAGCGGCGGAAGTTCATGTTCTCGCCGATGGTGGCGATCGCCTCGCGCACCTCGTCCTCGACCGAGTGGCCCTTGCCGGGATAGCCGGCGGCCGCCGTCGCGTCACGATCGCCGCCGTTGGCGAGAGCGACGCCCGCGATGGTGCGAACGAGGGACTGGAAGGCCTCGTTGCGGGCGACGAAGTCGGTCTCGGAATTGACCTCGACCACAGCGGCGCGCGGACCCTCGGAGGCGATGCCGACGAGGCCCTCGGCGGCGACGCGCCCGGCCTTCTTGGCGGCCTTCGACAGGCCCTTCTTGCGCAGCCAGTCGATCGCCTGCTCGACGTCGCCGGCGGTCTCGGTGAGGGCTGCCTTGCAGTCCATCATGCCCGCGCCGGTCTTCTCGCGGAGCT
>CALRZT010000033.1:0-21921 GCA_943372725.1 Pseudoxanthobacter soli DSM 19599
CGAGCCGCGGATGACGCTCGGCCTCGACCGGCTCACCGACGGCATCGACTTTGCCGTGCTGGCGATGGGCCTCTTCGGATTCGCGGAGATCCTGCGCAACCTCGACGACCCCGAGCCGCGCGAGACGGTGCGCGAGCGCATCGGCCGGCTGCTGCCGAACCGGGCCGACTTCAAGGCCTCGTCGCTGCCGATCGCCCGCGGCACGGTGATCGGCTCGATCCTCGGCATCCTGCCCGGCAACGGCGCCGTGCTCGGGCCCTTCGCCTCCTACACGGTGGAGAAGCGCATCGCGGCCGACCCGTCGCGCTTCGGCAAGGGCGCCATCGAGGGCGTCGCCGGGCCGGAGGCCGCGAACAACGCCGGCGCCCAGACCGCCTTCATCCCGCTCCTCACCCTCGGCATCCCGCCAAACGCCGTGATGGCGCTGATGGTGGGCGCCATGACCATCCACGGCGTCGTGCCCGGCCCACAGGTGATGACGCGCAACCCCGACCTGTTCTGGGGCATGATCGCCTCGATGTGGCTCGGCAACCTGATGCTGCTCGTCATCAACCTGCCGCTGATCGGGCTGTGGGTGCGCTTCCTGAAGGTGCCCTACCGGCTGATGTTCCCGGCCATCCTGGCGTTCTGCTGCATCGGCATCTATTCGGTGAACAACCAGCCGTTCGACGTGGCGCTCGCCGCCTTCTTCGGCCTCGTCGGCTACGCCCTGATCAAGCTGCGCTTCGAGCCGGCGCCGCTGCTCCTCGGCTTCGTCCTCGGCGAACTGATGGAGGAGTACCTCCGGCGGGCGATGCTGCTGTCGCGCGGCGACCCGATGGTGTTCGTCGAGCGGCCGCTGTCGGCGACCCTGCTGGTGCTGGCGGCCCTGATCCTGCTCGTGGCCCTCTTGCCGTCGCTGCGGCGCAAGCGCGACGAAGCCTTCCAGGAATGAGGCGACGGGTGCGCGGGTGCGGCCGCGGCCACCGTAGGTAGCCGGCCTCTCCGACGTTGTTGGCGGGGGCCGACCGGATGTGCGGTCGGCCGCGGCTGACCTCGTCCGACAAAGGAAGCGCCTCTCATGCCGACAGACGTCCTTCCCCGCCTTTCCCGGCGCGGCCTGTGCCTCGCTGCCGCAGCCGCCCTGCTCGCGACCCCAGCCCTCGCCCACCACGGCTGGTCGTCCTATGATTCCAGCAAGCTGATGACGATCGAGGGACCGATCCTCGCCGCCGACACCGGCTTCCCGCACGCCCACATCGCGCTTGAGCACGACGGCCGCCGCTGGGACATCGTGCTGGCGCCGCCCTCACGCATGACCGCCCGCGGCCTGGCCGAGGGCGCGCTCGCGGACGGTGTCGTGGTTCGCGTGGAAGGCTACCCGAGCACCGAGACGGAGTGGGAGTTGCGGGCGGAGACGATCACCGTCGACGGCAAGACGATCCCGCTGCGCTGATGCACGTCGCCCACGGGCCGGCCTGGGCCGTCGCCCTCGAACAGTCGGGCCTCGGCGACCTGATGCGGTCGTCGGGGCTCCTCTATCCGCTCGCCAACGTGCTGCACGTCATGGCGATCTGCGCGGTCGTGGCGCCGATCGTGCTCGCCGACCTGCGCCTTCTCGGGTTCGGGCGGCGTTTCCCGCTGCGCCCGACGGTGGGGCTGCTGTCGGCGATCGCCGCCGGCGGCCTGGTCGTGGCGATCGCCACCGGCATCCCGCTGTTCGCCGCCGACGCAGGGCCGCTCGCCACCAACCCGGTGATGGTGGCGAAGCTCGCGCTGCTGGCGCTCGGCGTCGCCAACGCGGTGCTGTTCCGCATGCTGTGGACCCGTCGCCTCGACGACTGGGACATCGCGGCGCCACGGCTCGGCCGGGCGCAGGCGGCGCTCTCGGCCGGCGTCTGGATCGCCGTCCCGGTGGCCGGCCGCCTCATCGCCTATCTGTGACGAGCCCGGCGCGGCCGCTCGGCCGTCACACCATCTGGATGTAGCTGCGCATCATCTCGGCCTCCTGCTCGGCGGAGGCGATGCGCTGCTTGACGACGTCGCCGATCGAGACGACGCCGACGAGGCGCCCGCCCTCGACCACCGGCAGGTGGCGGAAACGGCCCTCGGTCATCCACGCCATCACGTCGGCGATGGTGTCGGAGGGCCCGCAGGTCTTCACCGCCCGCGTCATGTAGTCGGCCGTCGGGCGATCGAGGGCGATGCTGCCATCGCGTGCCATCGCCTTGACGATGTCGCGCTCCGACAGGATGCCGGCGATGCCGCCCGCATCGTCGGTGACGACGACGGCGCCGATACGGTGCGAGGCGAGCAGGGCGCAGACACCCTTCAGCGTCTCGGCCGCCTGCGCGGTGATGATCGAATGACTCTTCTGGCCGAGGATTGCGGCTACCGTCACGGCACGTCCCTCCCTGTCGCCCGCACCGTCCGCGCTGGAGCGCAGCGGCGCCGTTGCCGGGGATGATGCCACGTTTTGCCGCACCGGCAACACTGCCGGCGTTCAGGCGGCGCGGCGGACGCGGAACGGGTCGAACAGCGGAAACAGCAGCACGCCGGCGATCAGCCCGCCGATGTGGGCCTGCCAGGCGACGTCGCCGCCGTCGCCCCCCGCGAACGGCAGCGCGGCGAGGCCGAAGACCACGTTGACGGCGAGCCAGAGGCCGAGGAAGGCGAGCACCGTCGGGTCGCGCCACATCTCCGACAGCGTCGCCGCCGGCTGGGTGAACGCCGCCTGCCCGCGGCCGCGCTGGTGGCGCGACAGCGGACCGCCCGGCTGGAAGGCGAAGCGCGCCGCCGCCGCCATCTGGCCGGAGATCGCCGCCGACGCGCCGATCACCGGGATCGGGCTGCCGGCGTGGGTGAGGAGATGAATCAGGGCGCCGGCCGCCGCGCACGCCGCCGAGAAGGCGAGAAAGCGCAGGAAGCCGAAGCGCCGCGCCACGGCGCTGCCGAAGGCGAGCATCCAAACGCTGTTGACGATGAGGTGCGGCCAGCCGCCGTGCAGGCCGGCATAGCTGACGAACGTCCAGATGTCGGCGCCGAGCCCGCCGGGAAAGACGAAGCCCTGCAGCAGATCCGGATCGTAGCGGATCGGGTAGAAGGCGAACAGGAGCAGGACTTCCTGGTCCTGTTCGACATCGAGCACCAGTGTGCGCACGACGTGGATGAGCACGAAGACCGCCGCCAGCCCGGTGATCGCCCCCGGCACGTTCAGAATCGGCTCGCGGGCCGGTCGCCAGGTTTCGTTCATCTGCTCCGGTCCGCCCCCTCGTCGACGTGGTGATAGGGCGCCGGGCCGCCTGCGGCAACCCCCGTCTCCCCGCACCGGTGACTCTTCGTCAAGCTTAACCGTTTCTGTCTTCGGCGTTTGCTAGGGCGACCAGTTCCCTAATTTGTCCGATCAATTTTCTCTATTTCGCTTAGCCGCAGGGCAAGGCGCATCGCGCATTATGTTCTTCGTCGACGGGGAACGAAAACATGACGACGCGCCGCCTCATGACGACCCTCCTGCAGGCCGCCGGCATCGCCGCCACGGCGGCGCTCGCGGCGGCCGCCGTGGTCGCCAACGCCGGCGAGGCGGATCGGTTCATGCCGACGGCCGGGCCGGCGACGGCGCCGGCGGGCTTCGTCGAGTTCTGTCGCGAGGAGCCGGCCGAATGCGTGGACCGGACGGAGCGGGGCCTTCTGGTCAAGCTCGACGACGCCCGCTGGCTCGACCTCATCGTCGTCAACCGCTCGGTCAACCAGCGCGTCCGGCCGGCGACCGACCGGGAGATGCACGGCGTCGAGGAGCGCTGGTCGCTGCCGACCGACCGCGGCGACTGCGAGGACTACGTGCTTCTGAAGCGCCACGAACTGAAACAGCGCGGCTGGCCGGCCTCGGCCCTGCTCGTCACCGTCGTGCGCGACGAGGACGGCGAGGGCCATGCCGTGCTGACGGTGCGCACCGACCGCGGCGAACTCGTTCTCGACAACAAGGTCGACATCATCCGCCCCTGGTACGAGACGAGCTACACCTACGTGAAGCGTCAGGCCACCGTTGACGCCGGGCGCTGGCTGCGCATCGACGACCGCGCCGAGCAGCCGGTGTCGAGCATCCGGAACTGACGGCGCGGACCGGCGGGCCGGTGTCAGATCCGCGAGTGTCAGACTTTGGCGGTTGTCGGACTTCGGCCGGTTTCAGACTTTGGCCGGTTTCAGACTTGGCGGAGCCCGGCCGCGTAGCGGCGCCAGTTGGCGACGTAGCCCCTGGCCGACGCCTCGAGCCCGGCGATGCCCTCGTCGGAGAGCTCCCGCACCACCTTCGCCGGCACACCGACGGCGAGCGACCGCTCCGGGATATGGCGCCCCTCCGGCACCAGCGCCTTGGCGCCGACCAGCGAGTTGCGGCCGATGTGGGCGCCGTTCAGCACCGTCGCCCCCATGCCGACCAGCACGTTGTCCCCGAGCACGCAGCCGTGCAGGATCGCGCTGTGCCCGACCGTGCAGCCGGCGCCGATCGTCATCGGGAAGCCCATGTCGGTGTGCAGCACGCAGCCGTCCTGCACGTTCGAGCCGGGGCCGATGTCGATCAGTTCGTTGTCGCCGCGCAGCACCGCGCCCCACCAGACGCTGGCGCCGGGAGCGATGCGCACCCGGCCGATCAGCACCGCCGTCGGCGCGATCCACGCTTCACCCGCGGCGGGAAGCTCCGGCTGGTGGCCGTCGAGGGAATAGAGGGGCATCGTCGCGCTCCGGCGTCCGGCTGCTGTCAGTCCTCGAGATCCATTTCGAGGATGGCGATCTGCAGGTTCCAGGACAGCTCGCCGTCCTCGTCGTCGCGGAAGATGATGCCGACGAACTCGTCGCCGATGTAGAACTCCGCCGAATCGTCCTTCTTCGGCCGGGCGCGGACGGAGATCGACGGCAGTGAGAACTTCCGCTGCAGGTAGCTCTCGACCTTCTTGAGTTCGTCGCGTTTCAAGTCGTCCTCCGCGGTTCGGCCTCGTGTCGGGGCGCGGCGAGCCATAGCAGACCCCTCCGCCGCGGTCGACCGGGCAGCCGCCAAGGTGCCGCGATGACAAGCGCACCCGCTGCGCCTACATGCGTCGGACACGGTCGAAGGTCGGGCCTGGGTCGCAAGCCGCGGGAGAGCGAGGACGGATGCTGCTGCTTCACATCGGTCGCGGGAAGGCCGGGTCCTCGACGATCCAGAACACCATCGACCTCGACCGCAGAAGAATGACGCCGGCGACGAGGCGGCGACGCTACAGCCGTGATCTCGAGAGCCGCAGGGCCGCCGTCGCGACCGTCTGACCTCTGCGAAACGGCGCGCTCAGGCCGCGCCGGTGCCGGCGTCCGCGCCGCTGACTACGTCCATGGCGACGCTCGCGAGGATCTGGTCCATCGAGCGCGACGGCTCCGCACAGGGCGCCTTGCCGACGACGCGGGCGGGCACGCCGGCGACCGTCGTGTTCGGCGGAACCGCCTCGAGGACGACCGAGCCGGCGGCGACGCGCGAGCAGCGGCCGATCTCGATGTTGCCGAGGATCTTCGCGCCGGCGCCGATCAGCACGCCGCGGCGGATCTTCGGGTGGCGGTCGCCGAGCTCCTTGCCGGTGCCGCCGAGCGTGACGTCCTGCAGGATCGAGACGTCGTCCTCGATCACCGCCGTGGCACCGACGACGAGGCCGGTGGCGTGGTCGAGGAAGATGCCGCGGCCCATCGACACCGCCGGGTTGATGTCCACCTGGAACACCTCCGACGACCGGCTCTGCAGATAGAGCGCGAAGTCGCGGCGGCCGTTGTTCCACAGCCAGTGCGCGAGGCGATGGGTCTGGATGGCGTGGAAGCCCTTGAAGAACAGCACCGGCTCGACGAGCCGCTCGCAGGCCGGGTCGCGATCGACGACGGCGACGAGGTCGACGCGGAAGATGTCGCCGAGCTCGGGCTGGGCGGCCAGCGCATCGTGGAAGGCGAGCCGGATCATCTCCGCCGGCACCGAGCGGTGGTGAAGCCGGTCGGTGATCCGGCGCACGATCGCCGCCTCCAGCGTCGGCTGGTCGAGGATGGTGGTGTGGAGAAAGCCGCCGAGCGCCGGCTCGGCCCGGACCATCGCCTCCGTCTCGGTGCGGACGCGGTCCCAGACGGGGTCGTGAATGGCGAGCACCGGCTCGCCCGAGCGGCGGGTGTAGAGCGACATCGGCAACTCCCGTCGGCCACTTCGTGCGGCCCTTCCCGCACAACATAGTGCGTCCGGGGCGGTTGGGCAAAAGGGACTTGGCGATGGGTCCCGGCTGTCCCGCCCTCAGCCGAGCCCGAGACCGCGGGCGAGCAGGTCAAGGGGGGCGAAGCATCTCCTGGGATCGTCGGGATCGCGCTCGAATCCGTGCCGCTGGTAGAAGCCGACTGCCCTCTCGTCGATCGCATCGACGATCATCAGGTGAGCGGCCATCTCCGATTCCAGGGCGCGGGCGACGGCGTTGGCGAGCAAAACCGACCCGAGCCCGCGCTGCTGGAACTCGGCATCGACCGCCAGTCTGCCGAGGCGCACCGCCGGCACCGTCGGATAGCGTGGCAGCTTGCGGCGGCGGGCTTCCGGCAGGTCGGCGAGGTGCACGTGGCACGCCGACAGCGTGTAGTACCCGGCGACCCGGCCGGACGCGACGTCGACCAGGACGAAGCCGCTGGCGATCCGTCGCCGGACGTCCTGTCCCAGTTGCTCGCGAAAGTAGCGATCG
The DNA here is from genome assembly GCA_943372725.1 of Pseudoxanthobacter soli DSM 19599. Lineage (GTDB taxonomy): Bacteria > Pseudomonadota > Alphaproteobacteria > Rhizobiales > Segnochrobactraceae > CAMDHY01. The sequence goes on from CALRZT010000033.1 coordinate 6,702, forward strand.
AGTTCCTCGACACCGCAGGCGAAACCCTTCCTGTCCCGGCCACCGATGGGCTCGAACCGGAAGGGCGCCTCTGTCACAGCGGCCCGACGAGGCGCTCGTGGCGTTCCTTCGCGCGGCGCATGGCGTCGGCGACGGGCGGCGGATTGTTCAGCATCTCTACGAAGCGCTCGGAGGCTTCGCGAGACAGTCTGACCACCTCGTTCCGCTCGATCGTCTGCAGCGCCGCCTCGCGAGCCGCGGCCACGACGAAGTCCGTCACCGTGCGTCCTTCGATCTCCGCCGCCCGCTTCAGCAGGCTGTGGGTGTCGGACGAAATGCGCGCCTCCAGGCGCGACTGCTTGGTCGCCTGCTCCATGGGAACGCTCCTTCCCGCCATCATACGGCAATCCGCCGTACGGGGTCAACGGACCGTGGCGGTGTCTTCCCGCAGACGGCGCCGCCATTCGCCGCCAGACCCCGTTGCCGGCCACCGTCGCTTGCGCCATCGTCCGCGCCCCGCCGCCGCCGCACGAGAGCCCCGCCCGCATGGCCGACCGCCTGAAGATCGCCACCTGGAACGTCAACTCGATCCGCTCGCGGATGGACCACGTCGGCCGCTTCGTCGACGAGAACGCCCCGGACGTGCTCTGCCTGCAGGAAACGCGCTGCCCCGACGGCATCTTCCCGTCCTCGCCGCTGCGCAAGCTCGGCTACGAGCACATCGTCCTCAACGGCAAGTTCGGCCACCACGGCGTGGCGGTCCTTTCAAAACGGCCACTGTCGAACGTCGTCATCGAGCGCACGGCCGACATCGACGAGCCCCGCCATATCGCCGCTACCGTCACCTTCGCCGGCGCGCCGCTGTGGCTGCACAATTTCTACGTTCCTGCAGGGGGGGACCCGCCCGACCTCGCGGTCAATCCGAGGTTCGTCGCCAAGATGGCCTTTCTCGGAGCCTTGCTGCCGTGGAGCGCGAAGGTCGGATCGGAGGGGCGCGCGGTTCTGGTCGGCGACCTCAACATCGCCCCTCTGCCGGACGACGTGTGGTCTCACACCGCGCTCCTGAAGGAAGTCGGCCATTCGCCGATGGAAACGGACCTGCTCACCCGCATTTACGCTGCCGGCGGCTGGGTCGACGCGGTGCGCAAGGTGCGGCCGGTGCCGGAGAAGGTCTTCACCTGGTGGAGCTACCGCGCCAAGGACTGGAAGGCGGCCAACCGCGGCCGCCGGCTCGACCACCTCTGGGTCACCGCCGATCTCGACGGCTCGCTCGCCGCCGTCGAGGTGCGGCCCGAGACGCGCGACTGGGAGCGGCCGTCCGACCACGTGCCGATCGTGGCGACGCTGACGGCCTGAGGCCGGCCACGGCGAGTGCCGCCGAACGAGCGCGCAACGGGTAAGCGAACAGGGGGGAGGCCGGTCGTGCCCGACAAGATCATCGCCATCGACAAGGTGGCCAACAAGGTCCGCTTCTACGACCCCGACTTCCGCGAGCGCCGGGCGATCGACGGCCCGGAGCCGTGCGTGCACGAGCTCGCCCTGTCGCCGGACCGGCGGCTGGCCTACGTGCCGCTCTACGGCGACGGCATCTACGGCGCCAACCGCAACCCCAACAACAAGGTGCTGGTGATCGACACGGCGCGCGAGGAGATCGCCGACCTGATCGACCTCGGCCCGCTCGTCGCCCCGCACGGCATGGCGGCGACCCGCGACGGCAAGCTGTGGGTCAGCTGCGACATACCCGGCAAGCTCGTCTGCCTCGATCCGGCCGCGCGCCGCGTCGAGGCCATGTTCGACAACCCGTCGAAGGGCGGCCACATCGTCGAGCTGCTGCCGGACGAGACGCGGCTCTACGTCTCCGCCAAGGAGGGGCCGCTCGGCGTCTTCGACCTCGCCGAGCGTCGCTTCACGGCGACCGTCCCCTTTGCCGCCCCCGGCGCTGTTGGCATCGGCGCCGGGAGCGAGGGCACGGCGGTGACGCCCGACGGGCGCACCCTGATCGTCGTCGACAACGACGAGGCGGCGCTGCATGTCGTCGATGTCGCCACGAGCCGGATCGTCCGCCGCGTGCCGCTGCTGCCGCGCGTGCCGACCAACCCGCGCCGGTCGCGCTCCGCCAAGCTCGGCTTCTCCTCCGACGGGCGCCGGCTCGTCGCCACCGCCTACGCCACCGGCCTTGTCTGGGTGATCGACGCCGAGGACCTCACGCGCCAGCGCGTGGTCGCGGTCGCCAAGGGGCCGATGGGGATGATCTTCGAAGCGGACGGCGGCACCGTCGTCGTCTCCTCGCACGACTGCGGACTGCTCACCCGCATCGACCTCGCCTCCGCGGCGACGACCACCGCCTTCGAGGGTGGGGCCGGCATCGAGGTGCTCGCCTGGTGCTGACGATCTCGACGGCGCCGATGGATCGACGGGGCAGGCGGCGACGGCCGGTGACGCCCCGCCGCCGTCGGCCGGATGCCGCGTGCGCCCGTCCTCAGGAGCAGCGCAGCAGCGACCGCTTCCGCTCGGCCTCGGCCATCGGGTGGAACAGCCCGGTCGTCTGATCCCGCACGAGCAGCCGGCCGGTCGAAACGGAGAACAGGGCGCCGTGCAGGGCGAGCTCGCCCGCCTCGACGCGGGCCCGCACGAACGGGAACGTCATCAGGTTGCGCAATCCGAGGTCGACGGTGGCGAACTCGAGCCGGCGCAGGAAGTCGTGGAAGTCCTGGCCCTTGCGCGGGCCGAGGCGCTCGGCCGCCGGGGCGATCTGCGACATCCAGCGGCCGATGAAATCGCCCGGCGAGAGCGGCTGCTGCTCGTCCGCATAGGCCCGCACGCCGCCGCACAGGGCATGGCCGAGGACGACGATATGCCGGACGCGCAGCGCCTGCACGCCGAACTCCAGCGCCGCGCTGGTGCCGTGCTGGGAATCGGCGTCCGCCTCGTAGGCCGGGATGAGGTTCGCGACATTGCGGACCACCAGCAGCTCGCCCGGCGCGGCATCGAAGATCACCTCCGGCGAGACGCGGGAATCGACGCAGCCCACCACCATGATTTCCGGGCGCTGGCCGCGTTCGGCCAGCATCTCGTAGCGTGCGCGCTCGCTGGAGAAGCGTCCGTCGAGGAACGCCTGATATCCTTCCGTAAGCCGGTCGGGAAACATCCTGAGGCCTTCCGTCGAGGTCTTCTGAGGGAGAGGCGCGGCCGCTCAGGGCTCGCCGGAGGGGGTCGGGTCCGCGAGGCTCTCGCGAACGCCGGCGACGGCCGCGCCGAGCTGCAGGAAATCGGCCGACAGGCGTGCATGCAAGGAAGCAGCCACGTCTGGATACTCTTCGAGGAGGCGTTTGAACACCACCCGTCGCACCAGCATCACCTCGCTCGGCCGCGTCGCGCGGGCCTCGACGACGAGGTCGGTCTCGGCGAGCAGCGCGAGCTGGGCGATCATGGCGCCGGGTCCGGCCGGCTGCGAGGCCCGGCAGCCGGCGGCACGCACCTCGATCAGCCCCGTCAGAACGACGAACGCGCCCGGCGGCGCTTGCCCGGCCTCGATCAGCAGGCCGCCCGCCGGCAGCCCCACCCGCTCGCCGGAGAACGCCACGAGCCGCAGCTGCTCATCGGTGAGCGCGGCGAACGGCGGGGCGAGGCGCAACAGCGCGAGGTCGCTCGACAGGCTCATCCCGGCCCGCCCCGGCCCGCGGGCGGCGGCGCCGGCAGGCGTCGGGGCGATGCGGTGCGGCTCATGCCGTTGCCGGCTCGCCGGCCGAGCGCGGCATCAGCTTGTAGCCGCCGTCCTCGGTGACGAGCAGTTCGGCATTGGAGGGATCACGCTCGATCTTCTGGCGCAGCCGATAGACGTGCGTCTCGAGGGTGTGGGTGGTGACGCCAGAATTGTAGCCCCACACCTCGTGCAGCAGCACGTCCCGGCCGACCGCCTTCTCGCCGGCGCGGTAGAGGAACTTCAGGATCGCCGTCTCCTTCTCGGTGAGGCGAACCTTGTTACCGCGGCCGTCGACGAGCAGCTTGGCGCTCGGGCGGAAGACGTAGCGCCCGATGGTGAAGGTGGCGTCCTCGGTCTGCTCGAACTGGCGCAGATGGGCGCGGATGCGGGCGAGCAGGACGTTAAAGCGCACCGGCTTCGTCACGTAGTCGTTCGCCCCGGCCTCCAGGCCGAGGATGGTGTCGGACTCGCCGCCGTGGCCGGTGAGCACGATGATCGGCGCCTTGAAGCCGTTGCGCCGCAACAGCTTCACCGCCTCGCGGCCATCGAGGTCGGGCAGCCCGACGTCCATCAGCATGAGGTCGACGCGCTCGTCGCGCGCGAGCTTCATGCCCGCGGCCGCGCTGTCGGCGAGGAGCGTGACGAATTCGTCCGTCAGCGCAAGCTGCTCGGCGAGTTCGTTGGCGAGCTCCGGCTCGTCGTCGACGATCAGGATCGTCCGCGTCTTGCTCACGCTCTCCCCCCGCTTGCGGGCGCCTGGACCGGCGGGTGGCCGATCCCGCGCGACGGGCCTCCCCGACTCGCGCGCGGCAGTGTATGCGACAACCTGTATCTCCAGCAAAGATGACCGTTTTTTCCGCATGCGTTCAACCCACCCCGCAGCCCGGTCCTGTGGACTGCGCCCGCCGGCCTTCACCCTGACGCCGCGGCCGCGGGTGCGGCGCACGCGTCCGGTGGCGACGGTGGTGGTGCGGCCGCGGCCTGGCCGGCCGAGCCAGGGGCTCGCCGCCTTCGCCGGCACGGTGATGCCGTGCGCGCTCGGCCGCACCGGCATCCGGGCGCTGAAGCGGGAGGGCGACGGCGCCACGCCGCGCGCGACGTTGCCGCTCGTCTCGGTGCTGTGGCGGGCCGATCGCCTCGGCCGGCCGCCGACCGCGCTGCCGCTGCGGGCGATCCGCGCCGACGATGGGTGGTGTGATGCGCCCGCCGACGGCCGCTACAATCGCGCGGTGCCGCTGCCCTGCCCGGTCTCGCACGAGGAGCTGCGCCGCGACGACGGCCTCTACGACGTCCTCGTCGTCCTCGACTTCAATCTCCGGCCGCGCGTGGCCCGCGGCGGCAGCGCGATCTTCCTGCACTGTGCGCGGCCGGGCCTCACGGCGACCGCCGGCTGCGTCGCCTTCCCGCGGCCGGTGCTGCTGCGACTGCTGGCGCGGCTGCCGTCGCGGGCGCGGCTGCGGGTCGTCTGACGGCTTGGTCTCACGCCTTGTGGCGCCGGGCTGCGCGGCGAGACCGCGCGCCGCGCCATGCCGCCGCCGAATTTGCGGTGCAGGAGGCGGGGTGGGGGCGAGACGTCCCGTGCCCTGCCCCGCTGCGGACGGAAGATCCATGATGCGTCGTCTGACGTTGCTGTTGCCTGTCCTCTTCGCGCTCGTCGCCGCCGCCGTGGCGCCGGCTCTGGCCCAGGTGGTCGTGCTCGACGACGAAGTGGTGCTCGCCGAGCGGCCGCGCGGCGGCGGGGGCGACTGGTCGACGCCGCGCGCCGTTCTGCCGGCCGACCAGAGCGCCCTCGCGAGCGAACTCTACGCCGTGCTGCAGTCGCAGCCGCCGCTGCTGCCGGCACGCCTCTCCCTGCCCTCGCGGGCGACGCTCGACGTCACCGCCTATCCCTCGATCAACCGCCGGACCGGCCTGCCGTGCGTCGGCTGCCGCAACCCGTGCCGCTCCTTCCGCTACACATACGCCCGGCCGGACCGCGGCTCGGTGACGGTCGAAGGCCAGCGTTGCCGGCGACGCAACGGCCAGTGGGTCGCCTTCGAGCCCGACACGGTGATCGCCCAGCGGCCGGGGGCCCCCGGTGCGCCGCTCGCCGGCGCGGTCGTCGGCGCCCCGCCCGCCGAGGCGATGCGACGGGCCGCCCCGACCCCGCCGCCGCTGCCGCCGGCCCGTCCCGGCGACGAGCGCGCGGTCGCCGGCCTCGCCGGCGCCGGAGCCGCCCCCTCCCCCTTCGATCCGCCACTCGCCGGCGGCGGTGCGGTCGACCCGAACACGGGCGAGCAGGGCTCGGTCGACGACTACGGCAACGACACCGCCATCGCACCGCGGGCGGCGACCCCCGGCCTCGACACGCCGGCGCAGCCGCTGCCGGGCAGCGCCGACGACGTCTGGTCGACGGCCGCCCTGCCGGACGTCGCATCGCCCGGCGACGGCGACGCACCGCTCGGCAACGGCGACGCACCGCTCGGCAACGGCGATGCACCGCTCGGCAACGGTGACGCACCGGTCGGGGACGGCGATGCACCGCTGGTGCTGAGCCCGCCGCCGCCGTCGGGCGCCGTCGCGGCGGCCGAAGCCGCCCTTGCCGGCCCCGCGGAAACCGCGGAGCCCGCCACACCGCCGACCGCCGCCCCATCCGCGGACGCCGTGGCGCCCGCCGCACCGCCAGCGGCCGGCTCTACCACCGAGGCCGACGTCGCCGGCGACCTTGCGCCCGCCGAGCCGGTCGGCGCCACCCCCACCGCTCCGGCGGCCGCGCCCGACGCCGCGGTGGAAACCCAGACGGCGCGCGTCGTCATGCCCTTCGGCGGAGACCAGGCCGACGCGGTCGAGGTCGAGACCACCGCCGACCCGGACGTCGTGCGGATGCTGCGGATGTTGCGCTATCTCGACCCGGAGACCTCGGCGGAGCCGAGCCCGCAGGCCTATGAAGCGGCGGTCTCCGACTTCGCCTCCGACGAGCGCTTCGCCCTGCCGCAGTCGAATTCGGCGCTGCGCGAGCGCCTCGAGGGAGCCGTGGATCGGCTGGCGGCGCTGTCGAGCTGCCCGGCGACCGCCGGTGGAGGCTACGGCGCCTGCCTCACCGGCGCGCGCTGAGCCACCGGCCGGCGACGGACGATCCGTCGCCACGGTCGGAACCGCGGTGTGGGTCGGAGGACGACCGCCGGCGACGGCACGCTGGATGGCACGCGCCGTCCGCCGCGGCAGACCGCAAAGTGAGCGCGCTAAGGTGGGCGCCGCTCGGGGCGGCGCACTCGATGTGACGTCGGACTGAAGCCAGCGCGTCTGCCGCGGCCGCCGGGGCTCAGCGGCGGGCGATGGTCAGCTTGGCCGCGCCCGCGACCGCCCTGACGGCGACCTCGCGTCCCGCAAGCGGGATGGCGATGCCGCTCGGCGCCCCGACGGTGTACACGGCCCCGTCGACGCGGATGCGGAACGGCGCATCCGCCGTCACCACCCATTCGCCCGCACCCGCCGCCGCCTCGAGATCGAGCGGCGTCCAGGCGGTGTCGACCGTCATCTCGCGCGCCGTCACCGCCGCCGGCCCGGACATCATCCGCCAGCCGAACAGCACTGCTGCGCCGAGGCCGACGACGACGAGGCCGGCCACCAGAACGCCGGTGAGCCGGCCGCGCCGGCGCGGCTCGGGCAGCATGACGGTGCGGCCGCCGCGCTCGGGCACCAGCACGAGATCGCGGGAATCGCTGAGATCGTCCTCGTAGGGCTCGGGAGCGATGTCGAGACGGGCGGAGCCCGACGGGGGCCGCGGCGCCCTCGGCATCGGCGCGGCCGTGTCCGCCTCGACGGGCTCGAGTTCGGCATAGGCCGGCTCGGCGGCGGCGGGCGTGGCGACGGCTGCGGACGGGGCGACGGGTTCGCCGGGGTCCACGGAGAGTGCATCGGGTTCGGACGCGACCGGCGTCAGCGCGGCGTCCACGGTGTCCACGGCGATCGGCGGGACCGGCGGCGGCGCGGCGGCGGCGGGTGCCACCGTCTCGGCCGGCGGCGGCGCGGCCTCCGCGGCGGCCGGCGTGTCGGCCACGACCGGGTCGGGCGCACCACAGTGCGGGCACGCGAGGGCGCGCGTGAACAACGGCTCGCCACAGGCGACGCAGCGATAGGGCGCGCGCGCGGCGGCAGAGCGGGAGGGGCCGGCGAGGTCGGCGGCGAGTGTCGTCATGGATCGGCCGATAGGGTCAAGCCGCGGCGAAATTGAGATGGAATGCGGGGTTTTCCGGCGCCGTGATCACTTTCCCCGCGATCGGGCGTCCCGACCTTGCAGAATCCTCAATCAGCGCCGGCGAGCAGCCGTGTCACCGTCACCTCCAGGCTGTCCCGCCACGGCGGCAGCCGCACCCCGAAAACCTCCCGGAGCCTCGTCGTGTCGAGGCGCGAGTTCGCCGGCCGGCGGGCGGGCGTCGGATAGTCCGCCGTGCCGATCGCGTCGACGGGTACCGCCCGATGACCGTGCGCGGCCGCCACCTCCAGCGTGGCGCGGGCGAGGTCGCACCACGACGCCTCGCCGTCGCCGGCGAGGTGATAGGTGCCCGCCCACGCCTCCGGGCGGTCGGGCTCGAGCTTCGGCAGGATCGCCAGGATCGCCTCGGCGATATCGAGGGCGGAGGTCGGCGACCCCACCTGGTCGGCGACGACGCGCAGCCGGTCGCGCTCTGAGGCGAGCCGCAGCATCGTCTTGACGAAGTTGTTGCCGAACGGGCTGTAGACCCAGGCGGTGCGCAGGATGATCGCCTTCGCCCAGGCCGCCCGCACGGCCACCTCGCCCTCGAGCTTCGAGCGCCCGTAGACGCCAGCCGGCGCCGTGGCGTCGCCCTCGACATAGGGCGCCGGCTTGTCGCCGTCGTAGACATAGTCGGTGGAGAGGTGGACGAACGGCACGTCGAGCACGGCGGCGGCGCGGGCGAGCGCCGCGGCGCCGTCGCGGTTGATCGCGAAGGCGCGCTCCGGCTCGCTCTCGGCCTTGTCGACGGCGGTGTAGGCGGCGGCGTTGATGATCGCGGCGGGGCGGATGTCGACGATGGCGCTGCCGAGGCCCGCAGGCTTTTCGAGGTCGAGAACCGGCCGGCCGTGGGCGACGACGGCGATGCCCTGGCGGGCCGCCCGCTCGATCAGGGCCCGCGCCACCTGCCCCGTGGATCCGACGATGAGGATCGGTCGTCCCGCCGTGTTCGCCATGGCTGCCACCCTCGCCTGCCGCGATGGCTTGCCGCGGCTGCGGGCCGCCGTCAAGCGCCGCTCAGGCGGCGCGCGCGTCGTCCGGGTAGAGACGGAACGACTTCAGCTGCACCGTCACCGGCTCGCCGGGGCTGACGGCATCGGCCGCCCGCACCGCCACCTCGACGAGGTGGTTGTCGCGGCCGAGCGCGATCTCGATCAGGCGGTGGCCGGCGGTGCGGCGCACGGCGCGCACGCGGCCGGGAATTCCGGTCGCCTCCGGCCCGGCCAGCGCGACGTCGTCCGGCCGGGCGAACAGCAGCGCCGGCCCGTCGGAGGTCCGCCCGAGCGTGATCGGCAGGACGTCACCGTCGAGCAGCGCCTTGCCGCCCTTCACCGTCACCGGCAGCCGCACCGACTGGCCGATGAAGTCGAACACGAACGGCGTCGCCGGCCGGTCGTAGATCTCGTCGGGCGTGCCGACCTGCTGGATCTTGCCGTCCTTCATCACGACGATGCGGTCGGCGAGTTCCATCGCCTCCTCCTGGTCGTGGGTGACGAACAGCGTCGTGTGGCCGGTGCGGTCGTGGATCTCGCGCAGCCAGCGCCTGAGGTCCTTGCGCACCTTGGCATCGAGCGCCCCGAACGGCTCGTCAAGCAGCAGCACCTGCGGCTCGATGGCGAGCGCGCGGGCGAGCGCGACGCGCTGGCGCTGGCCGCCGGAGAGCTGCATCGGGTAGCGCTTGCCGAGGCCGGGAAGCTGCACGAAGTCGAGCAGCGTCTCCACGCGCTCGCGGATCTGCACCTTCGTCGGGCGCCGATCGGAGGGGCGCACCGTCAGGCCGAAGGCGATGTTGTCGAACACCGTCATGTGCTTGAACAGCGCGTAGTGCTGGAAGACGAAGCCGACGTTGCGCTCCTGCACGGTGCGCTGCAGGGCGTCCTCGCCGCCGAACATCACGCGGCCGGAGGTCGGCGCGTCGAGGCCGGCGACGATGCGGAGCAGCGTCGTCTTGCCGGAGCCGGACGGCCCGAGTAGCGCCACGAGTTCGCCTCCCGGCACGTCGAGGCTGACGCCGTGCAGCGCCGGCGTCGTCCCGAACTCCTTGACGAGGCTCTCGACGCGGACGTCCATCGGCTTCGCCCGTCCGTGGCCCGGCAGGCCGTTGAAGGACCCGGCGAAAGTCTGGTCGGCGATCATGTCCATGATGCGGTGGCCCTCGGCGAAATCGGGGTCAGTGCCGGCGCGTCGCGGCGGCGATCTGGTCGGCGAAGCGCCATTCGAGCAGCGTCTTCACGACCAGGGTGACGAGGGCGAGCAGGGCCAGCACCGAGGCGATCGCGAAGGCGCCGACGAAGTCGTACTCGTTGTAGAGAATCTCGACGTGCAGCGGCATCGTGTTGGTCATGCCGCGGATGTGGCCGGACACCACCGAGACGGCGCCGAACTCGCCCATCGCCCGGGCGTTGCAGAGCAGCACGCCGTAGACGAGGCCCCATTTCACGTTCGGCAGCGTCACCCGCCGGAAGGTCTGCCAGCCGCTCGCCCCGAGCGACAGCGCCGCCTCCTCCTCGACCGTGCCCTGTTCCTGCATCAGCGGGATGAGTTCGCGGGCGACGAAGGGGAAGGTGACGAAGATCGTAGCCAGCACGATGCCGGGCACGGCGAAGATCACCTTCACGCCATGCTCGGCGAGCCACGGGCCGAGATAGCCCTGCGCGCCGAACATCAGCACGTAGACGAGGCCGGCCACCACCGGCGAGACCGAAAACGGCAGATCGATCAGGGTGATCAGCAGGCTTTTGCCGCGGAACTCGAACTTCGCGATCGCCCAGGCGGCGCAAACGCCGAAGACGAGGTTCGTCGGCACCGCGATCACCGCGACGAGCAGCGTCAGCTTGATCGCCGCGATCGCATCGGGGTCGCCGAGCGCCGCCAGCGCCGGCCCGACGCCGCGCCGGAGCGCCTCGACGAACACCGAGACGAGCGGCAGGAACAGGAACAGCGCCAGGAAGGCGAGCGCCACGGCGATCAGCGCGACGCGCACCCACGCAGATTCGGAGATGGGGGAGCGGAACGCAAACCCTCCCCCCTTGCGGGGGAGGGTAGGGAGGGGGGGCGCCGCGGATGGGGCATTCGATGGAGGAGGAGACGACCGCAACGGGTTCTCTTGCACTGAGCTCTCTTGCACTGCGCCCACGGCCAGCGCCGCGTTTGCCGCTCCCCCCCTCCCTGCCCTCCCCCGCGAGGGGGGAGGGTTCGCGTTTTCAGTCTTGGCACGGTCAGACATCGCCGAACCTCCGTCGCGCCCAGGCCTGGATGAGGTTGATGGCGAGCAGCATCAGGAACGAAATGCCGAGCATCACCGCGGCGACCGCGGTGGCGCCGGCATAGTCGAACTCCTCCAGCCGGATGACGATGAGGAGCGGCGCGATCTCGGTGACGTAGGGGATGTTGCCGGCGATGAAGATCACCGAGCCGTATTCGCCGACGGCGCGCGCGAAGGCGAGCGCGAAGCCGGTGAGCAGCGCAGGCGCGAGCGTCGGCAGCAGGACGCGCCAGAACGTCTGGCGGCGGTTGGCGCCGAGGGTGGCGGAGGCCTCCTCGCGCTCGCGGTCGATCTCCTCGAGCACCGGTTGCACCGTGCGGACGACGAACGGTAGGCCGATGAAGATGAGCGCGATGACGATGCCGAGCTGGGTGTAGGCGATCTTGATGCCGAAGGGGGCGAAGAGCTGGCCGATCCAGCCGTTGCCGGCATAGAGCGCGGTGAGCGCGATGCCGGCCACTGCCGTGGGCAGGGCGAACGGCAGGTCCACCGTGGCATCGAGGATCTTCCGCCCCGGGAAGCGGTAGCGCACCAACACCCAGGCGACGATCAGGCCGAAGACGGCGTTGACCATCGCCGCCACCAGCGAGGTGCCGAACGACACCCGCAGCGCCGCGACGACGCGCGGATCGGTGGCGATCTCGAAGAAGCGCTCGAACCCGAGGCCGCCGGCGCGCAGCACCAGGGCGGCGATCGGGATCAGCACGATCAGCGAGAGATAGACGAGCGTGAAGCCGAGCGTGATCCCGAAGCCCGGGATGACGCTCGGCCGGCGCACCGAGAACGGTGCGCGCGCCACTGCGGAGGCGATCGCCATCGTCTGATCAGTTCGCCGGCTTGTAGATCTGGTCGAACACGCCGCCCTCACCGAAGTGGAGGGGCTGCACCTTCGCCCAGCCGCCGAATTGCGGGTCGTCGATGGTGACGAGGGCGACCTCCGGGAACTGCTTCAGGTACTCCGGATCGACGGCGTCCGGCTTCGAGGGCCGGTAGTAGTGCTTCGCCGCGAGGTTCTGGCCAACGTCGGAATAGAGGTACTGAAGGTAGGCCTCGGCGACCTTGCGCGTGCCCTTGGCGTCGACGTTGCCGTCGACCAGCGTCACCGGCGGCTCGGCCTTGATCGAGAGCGACGGGATGACGATGTCGAAGTTTTCCGCACCGAGTTCGGCGAGCGACAGGAACGCCTCGTTCTCCCAGGCGAGCAGGACGTCGCCGATGCCGCGCTGGGCAAACGTCGTGGTCGAGCCGCGGGCGCCGGTGTCGAGCACCGGCACGTGGCGGAACAGCTCGCCCATGTAGGCCTTCACCTTGGCCTCGTCGCCGCCGAATTCCTTCTCGGCCCATGCCCAGGCGGCGAGGTAGTTCCAGCGGGCGCCGCCGGAGGTCTTCGGGTTCGGCGTGATCACCTCGACGCCGTCCTTCACCAGGTCGCCCCAGTCGTTGATCGCCTTCGGGTTGCCCTTGCGGACGAGGAAGACGATCGTCGAGGTGTAGGGCGAGGAATTGTCCGGCAGGCGCGAGCGCCAGTCCTTCGGCAGCTTCGTCGTGTTCTCGGCGATGGCGTCGATGTCGGCCTCGAGCGCCAGTGTGACGACGTCGGCATCGAGGCCGTCGATGACGGAGCGCGCCTGCTTGCCCGAACCGCCGTGCGACATCCTTACCGTCACCGGCTCGCCGCCTTGGCTCGCCCAGTGGGTCGCGAACGCCTCGTTGAACTCCTTGTAGAGCTCGCGCGTCGGGTCATAGGAGACGTTGAGGATCTCGATGTCGGCGCGCGCCGGGGCGGGACCGGTGAGCAGCGCCGTGGCACCGAGCAGGAGGGCCGCGAGGCCGGCGATAGCGGTGCGTCGGGTGGTGGTGCGCGGGGGAAGCAGAGCCATCGGGGGTCCTTACGGGTTCGCCGATTCCGATGACGCTAATGTCGATTCAAATTGTCGGGTTTGTCAACTCACAAGGCGACCTGTGCGCTTCTCGCACTGGGGTCACCCGACTCGCGCTGCCAGAGTTGCAACGGCCTTGCGTATCGCCGCCGGAGCGGGCGTTTCCACGAATCTGCCTAAAGGCGCTCCAGGACACAGCTGTAAATCGCAAGCAGCACTCAAATAGCTCTGACCTACCGGCGCGACACAAATCAAATTTTGGCGGTACGCATCTCGACAACTACGGCCCGCAATTCAACAAATTCGACTTAAACCTCAGTGTAGACTACTCATCCAGTTGCTATAAGATTAGCAGTCACAATAAGTGTATCCTGATAGGATTTGAAGATTGTCCCCCCCTGTGGGTCTGCGGGATTGGTGGCCGTAAGCAAGGCATAAAGGTCGATTCGCTGTGCTGGACGCCCTAGGAGGCGAGCAGCCAGACTGTCTATTCCAGCTTGGGTGGTTGATGTGACATGCGCAGAAGCGTTACGCATTGCCCTCAGATCGTCAAGTTTACTGTATATAGAATTGATATGAGGTTGAAACGGTTTTCCATCCTCAAAGTATATCTCGACCATCTTTATGAAATTCTGGTGATTTGCATAATCAAAAAAACGGTAAGTACCTATGATCATTTTCTTCGCCGCATCAGTATTCGCTGGAGATGCATACTTTACTGGCATATTTCCATTGGTGGTGGGGGATCCGCTCAAAAGAGCAGCCACCGTCGCTTCGAGAAATGTCTCCCACGCTATGAACATATTAAGGAACGCGGCAACTGTAATTTGCTGTCTATCTGTGGCTGGCAAGATGTGATTACCAGTTGCCCCGACTCCGTGCGTATTAATGATTAAGCTTTGGCATTGAGCCACGCTTGCATTAAACTGCGCTAAAGCGGCAGAGACCGGCATACCTTAAGCCATCAGTGCGAGCAGATACTTCGTACGCGTCTCGCGTGACGACTGGTCCGTGGTTGCGCGCCTGCTAGCCGCAAGAAACGCCCTCTCCTCCGGCCGAAACTGCGCACTAGGATCGGCCGTGAACAGCTCCTCAACGTATTCCAGCGCACTCCTCGACGCAGCCAGTTCGTGCTGCGTTGCCAGAGCAGGCTGAGGAGCCGCCAAGCCCCTCAGACCGTACAGACAGTGATAAACTGTGGTGAACAGCGAATAGAACATATAGGGTCTGGAAAATTCAAGGCCTTTTAGACCCATAGGAAACATCGACTGAATAACGCCCATACACACATCGAATTCATTCTCTAATATATCAATGTCATGGTCAAATCTTAGTTCATATGCTCTGTATGCGCCTTTTATACGCTTCTTCGCTTTGATGCCCTCGATCATCGCAACAAGGAGGTCCGCAACTAAATTAACTTCTCCCATTCTCAATATTTGTTGCGCAGTAAGGATATTACTTGATCTCCAATACTCAGTATATTTCCTGCCGACTCGATCGGATACAATCTTAAATGGGCCAAAAAACTGAGCGTTAAGTTTCTCCTGTTCATTAAGTATGACAGCGTATGAATTTAGCCTACTAAATATGTCAAGTATTTCCTGATCTGGAAGGTTTATCAATAAATCAACCGCAAGTTCGTAGGATAAAATCTGCTCCTGAGCATCCTCCGGAAGCTGACTGAACCTTTTGCCACCGAACTCCGGATTCTGAGACCGGCTAATAACGAACCCATCTCTAATATAAGACAGAATTGTCCGCATGCGCTGCTGACCATCTACAACCTCTCTTATCGACGTCTTGGTAGTCACGTTCAATTTTTGTCTTATGAAGAATTTGGGGATTGGCTTTCCACGAATCACCGTGTCCATCAGGAAGCTTTTTGCTTTTTCGCTCCATACGGCTCGCCGCTGGAATGTAGGATTCAGCTCCAGTTGACCCGCTGAATCCCATTCCACGAAGTCGTTGACACTGTACGTCCTCGAGTCGAAGCTCTTCATATGTAATCCTCGCAATTCAGATGGAAAATAGCATCATCGCGAGTCATCGGCGAGAGGGCATAGGCTCATGGGTCTCTCACAATTTAACTGCCGAAAAATAGACGGGCGACCCGCCCTGGAGGACGGGTCGCCGAAAGCTTCCAGAAAAGGGTGGAG
>CALRZT010000034.1:0-21882 GCA_943372725.1 Pseudoxanthobacter soli DSM 19599
CCGGTTGCAGATCACCCGCACGATCTCGGCCGGAAAGGCCGGGTCGCGGGCGGCGGCGAACCGCCGGCGGCGTTCGTCTGGCCGGCTGCCTGAGCGCCGGTCAGGCGCCGCAGGTCGGCAGCGCCGCCAGCACCGCGTTGCGCGCCGGACCGACCAGCGGCCGGGTGTAGGAGACCGGGGCGATCTCCTCCGGCTTCAGGTCCTTGAACACCTTGTTGGTGACGCACTGGCAGCGCTTCACGGCGGTGTCGCGCGCCTCCGTCATCTCCGGCCGCCGCCAGATCTCCACCACGCACGCGTCCGTCAGCTGCCGCTTCAGACCGTCGGTGTCGACCACCACCACGTCCTGCGCCGCCACCGGACCCACCAAGCTCGACACGACGACCGCCGCCGCGACCCACGAAACCATCCGCATCATCATTCACCTGCACGGACACCCGGCCCTTCGGCACGGCGCGTCACCCGATCCCGATCCAAATCCGATTGTCGTGGAAGGCCGCGCCGCCGAATGGCGCCACCGGGTCCGCGCCGGTGAGCACGTTGATGCCCTCACCGTCGAGGAAGGCATCGTTCGGCCAGAGCCCTTCCGAAACCACCACGCCACGCTTCAGCCCGTCGAACAGCGCGACGTGCAGCCGCACCTCCCCCCGCGCGTTGCCGATGCGGGCGATTGACCCCTCCCCGAGACCGAGCGCCGCCGCATCGTCCGGGTGCATCAAGAGCGTCGGCCGCTTCTCGCGGGCGATCGACGACGCCATCTCGTTGAAGGTGGTGTTGAGGAACGAGCGGGCCGGCGCCGTGACGAGGCGGAACGGCTCCGCCTCGCTCGCCTCCTCGATCACCGGCCAGTAGTCCGGCAGCGACGGCGCGGCGGCCCACGGCCCCATCGCACCGGCATTGGCGAACGGCACCGAGGTCCAGTCCGGCCGGAAGCGGAACTTGCCGTCGGGATAGGCGAAGCCGTCGAGATAGTGGGCCGTCCTGAAGTCCGGCTGCATGTCGCGCCAGCGGCCAGCCTCGAGCTCGTCGACCGTGCCATAGCCGGAGGCCTGCAGCATCCAGTCGACGTGCTCGCGCGGGCTCATGGCAAAGCCCGGGTGCTCGGCGCCGAGGCGGCGGGCGAGCTCGACCTGGACGAAGTGGTTCTCGCGGCACTGGCCTGGCGGCTGTACCAGTTTCGGCCCGTAGAGCAGGTACTGGTGGCCGCCGCCCTTGTAGATGTCGTCGTGCTCGGTGAACATCGTCGCCGGCAGCACGATGTCGGCCATCCGCGCCGTCTCCGTCAGGAACTGCTCGTGCACGGCGAGGAACAGGTCGTCGCGCGCGAACCCCGCCGCGACCTTGCGCTGCTCCGGGCAGACGGCGGCCGGGTTGGTGTTCTGCACGATCATCGCCTTGACCGGCGGACCGCCCAGCAGCGCGTCGGCCTCGCCGATGAGCACCGGCCCGAGGCGCGACTGGTCGAGCTGCCGCGTCGCCGGGTCGACGACGTCGAGCCCCTCGATCATCGTCTTGTCGAGGCGGTAGATCGCGCCGTTGTTGTGGAAGGCGCCGCCGCCCTCGTGCTGCCAGAGGCCGGCGACGGTGGCGATCGAGGCTGCCGCATGCATCGAGACGACGCCGTTGCGCGAGCGGGTGAAGCCGTAGCCGAGGCGCATGAATGTCCGCGGCGTCGTGCCGATCATCCGCGCGAACGTCTCGATCTCCGCGACCGACAGCCCGGTGATCGCCGATGCCCATTCAGGCGTCCGCGACTTCAGGTGGCTTTCGAGCTCCGCCGGGCAATCCGCGTATTTTGCGAGATAATCCCGGTCGGCATAGCCGTCGCGGAAGAGCACGTGCATGACGGCGCAGGCGAGCGCCGCGTCGGTGCCGGGCTTCAGGATCAGGGCGACATCGGCCTGGTGGGCGGTGGCGTTGCGGTAGACGTCGACGACGACGATCTTGGCGCCGCGCGTCTTCCGCGCCTTCACCGCGTGCGTCATCACGTTGACCTGGGTGGCGACCGCGTTGGTGCCCCAGATGACGACGAGGTCGGCCACCGCCATCTCGCGCGGGTCCGGTCCGGCGAGCCGACCGGTGCCGGCGATGTAGCCCGTCCAGGCTGGGTTGACGCAGATCGTCGAGAAGGTGCGCGAGTAGCCCTTGGCGTGGGTCAGCCGGTTGAGCCCGTCGCGCTGCGCGAGCCCCATCGTGCCGGCGTAGAAATAGGGCCACACCGACTGTGCCCCGAAGCGCGCCTCCGCATCGACAAAGGCCTCGGCGATGCGGTCGAGCGCCGCCTCCCACGAGATCGGCTCGAAGCGGCCGGAGCCCTTGGGGCCGACGCGGCCGAGCGGGTGCTGCAGGCGGTCGGGGTGGTTCGCGCGCTCGGCGTAGCGGGCGACCTTCGCACAGATGACGCCTGCGGTGTAGGCGTTGTCCGGCGCTCCGCGGACGCGGCCGATGCGGCCGTCGCCACGCACCTCGACCTCGATCGCGCACGTCGACGGGCAGTCGTGCGGACAGGCGGTGGCGCGGACGATGACGGCTTCGGCGTTCATGCCGGATCCTCATGCGGGCCGGTGCGGCGGGAGGAGCGCGGCGCCACGGCTGGCGGATCGACTTTAGACCTCGCCCAAGGCGCGGCAAGCGCGCGGTGGCGAGGTTGACGGCCGCGTGATCCCCGAGCGGCGCTCAGCGACCCCGCGTGGCCGGAAAGCCACAGGCGGCGGGGTCCCGCAAACGAAAAAGGCCGGCCAACCGGCCGGCCTTCGTCCGTTCGACGGCAGGGGCTCCAGCCTCAGCCGGTGATCTCGCTCTCGGAGAAGAAGAAGGCGATTTCCTGCTTGGCGGTTTCCGGGCCGTCGGAGCCGTGGGCGGAGTTCTCGCCGATCGAGACGGCGAAGTCCTTGCGGATCGTGCCGGGCTCAGCCTTCGACGGGTCGGTGGCGCCCATCACTTCGCGGTTCTTCAGGATGGCGTTCTCGCCCTCCAGCACCTGCACGACCACCGGGCCGGCGGTCATCGTCTCGACGAGCTCGCCGAAGAACGGCCGCTCGCGGTGGACCCCGTAGAAGGCCTCGGCCTGGGCGCGGGTGATGCGGATGCGCTTCTGGGCGACGACGCGCAGGCCGGCCGACTCCAGACGGTCGACGATCTTGCCGGTGAGGTTGCGCCGGGTGGCGTCCGGCTTGATCATCGAGAAGGTGCGTTCGATCGCCATTTTCGTACGGGCTCCGGTCGTTTCTGTCCGCGCGAGCGGGGGAAATTGCGCGCGGACGTATAGCCGCCGCCCGCCGGGGCGACAAGGCGGCCGGCGCGGTGGTGTTTGCCCCTGCGCAATTGGCCGCGCCGGAGCGCGGTGCTGCCACCCGATCAGGCGGTGACGGCCCGGCGTCCGATCCCCTCATAGAGGTCGAGGCAGCGCTCGAACCAAGCGTGCACCGGGTCGCCTTCTGCGAGAATCGCGACGGGGCTGGTGATGCGGGCCCACTGCAGCGTGCCGAAGACGATGTAGTCGGGCATCAGCGGCCCCTCCCCGCCAAGGAACGGCTGCAACGCCAGCGTCGCCCTGAGCGGCTCCAGCGCCGCGCGCACCGCCTCCACCCGCGCCGCCGACTTGTCCTCGATGTCCTCGAGCGACTTGCCGAAGCGCGCTTCGCGCGACCGGCGGAAATAGGCCTGGTCGGCCGGCTCCAGCCGGTCGTGGATGTCGCGGATGACGATCTTGAGGGCGTTGACGTGGAGCTGCGTCACCGCCCAGCGGTCGACGAAGCGCGCCGCCGCCCGTCCGCCCGGCCCACCATAGAGGCTCGGGCGGCCGTGGTAGGTGTCCTCCAGATAGTCGGCGATGGCGAGGCTGTCGGCGACGAGGGTGCCGCCGTCGTCGAGGATCGGCACCGTCTTGAAGCGCCCCTCGAGCACGCCGGGAATGCCGGTGAACGGCACGGCCACCGTCTCGAAGGCGAGGCCCTTGTGGGCGAGCGCCAGCTTCACCCGCCAGCAATAGGGCGAGAAGCGGCGGTCGCCGGTGCCGGAGAGGTCGTAGAGGACGCGGGCGTGCGAGGCGGTCATGCGGATCATCCCCATAGCTGCTCGGCGCTTGTTCTGCGCCTAAAGTATGTCAGTATCATTGACCTATAAGCCGAGTCCGGCGGCGGCCGCCACAATAGCGGCTCGCCGGCCGAGGCGAAGACGGGAGATGACGATGGACGGGGCACTTTTCCCCATGCTCGCCCGCTACAACGCCTGGGCGAACAAGCGCGTCTACGCCGCCGCCGGCGCGCTGGACGACTACGCGCTTCGGATGGATTGCGAGGCCTTCTTCGGCTCCGTCCACCGCACGCTCAACCATCTCATCACGGCGGACCGCATCTGGATGCGCCGCTTCACCGGCGAGGGCCCGTCGCCGCGGGCCCTGAACGAGGTGCCCTACGACAGGTTCGCCGACCTCGCCACCGCCCGCCGCGCCGAGGACGCCCGCATCATCGCCTGGGTGGAAGGCCTCTCGCCCGCCGAACTCGCTGGCCGCTTCCGCTACCAGCCGATCACCAAGCCCGTCGACATCGAACAGCCCCTCGCCCCGGCGCTGCTGCATTTCTTCAACCACCAGACCCACCATCGGGGGCAGTGCCACGCAATGCTGACGCGTCTGGTGGGGAAGGCGCTGGAGCTGGATCTGATCAAGTTCCAGCGGGAGAGCGGGATGGGGATGTAGGTTTGGGGGACTGCAGCGCTTCTAGGGGCAGTCGGCCGCTGTGACGACCACGTCCCCAAAGGGGGCTCCCGTCGAGAGGACGTACGACTCCCGGATCGAAGCCCCAAAAGACAGCAACTCCCGGTCGATAGGCTCAGCGCAGGTCAATTGAACAATCCGTGCTTTCCCCTCGGCGTCAAGCTTACCTCCTTCGTACTTCATGAAGTAGACTCGACGCAATTCGGTGCCTACAGCCTCTATGCGCGTCAACGTCACATACTCGTCGACGATGAGCGGAAGGTCATTGCCAGATTCAGTGGCAATCTGCTGCAAGAAGCCCGCCAGGCCGAACGCTTGGACACCCATTATCATGCCGGCCCTGATATCGTCGGGATCCTCGACGCTGAAATCTAGCTCCTCGTCGGAAATGCGGAAGACGGCAATCGATGCAATGATCAGGACGACGCCGATGAAGACACCCGGCCAACCGGCAACGATGGGATAGCGCTCCGAAATCGCGTCAACCCGACCGGGCTTCGGCTTGATGAGCGTCAAGGCCAAATTGATGACGGGAATCGCTACCAAGAGGCCCCACCACTTGTGGCTCGAAAAGTCACGGGATCGAGCGGCGGCCAGATAACCTTGCGCCAGCCCCCCGACGACACCGGCCAACAGGTTGAGCAGGATCAGCAGCCACCACACGCCCGCGAAAATAGCGTCCTTCATGAAGAACACTGACAATCCGACGGCACTTGTTAGTATAAGAACAACCCCCAGAGAACCAAGTAGGTTGATCGGTGTATTGTTACTGGCGACCTGTTGAGGAGGATGCCGACAATGGCAAACACTCCCGCGATCCCGATATCGATGAGGGAGGAGTAGCGTTCCAACGCGAGAGTCGCCCGAATGGCAAGTTCGTCCAAAACGCTCACCCCTTGCCTAGGTTGCCGGCCTTCCGTCGGACGCTCTATCGAGAAGATGGCCCGACTCGCCACCCTCGGGAAGTTCTTTAGCCGCTGCCAGCACCTCCTCGAGGCTTACTGGCGCGAAGTCCCAGCAATCGACGCCGACATCGAGCCGCTGCCGGGTCGGAGGCAACCGGGCGTGCACGTGGCCGTGCAGGTGAACCGCGCCGTGGCGAACATTGTCCCACTCTTCGATCGGATAGTGGAACAGGACGAGGTCGGGATGGACCCCGGGCTCGCGCCGGATCATCTGGTAGTGGCCGACGCTTTCCCAGTCGTCTGCCTGGGCGATCTCTTTGGAATCGTGATTGCCGATGATCAGGCGCTTGCGTCCTCGCAGCTGCGCGAGAATCGATCGGCCGTTTCCCTTCCGCCAGCAGAAGTCACCGAGGTGGAAAACCGTGTCGTCCGGTCCGACACGGCGGTTCCAGTTGGCGACGAGCGCCTCGTCCATGTCCTGCGTGTCCCTGAAGGGGCGATCGCAGAAGCGGATGATGGAGTCGTGGGAGAAGTGGGTGTCGGCGGTGAAGAAAATTGTCATTGCACGGTTTCTGCAGGCGTCTGGCGGGCGGGTCAATGCCGGTTCGCCCGTGCTCAACGCCGTCGACTCCCCGTCCGTCATCGCCTGGCTTGACCGGGCGATCCATTCTGGCTGAGGCGCCGATCGCGTCCTCGGCTGGACGCGGTGTGAACAAACGGCAGGGGCATCCAAGCCGCGGAGACTACAAGCATTTGGTGTGTGGGATGGATCGCCCGGTCAAGCCAGGCGATGACGGATCGAGGGGTTGAGCACGCGAACCGGACAGCGTGGCAAGACGATCCGGATGCCATGGACGGCGAAGTCGAACGAAGGTGCGGGCAGGCGCTCCAGTTCGGTCGGCCGGCATCCCTACCGCGATGATGGCTTCCCTGAGGGGCACATCTTGGTCATGACTTGCTCCAGCGCCTCGAACGCCAGTTCAGACGCTCCCTCCCCAAATCCTCCAACGCCCTCTCCGAGTTCACTCTCTTCCGTATTGCAGCTCTGGTATGTTGGCCGGTCCTTGAACTCGATCGTTCGGCATGCAATCCCCGGCTCTCCATTGAGGAAGATGGCGAAGCTCCCCATCGCTCCCTCTTCCGGTGCGCCGAGCGTATACGGCTTCGTCAAGTCCATGTTGGCGATTATGTATTTTGCATTACTCTTGGGGCCAAGGTCCATCCGCATCGTAAAGATGCAGTGCGATGTTTCAACAACGCTGACCTTCTGCGCGAGGGTGCCGTCGAGGTTCCTTTGACGGAAGGCCGAGCCCGTCCCGATACGCTCCCAAGGGCGGAAGCGAAGGTCGCCATATTGGTCCGCGAGCCGGACCTGCGCACCAAAGAGGGCGAGAGCGAGCAGGTCTTCTCGTGGGCCCGCTTCAACGGAGGCGGGCGACAGTGCGACGGCAACCGCGAGAACGACGCTACGCACTCTTGACCCTCCTCAATCCAACCGAAGTCCGACCGGCAGCAGGATAGCGCTTAGTCGCTCACCTCTTTCATCAACGCCTGCATGTCATCAAATGACATGTCTCGCACAGCTTCCTCCGCCTTCTTTCGCGCTTTCTCATTATTACCGCCGAACGACATCACTTTAAAAGTTTTATCTGAGTTGTAAATCGAAACAAAAATCATGGCCGCCGAGCTGAGATCTACCGTGGCATCGGCCATCGCCATTTCGAAACCGCTACTACACCCGTAGATCACCCATGGCGTCCCGCCGAACTTCCTGGTGATCTTACCGGATGAGCAATCGAGAGCGCTTGCCTGCCCAGCCACGAGTGTGAATGCAACCACTGCAGCGACTGACAAGATGCGGCGCACGCACACCTCCCCAATAGAATGCTCGGTAGCCTCGAAGGAAGCGATAGTGGGGGCGGCGACCTGCGGCCGCCCCACCCCTCCCCCCCCTCAGACCAGCGCGATCAGCCGGCTTGGCCCACCCGTGCCGTCCTTCACCTTCGGCGCGCCGACCACCAGGGTCGCCCCCGTTGCCGGCACGTCGTCGAGGTTGGCGACGCACTCGAGGCCCCAGTGGCCGGAGGGGAGCCACGAATAGTGGACGGCGAAGTCCTTCGAGTTGCCCGGGTCGAGCGACAGCGTGTCGACGGCGATGCCGACGACGTTCTTCGCCGACAGAGCGTCGGTCGCCGCCTTGCTGAAGCCGGGGAAGCTCATCGCGCCGGCCGCATCCGCGTTGCGGAAGCCGGGCGTGCCGACCTTCGACGACCAGCCGGAGTTCATGGCGACGCAGGCGCCGGCGGGGATGGCGCCGTTCGCCGCCTCGAAGGCGGCGATGTCGTCCACCGTCACCATGTAGTTCGGATCGGCGGCCGCCTTCGCCTTCACGTCGATCACGCAGAGCGGCACGACGAGCGAGCCGACCGGGATCTCGGCCACCGACTGGGCGCCGCTGTCGGCCTTGGAGAAGTGCAGCGGCGCGTCCATGTGGGTGCCGACGTGCTCTTCCAGCGTCCAGATGTTGAGGTTGTAGCCGTCCTTGTCGATGACGTATTTCGGCTTGATCTCGATCGCCGGGACGCCGGGATAGGTCGGGAAGTCCGGCGCCAGCACGTGGGTGAGGTCGACCGCCCTGGTGAAGGTGGCCGCCCGCGCCGGCACGGCCGAGGCCTGGAAGACGGTGGCGGCCGCCGCCGTCGCCCCGAGGCCGCCGACGCCCTTGAAGAAACCGCGCCGCGACAGCTTGCGCGTGATGAATTCCTGACAGCCCGGAACGCACATGGCCTGATCCCCTCCGTGGAACGACGGTTCCCGTCGGGGTGATCCTAGTGCCGGGCGCGACCACGCGGCAATCCGCCGATGGGTCACATTGCAGCGCAGCGATTGTTTCTCGCGTCGAAAGCGGGCACATCAGCGCCGTCATGCTCACGATCTCAGACCTCACCTATCGCATCGCCGGCCGCACGCTGCTCGACAAGGCGAGCCTGCTCGTGCCCGCGCGCACCAAGATCGGCTTCGTCGGCCGCAACGGCGCCGGCAAGACGACGCTGTTCCGGCTGATCACCGGCGAGATCACGCCCGACGGCGGCGAGATCTCGATCAACCGCGGCGTCCGCATCGGCCAGGTGGCGCAGGAGGCGCCGGGCACCGAGCAGTCGCTCGTCGAGGTGGTGCTGGAGGCCGACAAGGAGCGCACCGCGCTCCTCGCCGAGGCCGAGACCGCGACGGACCCCGACCGCATCGCCGAAATCCACGTGCGGCTCGCCGACATCGAGTCCCATTCGGCCGAGGCGCGGGCCGCCGCAATCCTGTCGGGCCTCGGTTTCGATGCCGCCGCGCAGGCGCGGCCGTGCTCGTCGTTCTCCGGCGGCTGGCGGATGCGCGTGGCGCTCGCCGGCGTGCTGTTCTCGGCGCCGGACCTTTTGCTCCTCGACGAGCCGACCAACTACCTCGACCTCGAGGGCACGCTCTGGCTCGAGACCTATCTCGCCCGCTATCCGCACGCCGTCGTGCTGATCAGCCACGACCGCGACCTCCTCAACAAGGCGGTCGACACCATCGTCCACCTCGACCAGGGCAAGCTCGTCTCCTATCGCGGCGGCTACGATTCGTTCGAGCGCCAGCGTCTCGAGGCGCAGGCCCTGCAGATGAAGTCGCGCGAGAAGCAGATCGCCGAGCGCAAGCACCTGCAGGCCTTCGTCGACCGCTTCCGCGCCAAGGCCTCGAAGGCGCGCCAGGCGCAGTCGCGGATGAAGCGCCTCGAAAAGATGGCGACCATCTCCGCGGTGGTGGAGGACAACGTCCGGCCGTTCCACTTCCCGAAGCCGACCGCGATCCTCGCCCCGCCGATCATCACGCTCGATGGCGTCTCGGTCGGCTACGCCCCGGACAAGCCGGTGCTGTCGCGGCTGTCGCTCCGGATCGACGACGACGACCGCATCGCGCTGCTCGGCTCGAACGGCAACGGCAAGTCGACGTTCGCCAAGCTGATCGGCGGCCGGCTGCCGCCATTATCGGGCCACATGATGCGGGCGCCGAAGCTCAGCGTCGCCTTCTTCGCCCAGCACCAGCTCGACGACCTGATCCCGGCGCAGTCGGCGGTCGAGCACGTCAGGGCGCGGCTGCCGCACCTCGGCGAATCGCAGATCCGCGGCACCGTCGACCGCTTCGGCCTGCCGACCAACCGCATGGACACGCCCGCGAAGGACCTGTCGGGCGGCGAGAAGGCGCGCCTGCTGATGGGGCTCGCCACCCTCGGCGGCGCCAACCTGATGATCCTCGACGAGCCGACCAATCACCTCGACGTCGACAGCCGCGCGGCGCTGGTCGATGCGGTGAACGGCTTCGAAGGTGCGGTGATCCTGATCAGCCACGACCGGCATCTGGTCGAATCGACCGCCGACCGGCTGTGGATCGTCGCCGACGGCGGCGTGCGCTCCTATGACGGCGACCTCGAGGACTACCGCCGCCTCGTCCTCGGCAACACCCGCGAGAACCGCGGCGGGCGCGACGGCGAGACCTCGCAGGCCCGCCGCAAGGCGTCTGCCGACCGCCGCGGCCAGCTCGCGCCCCTGAAGAAGCAGATCTCCGAGGCCGAGAAGAAGGTCGAGAAGCTGCAGGCGACGATCGCCCGCCTCGACGCCCAGATGGCGGACGCGGCCGCCTTCACCGCCGACCCGCAGCGCGGCACCCGCCTCGCCAAGGAGCGCGCCGACGCCGTGCGCGCGCTCGGCCGCGCCGAGGAGGAATGGCTCGAGCTGTCGTCGAGCTACGAACAGGCGATGGCGGCGGAGTAGGCGGGAGCCGGGTTGTTCAGCGCGGGCGTTCGGCCGCTAGTTCTGCGACGACGGCCGCCAGAAAGGCCACGGCACCCTTCGGTGTGAAACGCATGTCGGGGCTCGCGCGATTCAACAGCCCCTTCAACTCGGCAGGCGTCGAGCTCGCCAGCGTCGATTGCAGATAGGCCAGCAGGACGGGTCGCTGTTCCGGCGGGACGCCGCGAATGGCGACGGCGGCAAGCTTCGCCGGGTCGTCTACCTCCAACATAACATCCTGATGGAGGCCACGGCAGAGCTGGCCGAAGCACGCTGGCGGAACCCTGCGCATGGCGAAATCTTACCCCGGAGCCGGGTGGTCCAGCCTTGCTGCCGCCCCGTGCAATGCCGCCCACGGCGCCACGACGACGTTGAGGGGCGCGTCCTTCAGCATGCGGCCGACGCGACCCTTGTCGTGGAAACGGTCGAGCAATTGGCTTTCGGGCACGAGTGGCAACAGGCGGGGCGTGATGCCGCCGCCGATGAAGGTGCCGCCGGTGGCGCCCAGCGTCAGTGCCACGTCGCCGGCGACGGAGCCGAGGATCGCCAGGAAGCGCAGCAGCGTCGTGCGGGCCGGCCCGTCGGCGGCGAGGCCTGCGGCGGTGATCGCGGCGGCGTCGGTCAGCCCATCGTCAGGGCGACCCTCGATCTCTTCCAGCGTCTGGTGGAGCAGCACGAGGCCGGCGCCGGACAGGATGCGCTCGGTCGAGACGCGATCGTAGCGTTGCGACAGCCGGGACAGCACCTCGCGCTCCAGCGCGTCGACGGGGCCGAAGGACACGTGGCCGCCCTCCCCCGAGATCGGCACCCAGCGACCCGGCCCGATCGGCAGCAGGCCGCCGACGCCGAGGCCGGTACCGGGGCCAACGACGGCCAGCGGCTCGGTTGCCCTGACCGGCATCGCCGGGCCGACGGGCACAATGTCGGCGCCGGTCAGGCGCGGCAGCGCCAGGGCCTGGGCGGTGAAGTCGTTGATGACATCGAAGCGGGCGAGCGCGAGGCGCTCCTTGGTGGCACTCTTTGAAAATACCCACGGCGAGTTGGTGAGCTTGATCAGGTCCTCGTTCACCGGACAGGCGACCGCGATGGAGGCCTGCTCGACCGGAACGCCTTCGGTGAAGGCGAGGAAGGCCTCGGCGATGCCGAGATAGTCCCGCACCGGCAGGACCTTCACGCCGAACGGCTGGCCGGCGGCGTCGAGCCAGGCGAAGCGGGCGTTGGTGCCGCCGATGTCGGCGACGACGGACGTTGTCGGCTGCATGGCCCCTCCCGGCCCGAACTCGGTACCGCGATCTTGGTTTCGCGGCGGACGGCCCCATCTTGCGATAAGGCCCGCGGCACGGCGCGGTTCCCGCCGCGGGCGACAAGGTCGATGCTGCGGCGCCCGAGCGCAAGCGCGAACCTTGCCCCCCGCGCCCCCTTGCGCGAATGTGCCGGCAGTTTGGCACGCCCGCCGTGCCCGCGCTTTCGAGGAATCCGTTCGATGTCCGCACCCGCCCAGAAGACCGGTCACCCCGCCTCCGCGTCCGCCTCCTTCGTCTGGGAGGATCCGTTCCTGCTGGAGGCGCAGCTCACCGAGGACGAGCGGATGGTGCGCGACGCCGCGCGCGACTACGCCCAGGAGAAGCTGCAGCCGCGCGTGCTGTCGGCCTTCGCCGAGGAGCGCTTCGACCGCGAGATCATGACGGAGCTCGGTTCGCTGGGCCTGCTCGGCTCGACGATCCCGGAGGAGTACGGCGGCGCCGACGCCTCCTATGTCGTCTACGGGCTGGTCGCGCGCGAGGTCGAGCGGGTCGATTCGGGCTACCGCTCGGCGATGAGCGTGCAGTCCTCCCTCGTCATGCACCCGATCTACGCCTATGGCGACGAGACGCAGCGCAAGCGCTACCTGCCGAAGCTCGCGACCGGCGAGTGGGTCGGCTGCTTCGGCCTCACCGAGCCCGACCACGGCTCCGACCCCGGTTCGATGCGCACCCGCGCCGAGAAGGTGTCGGACGGCTACCGCCTCACCGGTTCGAAGATCTGGATCACCAACGCCCCGATCGCCGACGTCTTCATCGTCTGGGCGAAGTCGGAGGCGCACGGCGGCGCCATCCGCGGCTTCATCCTCGAAAAGGGCATGAAGGGCCTGACGGCGCCAAAGATCGAGAACAAGGTGTCGCTGCGGGCCTCGATCACCGGCGAGATCGTCATGGACGGCGTCATCGTGCCGGAGGAGAACCTGCTGCCGAACGTCTCCGGGCTGAAGGGCCCGTTCGGCTGCCTCAACCGCGCCCGCTACGGCATCGCCTGGGGCGCCATGGGGGCAGCCGAATTCTGCTGGCACGCGGCGCGCAACTACACCCTCGACCGCAAGCAGTTCGGCCGGCCGCTCGCGGCAAACCAGCTGATCCAGAAGAAGCTCGCCGACATGCAGACCGAAATTGCCCTCGGCCTGCAGGGCGCGCTGCGCGTCGGCCGGCTGATGGACGAGGGCAGCGTGCTGCCGGAGGCGATCTCGCTCGTGAAGCGCAACAACTGCGGCAAGGCGCTCGACGTCGCCCGGATGTCGCGCGACATGCACGGCGGCAACGGCATCTCCGGCGAGTACCACGTCATCCGCCACATGGTGAACCTCGAGACGGTCAACACCTACGAGGGTACCCACGACGTGCACGCCCTCATCCTCGGCCGCGCCCAGACCGGCATCCAGGCGTTCTTCTGAACGAAGCCGTCATATAAGCCGGCAAACGAAACGAGGAGCCGACCATGGTCCGCATCACTCTGGTCGGCGCCACCGGCTGGGTCGGCAAGGCGCTGGTGGCGGCGATCACCACCGCCGGTGACCTGACGCTTGCGAGCGCCGTGGCCCGCACCGCCGCCGGCCGAGATGCCGGCGAGGCGGCCGGGCTCGACCCGGTCGGCGTCACCATCGTCGCGACGCTGGAGGAGGCGCTGGCGGTGCCGTCCGACGTCGTCGTCGATTATTCGAAGCCGAACGTCGTCAAGGGACACGTGCTCGCGGCGCTGGCCGCCGGCCGCCACGTTGTCGTCGGCACGTCCGGCCTCGGCGCCGACGACTATGCCGAGATCCACGACGCCGCGGTGACGCTCGGCCGTGGCGTCGTCGCCGCCGGCAACTTCTCGATCACGGCGACGCTGCTGCGGCGGTTCACGCTGGAGGCGGCGAAATACGTCGCCGACGTCGAGATCATCGACTACGCCTCGGCCAAGAAGCCCGACACGCCGTCGGGCACCGCCCGCGAACTCGCCGAGATGCTGGCGGCCGCCCGGCAGGCGGCGACCTCTAAGCCGGTGGCGGAGCTCTCCGGCCTGCCGGCGACACGCGGCGCGGCGGTCGGTCATCCGACGCCGGTGCAGGTGCATTCGCTCAGGCTGCCGTCGTTCGTGCTGTCGTGCGAGGCGGTGTTCGGCGCGCCGGACGAGCGGCTGACGATCCGCCACGACGCCGGCTCGTCAGCCTCTCCCTACGTCGCCGGCACGCTGCTGGCCGCCCGCAAGGTCGGCACCCGCTCCGGCCTAACCCGCGGCCTCGACGCCCTGCTCGACTGAGCGCCCCACCCCGCGAGGCGGGGCGCCCTGACCCCGCCGGTCGGCTTCAGAGCGATGCGCCGGCCTGCTTCGCGCGATAGCGCGCAATCGGCGGCAGCGGACGCTGGCGAACCGGGCGCCCCGTCTCCGCCGCACTCGACGTGCGTTGGCGGTCATCGCCGGCAACGAGTGTCGTCAGCGGCGTGATCTTGGCGGATTCCGGGAAGATCGACTTGTCGAGCATCCCGGCGGGCACGTCGAGGTGGCCCCGCAGCACGCCCTTGAAGACGGCGCGCAAGTCCGTCGTCGCCTTTAGGTCGCTGTCCTCGAAGAGCTTGCTCGGGGCGAGCCCCGGCCAGTCGCCGTAGACCTTGCCGCCGGCCACCGCGCCACCGGCGAGCAGCGCGACGGTGCCGACGCCGTGGTCGGTGCCACTGTCGCCGTTGACGCGCGCCGTGCGGCCGAACTCGGTGGCGCAGATCACCACCGTCTTCTTCCAGGCGGAACCGACCGCCTTGCGGAAGTCCGCGATCGCCTCGTCGAGTTCCGCCAGACGGTCGGCGAGGAAGCCCTCGGCGGCGCCCTGGCCGGAATGCGTGTCCCAGTTTCCGACGGAGAGGACCGCGATGCGCGGCCCGCTTGCCTCGGCGAGCAGGTGGCCGGCGCCGCGGAAGCCCTTGCGGAGTGCACTGACGTCGGCGTCGTCGGAGGCGTCCGACTTCAAGGCGAGATTGTTTGCCTCGATGCCGCGGGTCAGCGCCGAGTAGAGCGGCCGGTCGATCTCGTCATAGACGGAGAGCAGCGGCCGGCGGATGTCGCGGCCGGCGGGCGAGAACCACGTCGGCGACCAGCCGAGCACCGGCGCCGGCCCGCGCAGGATGAGCGGCGCCTCGCCCACCTGGATGGCGCCGCGCTTCACCACCGGATCGCCGCTCGGCAGCGCCGACAGCAGTCGGTTGAGCCAGCCAGTGGAGTTGACGGCGCCGATGCCCGGCAGGCCGTTCTCGAGATTGTCCTGGCAATCGAAGTGCGAGCGGTTGCGCAGCGGCACACAGGTGGCATGAACGACGGCCGCCTCGTTCCTGGCGAACAGCTTGCCGAAGGTCTTCAACGCCGGATGCAGGCCGAAATCGCTGTCTAGCTTGATCGTCGCCGATGTCGGGATGGCGATGTCCCCGCGCAGCCGCGCGTAGTCGCGGTCGCCCGTCGGCACCACCACCGAGAGCCCGTCGGTACCGCCGCGCAGCACGACCACGAGCAGACGGGCGTCGCCGTCGGCGGCCATCGCGTCCCGCGGCAGATAGGCCGCCGAGAACAGGCCGGCGGTGACGCCCAGCATGGCGCGGCGGGTGATGAGCAGGCGCGACTCGGCACAGCCCTCGGCTGCGGCCCGTCGCAGATCGTTCGGATCGCGCATCGTCACCTCCGCTGGAATTCGGGCAGCATCAACAGGAGCGCCATCGCGGCGCGATTGTCGGCCGGCTTGCGCAGCGCCACCTTCGAAGGCTGCGACAGGGCGCTGTCGAACAGATCGCGCGCGAGGTCGCCGGGCACCGGCCAGTCGTCCTCGCCGAACATGTCCACGAACAGGAGCGACGTATCGAGCCGCACGCGCATCGCGTCCGGGTTCAGCCAGGCCGCCGTCTCGTCCGGATAGCCGTCGGGTGGGCCGTACTCCCACGGCAGGTTGTCGAGCGCCCGCATCGGCTCTGTGAAGGTCCAGAAGTCGTCTGGCTCGGGCACGTCGGTGCCGGTGGCGCGGTACTGCGCGAGGGCGAGTTCGTAGGGGGTCCGCAGCTTCTTCAGCGGCAGCGACCACGCTTCCGGCAGATCGACGAGCGCCCGCGTCGTCGCCCCGAGATCGCCGCCCGAGGAGAGGAACGCGTCGGCGACCGGCGCCACCATCGCCTCCGTCGGCTCGTCGGTGAGGAAGTGCAGCACGAGCTTGAAGGCGAGATGTTCAGCCGTCTTCGGATGCACGGCGAGGTCGCGCAGCACCCCCTCGCCCTGGTCCTGGCCGGCGGCCGGGTAGCGCTTGCCCATCAGGTCGATGCCGCCCGGCTCGTGCCAGTCGGCGCGGAAGATGAACTGGCCGCGGTTCTCGTCGTTGCCGCCGTTCCACTCGTTGTCGGCCTCCCAGCCGCGCACATAGGACCAGCCGGTCAGGATGCGGGCGAAGGCCGTCACGTCGGCTTCCGTGTAGCCGCCGCCGACGCCCATCGTGTGCAGCTCGAGAATCTCGCGGGCGAGGTTCTCGTTGAAGCCGGCACCCCACGACTTGCCGATCGGCGAGCGCGGGCCGATAGAATCGTCGTTATCGAGATAGGCGATCATTG
Organism: Pseudoxanthobacter soli DSM 19599; assembly: GCA_943372725.1. Lineage (GTDB taxonomy): Bacteria > Pseudomonadota > Alphaproteobacteria > Rhizobiales > Segnochrobactraceae > CAMDHY01. Next base: position 16,307 of record CALRZT010000034.1, read on the forward strand.
CCGGGTGGCGCATGACGCCGAGGAGCATCTGGGTGAAGGAGCCGAGCACGTTCGGCCGGATGACGTCGCGCTCGAGCTGGCCGATCGTGCCGAGGATCGCCTGATCCTTCCACACGGTCATCGAGAAGTGGTTGCTCCAGAACGTCACCAGCCGCTCGAGCAACCCGATCTCCGGCTTCAGCGCCTGGACGAGCCGCGCCCGGCGTTCCTGCTGGAAAACCTCGTAGGGGAGCGCGAAATCGCGCTGGCTGTCCGCACAGGCCTCGCGATAACCCGGCAGTGAGCCGGAGGTGATCAGCGCCGCGTTCGGGCGGTCGAGTTCGTCGAGCAAGGCCGCCTTCGGGTCAGTCCCGATTCGTTGCGGGCCACCTGGCTTCGGGCCGAGGCCGAAGCGTTGAAACGCGATCCGCGCCTGCCGCGCGGCCGCCACCTCGAGTGCCATGGAGATCGCCCCTCTCCGAGCGACCGGACAGTATCCGGCCGTGTGCACCCCCCGTCCCGTCACGAGGCGTAGCACGCCGGGGCTTGCCCGGGGCTTCACTGTTGGGGAGTTGGTGAAAACACTGAATTGATCGGCTAAGGGTGCGGCGGCCCCAACTTCGCCGCCTTCAACCCGAGGAAGAGTGTTCCATGACGCCACCCCTCGCCGGCCTCCGCGTTCTCGAGCTCGCCCGGATCCTCGCCGGGCCCTGGGCCGGGCAGACGCTCGCCGACCTCGGCGCCGACGTGGTGAAGGTGGAGCGGCCGGAGGTGGGCGACGACACCCGCAGCTGGGGCCCTCCCTTCGTCGCAGGCACCGACGGCGACCTCGGCGCCGCCTACTTCCATTCGACGAACCGCGGCAAGCGCTCGATCGCCGTCGACTTCGAGACCGACGAGGGCCGCGAGATCGTCCGCCGCCTGGCCGCCCAGGCGGACGTGCTGATCGAGAACTTCAAGGTCGGCGGCCTCGCCCGCTTCGGGCTGGACTACGCGTCCCTGAAGGCGATCAACCCGCGCCTGATCTACTGCTCGATCACCGGCTTCGGCCAGGACGGCCCCTACGCCAAGCGCGCCGGCTACGACTACATGATCCAGGCCATGGGCGGCCTGATGGACCTCACCGGCGCCCCCGAGGGCGAGCCGATGAAGGTCGGCGTCGCCGTCGCCGACATCTTCACCGGCGTCTATTCGGTAGTCGGCATCCTCGCCGCCCTGCAGCGCCGGGCTGTGACGGGTGAAGGTGGCCACGTCGACATGAGCCTGCTCGATTCGCAGACGGCGGTGCTGGCGAACCAGGCGATGAACTACCTCGCCTCCGGCACGGCGCCGCGCCGCCTCGGCAACGCCCATCCGAACCTCGTGCCCTATCAGGTGTTCGCGGTCGCCGACGGTCACCTCGTCGTCGCCGTCGGCAACGATGGGCAATTCCGAAAACTCTGCGTGCTGCTCGGCCTGCCGGAGCTCGCGGAGGACCCCGATTTCCGAACCAACCCGGGCCGCGTCTCCAACCGCGAGCGGCTGGTGCCGATCGTCGCCGAGCTCATCGCCCCGTGGACGCGCGACGCCCTTCTTGCGGGGCTGGAGGCAGCCGGGGTTCCGGCCGGTCCGATCAACTCGGTGGCGGATGTCTTCGACGATCCGCAGGTGCGCCATCGCGGCATGCAGGTGAGTCTCGCTGACGAGGCTGCGGCCGGTGGTGTCATCCCCGGCGTGCGCACGCCGGTGGTCCTCGACGGGGTCGGCCAGGTGGCGCCGCGCGGCAGCCCGGCGCTTGGCGCCCACACGCAGGAGATCCTCGCCGAGATCGGCTGGACGACGCCCGCCGCCTGACGTGGCTCAGAATTCGACGTCGAGTTCTTCCAGTTCGTCCGGCTCCAGTTTCGCGGCCTCCGCCCACGCGACGACGTCCGGCAGCGCCAGGATGCGCGCCACATAGGCCTTGCAGGCCTTGTCGAGCTTCACGTCGTAGGTCGAGAAGCGGAAGCAGACCGGCGCGTACATGGCGTCGGCCAGCGACGGCACGGCGCCGAACAGGAACGGCCCGCCGTGGGTGTCGAGGCACTCGCGCCAGATCGCCACGATGCGGTCGACGTCGGCCTGGGCGCCGGCCCAGACCTTGAAGCCCTTGTGATGGGCCTTGATGTTCATCGGCAGGGCCGAGCGCAGGGCCGAGAAGCCGGAGTGCATCTCGCCGCAGATCGAGCGGCAGCGCGTCCGGGCGGCGAGATCCTTCGGCAGCAGCGATGAGCCCGGGAGACGCTCGTTGAGGTACTCGGCGATCGCCAGCGTATCCCACACGGTGATGCCCTCGTGCCGAAGGCACGGCACCAGGAACGACGGCGACAGCAGCAGCAGTTCGGCGCGCGTCGACGGGTCGTCGTGGCTCTGCAGGATCTCGTCGAACTCGAGCCCCGCCATCCGGCAGATCAGCCAGCCGCGCAGGGACCAGGACGAATAGTTCTTGCTGCTGATGGTCAGGGTGGCCTTCGCCATCGTCGTCTGCCCCCTCGCCGGCCGCCGCCGTCAGTGGCGATGCCGCGGTTCGCCGCGCGCCTTGCGCGATGCAAGCGCCGGGCCGCCCCCGCCGTCGCAACGACTATCTCGCACTGCAATAAAATATGCACTAGCCTTCGCTTGCCGGGCGGCAGGGACATCGTGCCGCCGGCGTGGGGGAGCCGGGATGATCTACCAGGCCTACCAGGCTCGCAGCGATGCCATGCGGCCGCTGCAGGCTTCGGCAGCGATCGCCGCCGCGTCGCTGCGCGGCTGGTTCGGCGGCTGGCCGATCCCCTTGCCGCTCGACAACGCCGCCGCCGCCTTCGACGTTTTCTCCCAGACCCGCCTCACCCACAGCCGCCCGGCCTTCGGCATCGCGGCGACCACCGTCGGCAACCGCACGGTGCCGGTGGTCGAGCAGATCGCCGCCCGCACACCGTTCGCGACGCTCGTCCACTTCGCCAAGGATGTCGATGCCCCGCAGCCGCGGATGCTGGTGATCGCACCGCTGTCCGGCCATTTCGCCACGCTGCTGCGCAACACCATCGAAGTGCTGTTGCCCGACAACGACGTCTACGTCACCGACTGGCACAATGCCCGCGACGTGCCGCTGTCGGCGGGCCCGTTCGGCTTCGACGAGTACGTCGACCACGTCATCAGCTTCCTCGAGGCGATCGGGCCGGGTGCGCACCTGCTCGCCGTCTGCCAGCCGTGCGTGCACGCGCTCGCCGCCGTCGCCGTCATGGCCGAGGACGACAACCCGGCGCAGCCGCGTTCGATGACGCTGATGGCGGGGCCGGTCGACACCCGCGTCAGTCCGTCGGAGGTGAACAAGCTCGCCACCGGCAAGCCTATCGAGTGGTTCGAGCGCAACCTCATCGCCACCGTGCCGATGTGGCACCAGGGGGCGGGCCGGCGGGTCTATCCGGGCTTCGTGCAGCTGACGGCATTCATGAGCATGAACGCCGACCGCCATCTGAAGGCGCACGTCGATCTGTTCCACCGCATCGTCGCGGGCGATACAGAGAAGGTCGAGCAGGTGCGCGCCTTCTACGACGAGTACTTCGCGGTCCTCGACCTCGCGGCGGAGTTCTTCCTGGAGACGGTGAAGCTCGTTTTCCAGGATGCCGCCCTCGCCAGGGGCACGCTCGAGTGGCGCGGCCGGCGCGTCGATCCGAAGGCGATCCGCCGCACGGCGCTCTTGACGGTCGAGGGCGAGCGCGACGACATCTGCTCCGTCGGCCAGACGCTTGCCGCCCACGACTTCTGCGCCAGCCTGCGGCCCTACCGCAAGCGCCACCACCTGCAGGCGGGTGTCGGCCACTACGGCGTCTTCAGCGGACGCAAATGGGCGGGCCAGATCTATCCGATCGTGCGCAACCTCGTGCTATCGAGCGATTGACGCCGCCCGCGCATCCGAGGCCCCGCAGTGTCCATCGCCACACTCGTTCGGGACGGGCTGCTGCCGGAGCTCACGGCCGGCGAACCCTCTGCCGCCGAGCCCGCTGCCGCGGCGCCGTCCACGGCGCTGGCCTTCGCCTTCGACGCCGGCTACCGGCTGCCCTTCAAGGTGATGCTCGCCTCGCTGGCGAAGGCCGGCACGCTCGTCGACCTGCCGATCTTCGTCTACTCGACCGACGCGACGCTCCTCGACGATCCCTTCGTGCGGGCGGCGACCGACCGCTTCTTCCTGGTCTCCGGGGCTCTCGCCGAGACGCTCGAATACCTGGCGCGCGAGCGCGTCCGCCGACCGGAGCGGGCCGACTGGAACCGCGGCACGTTCCTGAAATGGGCGGTGTTCCAGCCCGCTGGCGTCGACCAGGTGCTCTTCCTCGACGCCGACATGATCGCGTTTGGTCCAGTCGAGCCGCTGCTGACGCGCGCGCCGGACGCCCAGCTGGTCGGCGGACCGCAGTTCCCGCGCTCGCTCGCCCGCGACGACACCGGTCCGGTGCCCGCAGCGATCCTCGCCGACCGTCTCGAAGGGCTCGTCACGGGAACCGCACCGCTCCCCGGCCGCCTCAACAGCGGCGTCATGGTCGTGCGCCGGCCGCTGCTCGAGGACGACGTCCGCCGCGCCCTCGTCGACCACGCGTCACGGAAGCTTCTGGTCAACGAGCAATCGCACCTGACCTCGTTCTTCGCCAGGCGGCCGGGCTCGCTCGCTCTCGTCGAGCCGGCGTGGAACTTCCACGAGAGCTATCTGAAGCGTCTGCCGCAACCGGTGGCCGACGGCATCCTCTCCCACGTCCGCATCCTGCACTATCCGGGCGCGCAGAAGCCCTGGCTCGACCTCGACCGGCCGCCTCGGCGCCGTTCCATGGCGCTCTGGCGGGAGATGGCCGCGTCGGCCGGGCTCGCGTGACGTGTTTCAGGCGGTCGGGTCGATCATCCGCGCCCGCAGCTGTTCGAGGCGTGCCAGCCGTTCCGCCGCTTCCTCGCCGATCAGGTCGGTGGTGCGCGCCATCAGTGCCTCGGACAGTGCCAGCAGCGCCGAGAGGGAGTCCCAGGCCCCGCGGCTCTTCACGGGGGCGATCAGGGAATGCGAGGCGAAACGGCAGCCGGGGGCCATCGGATCGTCGGTGAACAGCACGATGGTGGCGCGCTGGTCAGCGGCGGCGGCGAGGAAGCGCAGCACGTCGGCCTGGTAGCGGCGGATGTCGTAGGCGACGATGACGGTGCGGCGGCCGACGTCGATCAGACGGTCCGACCAGGCGATCGTCGGGCCGGTGATCTCGTGCACGTCCTCGCGCACGATGGACAGGTGCCGCACCAGCAGCCCCGCGAGCGAGTGCGTGAAGCGTCCACCGATGACCGCGACCGTCCGCTTGCGGTCGGCAAGCGCCACGGCGGCCGCCTCGAACTCGGTGCGCAGCACGCCGCCGAAGGTGCCCTCGACATTGCGGCAGACCTGCCGCCCGAAGGCATCGAGCCAGTCGCTGTCCGCCGCCACCGGGCCGCTCGCGGCGAGGCGGGCGAGCGGCGTCTGGGCGCCGGTGGCGAGTTCGCGCCGGAGCGCGTCCTGCAGGTCGCGGTAGCCCTCGAAGCCGAGCCGGGCGGTGAGGCGCAGCACCGTCTGGGGACTGACGCCGGCCGCC
>CALRZT010000035.1:0-21504 GCA_943372725.1 Pseudoxanthobacter soli DSM 19599
TTGATGACGTTCGCCGGGATGTGGTCGCGGTACTGCGCGAAGAAGAAGTCGATGAGCGCGATCTGGCGGTCGACGACATCCGTCATCGCCGCCAGCCTTTCGGCGAAGTCGGGGTGCAGCGTCTCGATCGCGCCGCTCTTGCCGCTCGCGATCGGCATGCCGCTGTCGCGCCACGACAACAGTACCGACAGCGGATTGCGTACGAGCGCGTAGCAGTCGAAATGCGGCCTGAGCTGATGCAGCCGCGCCGTAAACAGTGTCGGATGCTTGATGCCGAGATCGAAACTGTCCGAGGTGACGTTGGTGATCTCCAGCCTCTTGCCGTTGAGCTGGCGCTGGCGGACGCCGTCGGCGTCCTTGTCGGCCAGCGGGTTCATCGGCACCTTGCCGTCCTGCGTCTTGCTCGAGGCGACGCCCTCCTCGCGGATCATGCGGCGCTGGCGCTCGAAGAAGGCCACCGTGTCCTGCACGAAGCGCTCCTCGTCGAGCCCCTTCAGGCGGCGGATCGGCATCGGCTCGTGCAGGGCGACGACGTTCTGGAGCTTGTTGAGGAGATGGCAGCTGAGCGTCGTGCCGGAGCGCGGCAGCCCGGTGATGATGATGTTGCGCGGGGCGAGGCTGTTCAGCGCCGACAGGAAGTCGAGCCGCTCCCGCTCGACCGACCGGGCGAGTGCGGCGCGCCGGCCGCCCTGCCGCACCGTTTCGCGCAGCGGCGCGTCGGCGATGAGGCGCTGCACGGCGACCGCCACCGACGGCGCGTCGTAGTCGGGGACGAGGCATGTCTCGCCATCGATGCAGAAGCCGCGATTGCCGACGCAGTCGGGGCAGACCACCGCGCGCTGCAGCAGCATCGCCTCGAGCGCCGGCAGGAAGAAGCCCTCGCGCTTCAGCGGCAGCACCACCGCGATCTCGGCCGCCGCCATGCGGGAGAGGAACTCCTCGCGCGGGCAGCGCTCTATGGCGCAGTCCACCTCGACGCCCGCTTCCGTGAGCAGCCGCGCCACGTCGGCGGCGATGGTCCGGGCCTTCTGTCCGGCGATGAAGACCTTGCCGTTCGGGGGCGAAGGCTCCGGGAACGCGCCGGCGTCGAGGGCCGTCGCCATGACGCGCACGGGTCCGTTGACGAGACCGGTCGCCTCGATCTCGGCCTTGACCTCATCGCTGACGCAGAGCCGCAGCGCGCGTCGCTGCAGGTAGGCGTGCTTGCGGTGTCCGCTGTCGGCGTGGCGCATGCCCTGGACGAGATTGACGACCGGCACCGTCTCCTCGATGCCCTCCGGCACAAAGCGCCACGCGCTGCCGCCGAGCACCAGCACGTCGGCCTCGTCGAGGGCGAGCTCGGAGACGAGGCTCGGATGGTCCTTCCAAGGGTGGTCGGCGCTGCTCTCCGGCGTGACGTAAAGGCGGGCGCTGTAGGCGGGCGACGAGCGGACGTGCTCGAGACACTCGATGATCTTCAGGTGCCCGCCGCGGAAGGAATTGAAGTTGCGGACGAACAGGACCGTCTTCGGCACGCTTTGACCCCATCGGTGCTCGGGCCGGGAGAAGCCTCCGGCGGCGGCACGTTAGCACCCGGCCCGACCGCCTCGATATGGGCGAGCGGGGCCTCGACCGACGCCGGGGCGGGCGGGCATCGACCAGCCCGGACGCTTCAGTACTTGACGGGGAACGAGTAGCCGATCGTGGCGCCGACGCCGAACTGGTTGGCGGAGCCGATGTTCTTGACGATCGGGCTGTTGGCGGCCTGGTCGACGAGGCGGTCGTACTGGCCGTAGAGCGACACGGTCCAGTTCTCGTCCCACTGGTAGCCGGCGCCCGCCAGCACGCCGGCCGAGACGATGCCACCAGACGGCTTGTAGCGGCCGACGCGCGTGCTCCGCGCCGCTTCGCGCGGCGTCACGCCGAAATACATCTGCATGAAGTCCTGGGTCGCCAGCGTCAGGCGCGGACCGGCGGCGATCGTCCACTTGTCCTGCTTGTAGACCGCGTCGACGGCGAGGTCGGCGACGACGCCGCTCGCACCGTTCAGGCCATGGCGGACCTCAACGCGGCCGCGCAGCCAGTCGGTCGGCCAAACCTCGACATAGCCGCCGACCTCCACCGTCCACGGGATGGACTTCAGCCCGCGCAGCTTCTTGTCGGAGCCGTTGTAGCGGCCGGACCGGTAGCGGGCGACGGGGCCGAGGTTGAAGTACTCGTTGCCGTAGAGCGAGAAGTCGATGCCGTCGTCGGCGGCCGAGAAGCCCTCCGGCGTGTCGGCCTTGCGGAACGAGAACAGCGGAAAACCGATCGGGGTGTAGGTCTTGGCGCCGAGGAAGTCCGGCGAAACATTGCCGGTCGCCTTCACGGTGACGATCCAGGTCGAGCTCGATTCCGGCGACGTCAGCGGCGCGTCGGGCGCCCCGTAGTTCGGCTGAGCCGGCGTTTCCGTCTGGACCGGTGTCGTTTCCTGGGCGACGGCGGGAACCGAGATCGCCGCCGCGAGCAGCAGGCCTGCCCCTCCTCGCCAGCCAGACCAAACCGCCATTCCGACCTCACACGCAAACACCGGGAGCGAGCCGAGAGGGGCCCCGCCACGCGAACCACCGAAAGACCTAGAACACGCCCGCCTCCCGGCAAAGCCCCAAGGTCTCCATTCGTGACATTCCCCGATCACCATGAAAGAGTTGTTACCCACACGCCACACACCTCCCCTGGCGGAATCGACGAGGCGGAACGATGGAGCGCGGCGGCGTCCGGCCCGGCGAACTAACGATCACGCCCGATCCCGGCGCCCTGCCAGGCGACGCCCGGGTCGTCTTCATCGGCCGTGTCCGCACGCCGTGGCGCACGCTGGCGGACTGCCCGAAGAACGTTCGTACTGCGCGGGCGGCCGACGCGACCGCGAGCCTCGAGATCGAGGCGGCCTACCGACCGGGGCTCGCGGGCCTCGCGGGCGTCAGCCACCTCGTCGTGCTCTACTGGATGGACCGCTCCCGCCGCGACGTCATCGTTCAGATCCCGCGCCATGCCGGCGGTCCGCGCGGTGTCTTCTCGCTGCGCTCGCCGGCACGTCCGAATCCCATCGCGATGGGCGTGGTGCCGCTCCTCTCGCTCGACCTCGACTCGGGTCAGCTCGAGATCGGCATGCTCGACTGTCTCGACGGCACGCCGCTCCTCGACGTCAAACCCTACGTTCCGAGCGTCGACGCCATCGCCGACGCCGCCTTCGACTGAGCGCCAGGACGCTCAGGTTCGGTAGATCCACTGCTCGGGCAAGTGCGCCACGATCTCGTCGCTGACGGCGATCTCCCCGGCCCGGTCGACAGCGGCGACAACGCCACGCAGGCGCTGTGCCACCTTCGCGAAGCTGAGCTCGATGTCTGGACGGCCGAGGTGCTTCGCCAGGCTGCGGCCGGCGACCCGGCACGGCGCGTTCTGGTCGTCGACGTTCAGCGCCGCCACCGGCCCGATCGAAAGTCGTGTGCCGCGCGGCAGCATCGTCAGCCGCGGGATGCCCTCGAGCACCAGATTCGCCCCGATGCTGGCCGCATCGACCGCCGGCACCTCGAGGCGGCGGGCGATCTCGGCGAGATCCTCCACCGACAGGATCGACAGGTGCCGGCCGTTGCGGATCGGCGTACCGCGCGGATACCAGGGCTCGCGGCCGCTGGAGCGGCGCTCGAAGCCGCCGTGTCGGTCGCCGGCGATGCCGTCGAGGCCGAGCGCCAGACGGTCGACCGGCGCCGTCTCGAAATGGTCCGGATTGGTGGTGGCGAACAGCGCCACGACCCGTCCCTTGAGCTTGCGTGCCGGGACGATCTCGTCCGTCTCCGCCCTCGCGTTCATCGCCGGCTCCTCACGCTCCCTGGCTCCGTCGAGCGATAGGCGTCCGGCGTCCCGCAGGCAACCGCCACTCTGGAAAGGCCGTCCCTGCGACGCCTCCCGGCGACGCCGGCCGGCCGACGTGCCGCACCTCCGCCGCCGTGCGCCGGCCGCAATCCCGTTTCCCGCCACCCGCCCGTCGCGCTAGTCTGCGGACGCCGACTGCGAGCCCGCGAGTCGCCTCGCGACCGGGCGCCAACCGAAGAACAGGATATCCCGATGGCCACTCCGATGCCGTCCGGCACGCCGCTGGGCGCCAAGCTCGTCGAGATCCGCAAGAAGTGGGGGTGGTTCGTCGCCGCGGGCGTCTTCATGATCATCTTCGGCATGATCGCGCTCGGCAACCTGTTCGCGGCCACCGTCGCCGTCATGGTGGTGACCGGCGTCATGCTGATCGTCGCCGGCGTCGTCGAGATCGTCCAGGCCTTCGGCGCCAAGACCTGGGGCAAGACGATCTACTGGCTGCTGAGCGGCCTTCTCTATGCCGCTGCCGGCGTCATCGCCCTCGTCGACCCGGCGCTGGCCGCGGCCGGCTTTACGCTGATGCTCGCCGCCGTGCTGTTCGCCGTTGGTGTCCTGCGTGTCATCGCCGGCTTCGATGCGAGGCCCGGCGAAGGCTGGGGCTGGATGGTCGCCGCCGGCGTCTTCACGGTGCTGTTTGGCATCCTCATCGGGGTAGGCTGGCCGATCAATTCGATCTGGCTGATCGGCATGATCCTCGGCATCGACCTGATTTTCCAGGGCGTCGCCTGGATCTCGTTCGGCCTCGCGCTGCGCGCCAAGCGCTGACGACGGCCGGCGCGTGTCGCTGCTCGACGCCGGGACGCGCGTCTACGCCATCGGCGACGTGCACGGCCGCTTCGACCTGCTCGAGGCGCTGCACGACGCCATCGCCGCCGACCTTTCGGCGTGGCCGGCGCAGCGCTCCGTCGTCGTCCACCTCGGCGACTATGTCGACCGCGGCCCGCGCACCCACGACGTCATCGAGCGGCTGCTGACGCCGCGGCTCGCCGCCGACGAGATCGTCTGCCTGAAGGGCAACCACGAGGACTGCCTCCTGCAGTTCATCTCCGGCGGCGACGACGCCGAGGTGTTCCTGCGCTATGGCGGCCTCGAGACGATGGCCTCCTACGGCGTCGACCCGACGAGCCCGGCCCTGCTCGGCCATCCCGACCACCTCGTTGCCGCCTTCGACGCCCACCTGCCCTCGCGTCACCGCCACTTCCTCGAGACCCTGCCGCTGAGCCTTGAGGTCGGCGGCTACTTCTTCTGCCACGCGGGCGTCCGGCCGGGCGTGCCTCTGCACCAGCAGGCACCGCGAGACCTCATCTGGATCCGCGAGCCCTTCCTCGGCTCCACCGACTTCCACGGCCGCGTCGTCGTGCACGGCCACACGCCCACCGATGCCCCCGAATCGCTGCCGAACCGGATCAACGTCGACACCGGCGCCGTCTTCACCGGCCGCCTCACCGCCGTCGTCCTGGAGGACGACCGCCGTCGTTTCCTCACCGTCGCCGGCGGGGTGTGACAGGTGACCGGCATCGAAGCCGGCCGCCGCCGCACGGTCGCGGTTCACCCTGTCGGGCGTCTCAGGGTTGACGAAACCGCCGCCGGGGGGTGGAGTCGCACGGCCGCACCGGGCCGCCTTTGCCCCGGACGAGGGATGTTGCGCGCATGGCCGACGGCATCGACATCACGCTGACGGCCGACGACGCGGCCCTCCCGGCCGTCGAGTCGGCCCTGGAAGCCTTCGTCGAAGAGAACGACCTGCCGCCGCGCACGGGCTATACGCTCGCCCTCATCGTCGAGGAACTTGTCACCAACATCGTCAAGTACGGCTATGCGGGCGCCGACGCCGGCCCGCTGAAGCTGACGGTGACGCTGGCCGACGGCCGCGTCGTCGGCACGCTCGTCGATGCCGGCGCGCCCTTCGATCCGACGGCGATGCAGACGCCCGACGTCGAGGCCGCCATGGAGGACCGCCACATCGGCGGCCTCGGCGTTCACCTCGTGCGCACGATGTCGGAGGACTTCTCCTACCGCCGCGACGACGGCCACAACGTCGTCAGCTTCCGTCTGCCGGTCGCCTGAGGCCGGCCCGGAGCAGGGTCAGGCGCCGCGATAGAGCCGCGGCAGCGTCCGGCCGAGCCGGACCAGCACCTCGTTCGACACCGTCGCCGCGCTCGCCGCCATCTCGGCGAGCGAGATCGTCCGTCCGGTGATCTCGACGAAGTCTCCGGGCCGCACCTCGTCTTCCGCGAAGTCGGTGACGTCGATGGTGGCGAGGTTCATCGACAGCCGCCCGACGAGTGGCGCCCGCCGCCCCCTGATGGCCACCGCGCCGCGATCGGCCATCGCCACCGGCAGCCCGGTCGCATAGCCGATGCCGAGGGTGGCGATCCGCGACGGTCGCCGGGTGACGTGGCCACCGCCGTAGCCGATCGGAGTGCCCTCGCCCACCGAAACGATGCGGATCACCGGCGCGGTGGCCTCGATCACCTGCTCCACCGGCTGTGGATAGCCCGGCGTGCCCTGTACGCCGTAGAGCGCGCTGCCGACGCGCAGAAGGTCGCCGTGCAGCGACGGATCCATGAACAGCGCCGCCGAGCAGGCGATCGAGATCGGCGCTTCGGGCAGCGGCGCGATCGCCGCGCGCAGCCGCTGCAGCTGCGCGAGGTTGCGCTCGTCGTCGGGGCGCTCGAACCAGGCGAGCTGGGTCACCCAGCAGGCGACGTCGAGGCGCGCCCAGACATCGGGCCGGCCGGCGAGCCCCTTCGCCTCGTCGTCGGTGAGGCCGAGGCGCACGAGCCCGCCGTCGATCATCACGCCGACGCGCACCCGGGAACCGGCGGCGACCGTCGCTTCCAGCTCGGCCATGGACGCGAGCACCGGCACGAGGCCGTGCGCCGCGTGCTCGCTCGCCGGATGGCCGGTGAGACCGCTCAGAACGTAAATCTCGACGTCCGGGAGAATCGCGCGAAGCCGCACGCCTTCGGGAAAATCGGCGACCCAGAAGACGCCGCAGCCCTCGCGCCGCAGCCGCCGCGCCACCGGATCGAGCCCAAGCCCGTAGGCGTCCTCCTTCAGCACCACGCCGAAGCGGCCGCTGCGGCGGTAGCCGTCCATGCGGTGGTAGTTGCGCGCGATGGCGTCGAGGTCGACGAGCACGCGCGCCCCGGCCGGATCGCCCTCGCCCTTCAGCGGCAGCGGCGTCACCGGCGGCAGCATCGCCCTCACCTTCGCTCCGACGCTCATGGTCGCGCCTCCGTCGGCGCCACGAAGCCGATGTCGAGCCCCTTCGGCCCGTGCGCGCGCCACAGCGGGCCGACGAGACCCGTAGACAGCGCCGCGCGCACGTCCTCGGTGCGATCGGCACGGCACCACAGGCGCGCCACGGCGTCATGCGGCACGGTCGCGCGCGCCGAACCCGCAACCGGTCTGTGCAGCAGGTAGCGCTCGAGGCTGCCGTAGGCGAGGACCACGTCGACGATCGCGAAGCCCTCCGCCATCAGGTTGCGCCAGCTCACCGTGTTCGCCGGTGCGGCAGTCGCAAACACATGGCGGAAGCCGAGGTTCCCCGCCCGCTCGATCCGCCGGCGCACCAGCGCCTTCTGCAGCCCCAGACCGCGGAAGCCCGGGTCCACCCCGGTGCCCGCGATCTTCGCGAGGCCGTCGTTGCCACCGAGGCCGATCCGCACGCCGGCGTCCTCGCCGTCGGCCAGCACGGTGAGGAGCACGCCGTAGCCGACGAGGCGCCCACCCGTGACGCCGGTCTCGGCATCCGTCCCCGCCACGACGGCTCCGACGATCTCGCCGCGTCCGGCGACGACGCTCTCGAAGAAGCTCCGCCGTTCCGGCTTCACCAGGCCGCGGTCGAGACCCGCGATCGATCGCCGGTGCAGCCGCTCGACGGCATCGAGCGCATCGGCGCCGAGCCAGACGAAACGCACACCCGGCACATCGCCATCGGCGGGTTGGTCATTCAACGATGACCTCCGCATAGTTCAGCATCGCGAGCGGCGGATAGAGCTGGAAGCTCTTGGCGAGCGGCATATTGACGATGAGCGAGAAGCGCTTGAGCGTCTCGACCGGGATCATCGCCGGGTTCCTGCCGCCGACCAGGATCTGTTCGGCCTTCGAGGCGGCGAGCTGGCCGACGGAATAGTAGCGGCAGACGAGCCCCGTCACCGCGCCGCCCGAGCGGATGGCGAGTTCGGTCGCGCCGAAGGTCGGCAGCAGAACCTGCTCGCAGATCGGCGTCACCTGCTCGAGGATCGAGCCGAGGAAGGTGTCGGGCACCAGGTAGAGCCAGTCGGCCCCCTCCTCCTTGATCTCGCGGATCATCCCGTCGAGCCCGTCGGCCACCGGCTTGCCGGCCGCGTCCGTCTTGAACTGGCGCTCCACCAGGCGGAACCCGACCGTCGGCGCCAGCTGCCGCAGTTCCTCGACCAGCACCACGGAATTCTGCTCCGTCGCCGTGTAGAGCACGCCGAGCGAATCGAACGGCCGGTAGGACTGCATGGCGCGCAGCTGCGCGTCGAGCGGCACGACGTGGAAGGCCCCGGTGACGTTGCGACCCGAGGAATCGAGGCTCGGCACCACCTTGGCGCGCACCGGCGCCGCCACCATCGTGAAGATCACCGGCCGGTCAGCGATGTACTTCGCCGGGTCGGGCGCGTCGAACGGGCCGACGGTCGCGAGCGTCACCGGCGTGCCCCAGGTGTAGACGAGGTCTGGCTTCAGCTCGCGGATCTCGTCGATGAAGCCGGCCACCTTGGTCGGGTCGCGATCGACGTCGCGGCTGATGTACTCGACCGGAATCTGCCGCTGCGCGAGGTAGTCGCGGAAGCCCGCCTCCACCTCGGTGTCGCCGCGAAAGGTGATCATGTAGATGGTGTAGGGGCGCTCGCGCGCCGTCTGCGCGAACAGCGGCCCAGTCGCCGCGGCGGTGCCGAGAGTGGCACCGGCGGCGATGAGACCGAGCGCCTCGCGCCGGTCGATGCGTCTCATGTCGCCATCCCCTGCCCAGACCCGCGAAGGCGCCGCTGCGGCGGCCTCCGACGCTTTCCTTCACTATCCCAATTCGCCGGGAGCGACCACGCGAGGCGGATTAAATTCTCGTCACGCGGCGGTCGCCTCTCAGCCCCGCTCGATGGCGACCGGCGAGGGTCCGCGGGCATCGGCGAACACCGCGATCGCGAACAGCACCGCACCCACGGCTACCACGGCGCCGAGCACCGTGAGGGTGGTCTCCTGGCCGAACCCGCCGAGCAGCCACGCCGCCAGCAGCGGCCCGATGGCGTTGCCGATCCGCTCGATCACCCGGAAGACCCCGTAGAGCGTGCCCTCGGAAATCTCCGGGGCGACGCGCCGGCCGATGTCGCCGACGAGCGCCGACTGCGGCGTGATCGACAGCGCCTGGGCGATCCCGAGCTGCATCACCGCCGCCGCCGCTCCCCACGGCTCCGGCCACAGGAACGGGTGCACGACCGCCGTGGCGGCGAGCAGGCCGCCGATGATGACGAGCACCGGCCGGCGGTTCTGCACCTGGCTAATCCGCGACACGAAGGGGACGATCACCAGCATCGCCAGCGCATAGAGCATCAGCACGCGGCCGATCGCCGACTGGTCGAAGCCCTCGTCGGACAGCACCAGCGGCACCATGAAGAACACGAGCCCGGCGAGGATGAGCTTCGCCGGCAGCGCGCAGCCGATCAGGAGCAACCCCATCGTCGGCCGCATCACCACCTTCATGATGTCGCGGAAGGAGACGCTGGCGAGCCGCTCCGTCGTCTTGCCGGTGTCGTCGGACAGCGCCAGCCGGGCCGTCATCACCGCCGCGAGGCTGAGGGCGGCCGAAACCATGAAGGTCAGCCGGATGCCGATGCGGTCGGCGAAGATGCCGCCGATCAGCGGCCCGCACAGCGCCGCCACCATGATTGAGGTGACGAGGAGCGCCAGGCCGCGGGCGCGGTTGAGCCCGCCCGTGTGGTCGATGATGTAGCCCTGCGCCGAGACGAAGACGGCGGCGTAGCCGACGGCCGTCAGCGAGCGGAAGGCGAGGATCTGCCAAAGGTCGGCCGCGAGCGCGGTGCCGACGAAGCCGACGACGGCGGCCGTCGCCCCGAGGCGCAGCGCCCGCCCGCGCCCGATGCGCTCCGTCACGCCGTTCAGCCACGGCTGCAGCAGCGCCACGATCAGCATGAACAGCACGATCGGCAGGCTGATCACCATCTCCCGCGACAGCCCGGGCACGGTGCTCGCCACCTCGCCGATGAAGGTCGGCAGGAACGGCCGCGTCATCTCCTCGGCGAAGAAGAACAGGAACAGCGGCGCCCTGACCGCGAACACCCGGAGCGGCGGCTCGACGCGCTCGCGCGTCAGGCGGAACTTGCGGTCGATGGCGTCGAGCTCGACCATCGCCTCGGCGTCGCGGCGCTCGAAGGCGGCCTCGCGCAGTTCCTTCTGACGCAGGCGCAGGGCGGTGATGCGCCGGTCGATGCCGGTGACGATCTCGCCCAGGCGCCCGCCGCCCGGCGGCTGCTGGTGGTGGCGGGCGAGGTCGCCGCGGCGCAGCGAATCGAGGCGCTGGCCGATGGCACGCAGCGACGAGCCGGCCCCCATGGCGAAGGCGAAGGCGATGAGCTCGAGCGTCACCAGCACCGAGACCAGCAGCACCACGGCGACGTCGAGCCAGAGATCGAGCACGAAGGCTTCGGTGACGGTGTCGGGAATGCCGATCGCCACGCGGCCGAGGTCCTCACCGCCGGCCGAGGCGATCGGCAGCGCGACGTAGCGCATGCCGACCGGCAGACCGTCGAGGCCGCGCAGGGGCTCGCCGGCCGAGGTGTTGCGCATGGCGAGCGCGATGACCCGGCCGCCGGGATCGAGCAGCGCCAGCGCCCCGAATTCGGAGCTCTCGGCGAGCGCCGTCTGGAACACGGCGTCGACGCCGACGAGGTTCTCGAGGTCCATGCCGTAGCGGTCGGCCTGGGCGACGAGCTGCGACAGCGAGCGGCCGACCACCTCCGCCTTGCGGTCGAGCGCCGGCAGCAGGATGCCCTCGGCGGTGACGAGCGTCCGCCACGAGATCACCGCGAGCGCGGCGACGAGGACGACGGTGATGCAGGTGAGGACGATGACGTCGAAACGGCGCATCTCTACTCCCCGCGCCGATCGGCGAGACGCGCGGCGATCGCCGCGTGCGCCGTCTCGACCTCCGCGATGGCCCAGCCGAAGGGGTCGTCGGCGCTCTCGGTCGCATCGTCGGCGAGCCGCGCCGCGCCGAGAGCCTGCGCATAGAAGGCGCGCAGCGGCACCAGGATGACGATCGCCGAGATCAGCACGGCGAGCAGCCCGGTGATCGCGGCCGTTCGCTCGACGGCCTCGGCGACGCCGTCGAGCTGGCGCTGGATGCGCGTCATCGAGCCGCGCGCCAGGACGGTGCCAACGGGCACGCCGAAGTCATTGGCGACGATGCGCGACCGCACGTCGACGGTACCGTCCAGCGTGGCGATGTCGGTGCCAATACGCTTCGGATCGCTTGAGAAAAGCACCTTGCCGTCGGCGCCGGCGACGTCGATCGAGTCGAGCAGCGGGTCGTTCGACTGCTCGCGCGACAGGAGCGGCTTCAGCGTGTCCTGCCCGGCCAGCGGCAGGCCGAAGCTCAGCGCTACCTCGATGTCGGAGCCGATTCGGTTGGCCAGCTGGTCGAACCGCGAATGCACGAGGCCGATATAGATGATGCGGATGCTGCCGAAGTTGAGGTAGGCGCCGAGCGCGATCGCGCCCACCGCGACAGGCGCGATCGTCAGGAGCAGAATGATCGCCAGTCGCCGCATGCCTCAGCCCCGAACCGTCCCTCAGCGTCCTATTCGAGGGGAGAATCAGTCGGTTCGGCAAGCTTTCGAAGCCGCCATCCCGTCGCCCCCGCCGCCGCGGCGACCTGCGCCGCGACCGCTCGCCTGCCTGGCGACGGTGGCGACGGCCCATTGCATTGGCTAGCATACCGCTAGCATAGTCCGCCGCCCTCCTGCGAGGAGCCTGCTTGCAAATCCGCCTGACGTTCCAGCGCCGGCTCGCGCTGATGGTCGCCGCCGCGACCGTCACGGTGATCGCCCTCGTCGCGACGGTCGGCGTCGGCGTCGTCGAGCGGGCACATCGCGACCTCATCGATTCGCGCCTCGAGTTCGTGCTCACCACGCTCGACGGCACTATCGAGGCGAGCCTCGACCTCGGCTTGCCGCTCGGCGAGTTGCGCGAGATCGAGGACCTGCTGGAGCGCACCCTCTCGGCCGAGCCCGGCATCGAGGCGATCGAGGTCTTCGACGCCACCGGCGTTTCCCGTTTCGGGACCGACCGCGGCGCCGCCAACGAGCCGATCCCCCACGCCTGGGTGACGGCCATCCGCGACAATCGCTCCGACCCGCTCTGGCGCGCGGTCGATCGCGGCGGGCTCACAATCGGTGCCCCGATCCTCACCGACTTCGGCGCCGTCGCCGGCGACGTCGCCATCGTCGTGCCGCTCGACCTCCTGGAGCGCTCGCCCGTCGATCCGGGCGTCGTCTTCCTGCTGACGCTCGGCCCCGCGCTCGCAGCCATCGCGATCGTGCTGATCGCAGTGGTGCTGGCGGCCCGTCCGGCGGCCCGTGTCTTCGACACGATGGCCGGCGAGGTGGCGGCCGGCCGGGTACCGAGCGGCGGCGGCGTGCTCACCGCGGCCGCCGCCGCGGCGGTGGCGAGGATCGCCGCCGCCGGCGAATCGGTCGGCCGGGCCGACCGCATCCTGCAGGCGATCGATGCGGAAATCTGACGTGCGCCGGACCACCGATCCGGCCCGCGGCGACCGTTTCGCGGTCTTCGTCGGCCTCGTCGTCGGCCTCGCCATCGCGCTCGCCTCGGCGGCGACGCTCTATCTCATCGAGCGCACCCACCACGACGACCTGGCCCTGACGACCGAACGTGTGACGCGCTCCATCGGCAGCGCCGTCGCCGACACCGTCGGGCGCGCCGTCGGCTTCGGCATTCCGCTGCGCGACCTCTATGGTGTCGACGCCTATCTGGAGGACATCATCCGCCGCAATCCCGAGGTCGCCGCCATTGCCATCGCCGACGACGGTGGCGAGACGCTGTTCCAGGTGCCGGCCGAGGCGCCTTCGGGTACGCCGATCTCCGTGCAGATTCCGGTCGGCGCGGTGGCTGTCGGCCTCATCGTGGTGACGCCGTCGCAGCGTATCCTCGACGTCGTCGCCCGCACCCTCGCCGTCACCGTGCTGAGCGCCAGCCTGTTCGGCGCCCTCCTCGCGGGCATCCTGGCGCGCGCCTTCGCCGCCGAGCGTATTGACCTTCGCCAGGGCCGGCTCGTCGCCTCGCTGCGCTCGCTCGCCCACGGCGGCTTCGGCGACTATTCGCCCGTCGGCGGCGACAGCCCTCTTCACCGCCTCGGCGCCGCCTTCGCGCGGCGCCTCGCCCCCGTCCGGCGCGAGGCGCGCCAGGCGCTGGCGCTCGCCGACGAGATCCGCGCCGTCGACTTCGATTCGAGTCTCGGGCCGCGCGTCGACGAGGCGCTCGCCCCGATCGAGGGCAAGATCCGCTTCGACGCCACCCATCCGCCGAGCCGGCGACGCACCTGGAAGGGCTGGTGGGCGGTGCCGCTGCTCATCGTCGGCACCTCTGTGCACCCGCTGGTGCCGAGCTTCGCCTTCGACCGCCTCGACCCGGGTCTCATGCAGTCTCTGGAGGTGTCGGCGTCCGTCGCCGCCCAGTTCCTCGGCTGCGCCCTCGGCCTCCTCGCCGCCCTCGCGCTGGCGGGCCGGTCGGCGGCCGCGACGGTCGGCTTCGGCACGCTGCTTGCCGGCGCCGCCACCGCGGCGACCGCCATCATCCGCGACCCGACGATCTTCCTCGCCCTGCGCTTCTGCGCCGGGCTCGGCCTCTGGGCGGCGCTGTGGGTGGTGCTGCTGCAACCCGGCTTCCGGCTGCGCCGCCCGTGGTTCTGGAGCCTGATGGTGCTGGCGGCGCTTGCCGGCTCCGGCCTCGGCGGCCTCGTCGCCGAGGCGCTCGGTCGCCGCGACGCCTTCGCCTCGGCCGGCGTCGGCCTCGTCGTGCTCGGTCTCGCGATCCTCGCCCTGGTGGAGCGGCCCCGCAGCGTCCCGCGCCTGCGTCTCGGCCTGCGCCCCGGCGATCTCGTCGCCGTCGCCACCGCCTTTGCCGTCGCCATGACCTGGCTCGAGCTCGGGCTCGGCACCGGCGACATCCGCTACAACTATGCCGAGCTCGGCCTGCACTTCTGCCTGACGGGCGTCGCCGCCGCGGGCGTCTTCGTCATCCGCCGCCATCCTGCTCCGGCGCTCGCGCTCGTGGTCGCCGCCGCCGGTCCCGCGCTCGGCGCGCTCGTGCCGGAGCTGGCGATCGCGGCGAGCCTGCTCGTCGGCCTCGGCGGTGCGATGGCGCTGTCGGCGGTCGGCGAGCGCGTCTGGGCCCCGGAGGGCGCGCTGGCGGCGATGGTCGGCGGCGTCGCCGGAGCGGCCTTCGCGGCGGGCGCCGCCTGGTTCGATGTCGAGCCGGCCTTCGCCGCCGCGGCCGTCGGCGTCGTCGGTGCGATGCTGACGGCCGTGCTGCCGACGCGCGGTCCCGCCATCGCTCCCGCCCGACCGGGAGCCTGACGCGATGCTGCTGCGCACCCGCATCACGCTTTTCCTGTCGATCGCCTTCGTGTTGGTCGCCGGCGGCCTCATCCTGGCCGGCATGCGACGCGAGGAGATCGCCGACGAACGCTTCGCCGAAGTGGCGATCGACGGCCAGCGATCGCTCTGGCAGAGCCTCGTCGCCGAGGAACTGAAGACCGTCACCGTCATCGGCGACGACCTCGTCGCCCAGTTCGCCCGCGCCCGCCCGGTCGACGTGCCGCGCCTGCGCCAGGTCGCCGCCACCGTCATTCCGGCCGCCGGCGACCTCCTGCGCGGCGTCGAGGAGGTGCAGGTCGTCGACGCCTCAGGCACCATCATCTACACGAACCGCCCCTCGATCGGGCAGCGGCCGATCCTCGACGCCTCCGCCCTCGACCGGGTGCTGTCCACCGGCGTCGTCCTCGGCGGGCTGCGCCAGGACACCCCGGACCGCTACGTCATCGCCGCCGGCGTGCCGGTGTTCGCCTCCGGCCGGCCGTTCGCCGTCGTCACCCTCGCCCGCGGCGCCGACGGCGTGCTGACGCGCTTCGCCGATGCCTTCGGCGTACCTTCCTTCCTCGTCTCGCTGCGCGGCCGCATGGTCGTCGGCACCCAGCCGGGGCTGTGGCAGTCGCTGATGCCGCAGATCCCGCCTCGCTCGGCCAACGTCTCCGTCTACGAGGACGACGACCGCCTCTTCCTCGCCACCAGCGTGCCCGTCCAGGACCTCGTCGGCGGCGCAGCCGGCACGCTCGTCACCTTCCGCGATTCGAGCGAATCGCTCGGCGAGGCGCGCGACTTCCAGCGCGCCACCCTCGCCGGCGTCGCGCTCTTCGTCGGCCTCATCCTGGCCGGGCTCTACGTCTACCTGCGGCAGGCCTTCCGGCCGCTGGAATCGGCGATCTCGGTGCTGCAGGCGCTGTCGGCCGGCGACACCAACGTGCGCATCGAGGACGCCGGCGAGGGCGAAATCCGCCGCATCGCCGAGACCGTCGCCGTCTTCCGCCGCAACGCCATCGCGGTGGCCGAGAACCAGCGCCAGGTCGAGCGCCAGCGCCGTCGCCAGGAACGGCTGATCCGCCGCCAGATGGAGGCCCTCGCGCGCACGCTGGAGGCCGACGGCCGCGAGCAGGTTCTGCAGGACCTGCAGAGCATCTTCGGCCGCCAGAAGGCGGTGCCCGTCGCCGTCGCCAGCATCAAGCGCCCCGGCGACGAGCAGCTCGGCCTGCTCGCGGCGGTGCTGCAGCAGATGTCGGCCCGCATCTCCGACCAGCACGCCCGCCTGACCGAGCTCGTCGCCGAACTGCGCGAGGCGATCATCACCCGCGCCAAGCTCGCCGGGCTGCAGCAGGAGCTGGAGATCGCGCGACAGCTGCAGCTGTCGATCCTGCCGAAACCGCTGCCGACCCGCAGCGACGTCGCCCTCTATGGCCTGATGGTGCCAGCGAAGGAAGTCGGCGGCGACTTCTTCGACTACTTCTTCCTCGACCAGCGGACGCTCGGCATCGTCGTCGCCGACGTCTCCGGCAAGGGCGTGCCGGCGGCGATGTTCATGGCGATGACGCGCACGTTGCTCAAGGCGACGACGCTGTTCTCGATCTCGCCGTCCGCCAGCATCGAGCGCCTCAACGCCGTGCTCGCCGCCGAGAACGACCAGATGATGTTCGTGACGCTGTTCTACGGCGTCCTCGATCTCGCGACCGGCCGCCTCACCTACGTCAACGCCGGCCACAACCCGCCGTTTCTGTGCCGCCCGGACGGCTCGGTGACGCCGCTGCCGCGCTCCGGCGACATCGCCATCGCGGTGTTCGAGGAGGCACCCTACCGCGAGATGACGATCGACCTTGCCGCCGGCGACCTCGTCTTCCTCTATACCGACGGCGTCACCGAGGCCTTCGACATCGACGGCACCGAGTTCGGCGAGGAGCGTCTCGTCACGCTCCTGAAGGAACTGCCGGCCGGCGCGAGCGCCGCCGATGTCGCGAACTTCATCGTCGAGGGCGTCCACCGTTTCGAACGCGGCGCCAACCAGGCCGACGACATCACCAGCGTCGGCTTGCGCTACTTCGGCGCCGCAGCCGCTCCGGGCACCGCGGCGGCGCCGCTGCCGCCGCCCTCGCCGCCCTCGCCGTAGGCGAGACAGCGATCGAGCAACACGGCCGCCGGACGGTCCTCCGGCGCCATCTCGAGGCACGCCCGAAACCGCTCGACCGCCGTATCCGGCAGCCCGTGCGCCAGCGCAATGACGCCGCGCTCGTGCATCTCGATCAGCCGCAGGTCCTTGTCGGCGACGCTGCCGGCGCGCCCGACGAGGGCGTGGATCGGCTCGATGCTGCTGCGGCCGCGCAGCGTCACGTGGTCGACCATGCGGAAGACGAAGCCGTCGCCGGCGGCAGCGCGGGTGTCGTGGGCGACGAGCACCCGCTGGCCATAGCGCTTCGCCGCCTCCTGCAGCCGCGCCGCGACGTTCACCGCGTTGCCGATGACGGTGAAGTTGCGGCTCTGCTCGGCGCCGATGTCGCCGACGATCACCTCGCCGGTGCCGATGCCGATCGCGACATCGACCGCCTCCGCCCGCGCCACGCCGCTCTCGGCGAGTTCGCGGCGGAGCGCCGGCAGGCTCTCGATCTGGCCGAGTGCGGCGTTGCAGGCGTCGATCGCCTGCTCGCCGGGCTCGGTGAACGGCGGGCCCCAGCACGCCATCACGGCGTCGCCGATGAACTTGTCGGTGATGCCGCCCGCCGCCCCGATCGGGATCGTCATGGCGGTGAGGAAGCGGTTCAGGACCGAGACGAGGCTTTCAGGATCGAGCCGCTCCGACCAGCCGGTGAAGTCGCGCAGGTCGGCGAACGACACCGTCATCACCTGCCGGGCGCCCTTCAGGTCCTCGACGCCGCCGCGGTCGAGGATGCGCTCGACGATGCGCGGGTCGACATATTCGCCGAACAGCCGCTTCAGCTTGCGCCGCTTGCGCTGCTCGGTGATGTCGGAGAACACGACGATGACGCCCTGGCGCTCGACCTCGCCGTCGCGCTCCAGCATCAGGAAGGTCGAGGTGACGTGCAGGTCGACCCGGTGGCCGCCGACCATCACGGAAACCTCGCGGCTGTGCGTCGCCTCGTTCTCGTAGACGGCCTTCAGCACCACCTCGTTGAAGTCGTCGAAGCTCTCCTCCATGAGGAAGACCTCGCCGAACGACTGGCCGACGGTCGCCGCCGGGTCGAGCCCGAGGATGCGGCCGGCTGCGGCGTTGAAGGTAATGATGCGGCCCTGGAGGTCGATCGTCGCGACCCCGTCGCGCATGTTGGCGAGGATCTTCTCGTAGATCAGGCTGCCCAGTCCGCCGTCCGCGCCGCCCACGATCGTTCGCCTCGCCACCTTCCGCCGCCGCGGCACCATAGACCGACTCGGCATCGCGGGGGAAACGCCCCGCCCCCGCCGCGACCGCAGCAGCTCCGATGTCGGAACGCGGCGTGGTGCTTCGTCTTTGAGTGGCATGGCCGCGACGCCCGTGCCCAGTCAGGAGGAACAGTGATGCGTGTGATGGTGATGGTAAAGGCGACGGCCGACAGCGAAGCCGGCCTGATGCCCGAGACCGAGATGTTCGAGGCGATGCACGCCTTCAACGAGCAGCTGATCGAGGCCGGCATCATGGTGAGCGGCGACGGCCTGAAGCCCTCGTCGCTCGGCAAGCGCGTCGCCTTCGACGGGCCGAGCCGCACCGTCATCGACGGCCCGTTCGCCGAGACGAAGGAGCTCGTCGCCGGCTTCTGGATCTGGAACGTCGCCGACATGGACGAGGCGGTCGCCTGGGTGAAGCGCTGCCCCAACCCGATGCCCGGCCCGAGCGAGATCGAGATCCGCCCCTTCTACGAGGCGACCGACTTCGGCGAGACCTTCACGCCGGAGCTCGCGGCGAGCGAGGCCGCGATGCGCGACAAGCTCGCCGGCCGCTGACCCTTCCGGGAGCGGCCGGCTCCTCCTCGGCGTAGCTCAGCCGGGCTCGTGCGGCGGAGCTACTCCGCCGCCTCCGCCGCCGGCACCGGATCCTTCCACGACAGCCTTGGCGACCGCGCCGCCCGCGTCTCGTCGAGGCGGCGGCGCGGGGCGAGCCGCGGCGCCTGGCGGAAGCGCTCGGTGTCGCCCGCCTTCGCCGCCATCGCGAGATCGCGCAGCGTCGCGATGAAGAGGTCGAGGCTCGCGAGCGATTCCGACTCCGTCGGCTCGATCAGCATCGCCCCGTGCACGACGAGGGGGAAGTACATCGTCATCGGGTGGTAGCCCTCGTCGATCATCGCCTTGGCGAAGTCGAGGGTGGAGACCCCGGTCCCCTCGAGCGACGAATCGTCGAACAGCACCTCGTGCATGCACGGCCGAGCGCCGTAGGGGGCGTTGAAGAGATCGGCGAGGCGCGCCTTGACGTAGTTCGCCGACAGCACCGCGTCTTCGGATGCCTGCCGGAGCCCATCGGCGCCGTGCGCCAGCATGTAGGCGAGCGCGCGGACATACATGCCCATCTGGCCGTGGAAGGCGGTGAGCCGGCCGAACGGCGTCTCGCCGTCAGCGAGCCCCTCCTCAGTCTCGACCAGCACCGGCTCGCCGCCCTCCAGCCGGATGAACGGCAGCGGCGCGAACGGCGCGAGCGCCTTGGACAGCACCACCGGTCCGGACCCCGGGCCACCGCCGCCGTGCGGCGTCGAGAAGGTCTTGTGCAGGTTGATGTGCATGGCGTCGACGCCGAGGTCGCCCGGCCGCACCTTGCCGACGATGGCGTTGAAGTTCGCCCCGTCGCCATAGAAGAACGCGCCCGCCGCGTGCACGGCCTCGGCGATCTCGACGATGTCCCGCTCGAACAGGCCGCAGGTGTTCGGGTTGGTCAGCATGATGGCCGCAACGTCCGGTGACAGCAGAGCCTTCACCGACGCCGGATCGACCGTGCCGTCCGCGCGCGCGGGCACCGGCACCACCTTGTAACCGAGCTGGGCGGCGGTGGCCGGGTTGGTGCCGTGCGCCGATTCCGGCACCAGCACGATCGAACGGCTCTCGCCGCGCGCCGCCAGCGCCGCCTTGATCGCCATCATGCCGCAGAGCTCGCCGTGCGCGCCCGCCTTCGGCGACAGCGCCACGGCGGCCATGCCGGTCATCTCGATGAGGCAGTGCGACAGCTCCTGCATCAGCTCGACGGCGCCCTTCACCGTCGACAGCGGCTGCAGCGGGTGGATGTCGGCAAAGCCCGCAAGCCGCACCATCGCCTCGTTCAGACGCGGGTTGTGCTTCATCGTGCACGAGCCGAGCGGATAGAGGCCGAGGTCGATCGCGTAGTTCTGCCGCGACAGCCGCACGTAGTGGCGGACCGCCTCCGGCTCGGCGAGCCCGGGCAGGCCGAGCGGCGCCCGGCGGGCGTGCTTGCCGAGCCGGCTCTTGGCCTTCGGCGCCGCCGGCAGGTCGACGCCGGTGACGTCGGGCCGGCCAATCTCGAAGATCAGCGCCTCCTCGATCTGCAGGCCGCGGTTGCCGGTGAAAGTGGCGACCGGGGTGGCGGCCTCGGCCTCGGCCGGGCGGGTCGGGCGTCCCTGGGTGTTCATCATCACAGCACCTCGGCAAGCGCCGCCGCGAAGGCGGCACGGTCGTCGTCGGTCACGGTCTCGGTGGCCGCGACGAGCAGCAGATCGGCGAGTTCGGGACGTCCGGGTTCCAGACGCGACACCGGGACGCCGGCGATGATCCCCTTCGCCGCGAGCTTCTCGACGATCGCCGCGGCGTCGCCCGGCAGCCGCACCGTGAACTCGTTGAAGAAGGTGTCGTTCAGCACCTTCACGCCCGGCACCGACGCCAGCGCGTCGGCGGTGGCCGCCGCACTCGCGTGGTTGATCGCCGCGAGCTTCGTGAGGCCTGCCTCGCCCAGCAGTGTCGCGTGGATCGAAAAGGCGAGCGCGCACAGGCCCGAGCTCGTGCAGATGTTCGACGTCGCCTTGTCGCGTCGGATGTGCTGCTCGCGCGTCGACAGCGTCAGCACGAAGCCGCGCTTGCCGTCGGCGTCCACCGTCTCTCCGCAGAGGCGCCCCGGCAGCTGGCGGATGAACTTCTCGCGCGTTGCGAACAGGCCGACGTAAGGCCCTCCGAAACCGAGCGGATTGCCGAGGGACTGCCCCTCACCGACGACGATGTCTGCTCCTTGAGCGCCCGGCGGTTCGATCGCTCCGAGCGCCACCACCTCGGTGAACACGGCAACCAGCAGCGCGCCGACGGCGTGCGCCTTCGCCGCGATCGGCGCGAGGTCGATCAGGTGTCCGTAGACGGACGGCGACTGCACGACGACGCACGCGGTCTCGCCGTCGATGCGCGCCAGGATGTCCTCCGTCGCCTCCGGGTCGGGCGGAAGCGCCTCGACGACGTCGCCGGCCATGCGTCCGAGCGTCTCGACGACGGCGCGGTACTGCGGGTGCAGCGAGCCCGACAGCACCGCCTTGTTGCGGCGGGTCAGCCGGTGCGCCATCAGCACCGCCTCGCCGCAGCCGGTCGAGCCGTCATACATGCCGGCGTTCGCGACCTCCATGCCGGTGAGGCGCCCCACCTGGCTCTGGAACTCGAACAGCACCTGCAGCGTGCCCTGGGCGATTTCCGGCTGGTAGGGCGTGTAGGAGGTGAGGAACTCCGAGCGCTGGATCAGGTGGTCGACGCTCGCCGGCACATGGTGGCGGTAGGCGCCCGCGCCGACGAAGAACGGCACCGAGCCGGCGGCGACGTTCTTCGCCGCCATCCGCCCCATCAGCCGCTCGACCTCCATCTCGCTCTTCGTCGTCGGCAGGTCGAGAAGGCCGGAGAGCAGCTTGTCGCGCGGCACGTCGGCAAACAGCTCGTCGACGGCGCCGACGCCGATCGTCGCGCGCATGTGGGCGCGGTCGTGGTCGGTCAGGGGATGGTAGCGCATGGGAAGCGTCTGTCCTGGTTGAACGGGTCGTGACGGCGGCGC
>CALRZT010000036.1:0-21469 GCA_943372725.1 Pseudoxanthobacter soli DSM 19599
TCTCGGTCTTCGCCGATCCGCTCCGCAACTTCCCCATCCGCATTGCTGCCGGCGCCCTCGGCGACGCCCTGCCCATCCGCGATCTCTTCGTCTCGCCGGACCACGCCCTCTTCCTCGATGGTGCCCTCGTGCAAGCCAGCGCCCTCGTCAACGGCACCGCCATCGTCCGGGAGACGGCGATGCCCGAGCGCTTCACCTGGTTCCACATCGAGCTCGACGACCACGCCCTGATCCTCGCCGAGGGCGTGCCGGCCGAAACCTTCCTCGACACCGTCACGCGTCGCCGCTTCGACAACTATGCCGACTATGCGGCGCGCTATGGCGACAGCGGCGCGACGATCACCGAGATGGACCTCCCCCGCGTAAAGTCGGCCCGCCAGCTGCCGAGCGCCACCCGCGCCCGCATCGGGGCCTGGGCGGGCGCGTCCCGCCGCGGGGCGGATGCGGCGTAGCGCGCCGCTCACGCCCCTCACCAGGTCCCGGGGCCACGGCCGGCTCGCGCGGCGGATGCGACATCTGGCGCGCGGAGACGGCCTCCATCACAACCGTCGCCTCTCCGTTACAACCCTTCATTACCATCACAAGCGCGGCAAAAACCGCGCAAGAGCCATTTTCGACGGCACATCGAAGCCATAGCGCCGCACCGCTCACCCATTTGTCGATCGCCTTATCTTCTAAAGTCATCAGAACCTTCATGCCATGTCATGCATCACCATAAATGCTGACTTGGCCGGTACACTATAGTCTTCAGGAGCATCACAATGGCCGATTTCAGCATAACTCGAACCATACAATACTTCGGCGGATCGCTACGCGATGAAAATATCTCTGCTGAGAGTGGCGTGATTACGAACAATCTAGCAGGAATCAATTTAACATCTGAAGATGCATTGTTCGTGTCAGCGAACAACGAACTGTTTCAGTTCGGAGAATTTTTTGGAGCAACGACTATCGGTGGCTCCACCTTTATCGTGATTTATCTTGGTCAAGAAGTTGGAAACGACATTTATATTCTCGCAGGCCCGAATAGCCCGGACTTTGCATCCCTTCCCGAGAACTTCAGCGATCTCGTAATCGACCAGACCCCCTTCACCGTCTGCTTCCTCTCCGGCACGATGATCGCGACCCCGGCTGGCGAGCGGTCCGTCGAGACGCTCGCCGTCGGCGACCTCGTGCTGACGGCCGACGGCCGTGCCGCGCCGGTGCGCTGGATTGGCGTGCAGACGGTCGTCTCGATGTTTGCTGATCCACACCGAAGCTTCCCCGTCCGCATCATGGCCGGCGCCTTCGGCGAGGGCCTTCCCACCCGCGATCTCCTCGTCTCGCCGGACCACGCCCTCTTCCTCGAAGGCGTGCTCGTCCAGGCCGGCGCGCTGGTCAACGGCACGACCATCGTCCGCCAAACCGCGATGCCCGAGCGCTTCACCTGGTTCCACGTCGAGCTCGAGGACCACGCCCTGATCCTCGCCGAGGGCGTGCCAGCCGAGACGTTCGTCGACACCGTGACGCGCCGCCGCTTCGACAACTTCGCCGACTACGAGGCCCGCTACGGCGATACCGGCCCCGTCCTCGCCGAACTCCCCGCCCCCCGCATCAAGTCCGCCCGCCAGTTGCCTGCCGTGCTGCGCGAACGGCTCGTGGCCGGGGCCGAAGCAGGCAGCGCCGCCGTCGCGGCCGCCTGACGAACCACCCGGCTATCTCCGTCCGCGGCCGGACCGGCCGGCCGCGGACGACGCCCCCTCAGTTCGGCGTCATCTTCAGCGTGATGCCGTCCTGCTTGTCGCACTTGACGTTGCCCTGCTTCACGTAGACCGGGAAGGCGTTGCGGTAGATCACCCGGAACATGCCGCTGTCCTTGTTCTCGCTGCAGACGCTCGCGTCGGTGACGCTGACGGCCTTGCGGTTCTGGACGAACTTGTTCGCCTTGAAGTCGGCGAGGAAGGACGCCTTCTTGGCGATCGTGCACGTGTCGCCGGTGCAGTCGGCCGGGAAGAAGGCGACCCGCTCGATGCGCGCCGGCTTGCCGGCCGTCACCTTGGTGAAGGCGGGGCCGCTGAAGCCGCCGTTGTTGCCCTGCGTGCCGTCCCAGTAGTTCATCGCCAGCGAGATCTTGCCCTCCCGCAGGATCTCGTCGAAGTCGGCGTAGCGGTTGTCCAGCCGGCGCTCGGAAATGCCGGCGTCGAGCGTACGGCTCAGGATCTCCTTGCCGTTGAGCGACCAGGTGATCTTCTTCGGCAGGATGGTGACGACGTACTTCTGGGGCTTGTCGTAGATGCCGCCGCCAGCGAAGGCATAGACCTGATTGTCGCGCGGGAAGGTGTTGAAGGAGACCGCCTTCAGGCTGCCGTCGGAATCACGCGGCACCGGATCTGGATGGCTGACGGCACAGTCGCCGTCACTCGTGCAGGTCTCGATCCAGCGCCGGCGCTGCGGCTCGTTGCCGAGGGGCGTCGTCTCGAGGATGTCCACCTCGAAGTGGTAGCGATCCTCCTGATTGTAGTCGATGCACTGCTTGTAGTTCCCCTCCGAATAGCAGAGCGGGAAGATACCGGTGATCGAACCGACGCCGGTGCCGGCGGTGGCGGTGACCTCGAAGCGGCCGTAGCCGAAACCATTGCCCTTGCCCGGCTTCTGGACGGCATGCACCTCGCCGCCCCACCAGGACTTGGCGTCGGCCAGCGCAGCAGTGGGCACGGCCGCCAGGCCGGCGACGAGGGCGGCGGCGAAGAGACGGATTCCCATTTCTCAATACCCCCATATACGGAACCGGGAGACGGGCGCAGACGCGCATCCGGTCGCCCCCGACCGAGGCGCATCTCTGCCATCTTGCCACCGTGTCGGTGCCGCGCGGCGTCCGTTTCCCATGCCAGGCAAGCTAAGCAAGCGCTGGCCGGCGCACAATGGGCGTGGATTGTGAACGGCGGTCAGAACAGATGGCGCAGCCAGCGACGAGCAGCACGCCGCGACGCCACACCCGTCGCATCGCCACGCGGCTGCGCTATCTGCTACCGTCCGGTCATCGGCATCGGCCGGTCGCAGTCGCAGGAGTTCATCGTGCCCGCAGCCGGACATCCGGCCCCTTCCGCCGCCGGCCCGCACGTGTCCACGCAAGGACCCCGCGTCGGCCTGTTCGTCACCTGCCTCGTCGACCTGTTCCGCCCGACCATCGGCTTCGCCGCGGTGAAGCTGATGGAGGACGCCGGCTGCCGGGTGGACGTGCCGCGGGCCCAGACCTGTTGCGGCCAGCCGGCCTACAACTCCGGTGACCGCGCCGATGCCCGCGCCATCGCGGAGCAGGTGATCCGCGCCTTCGAGGGCTTCGACTATGTCGTCGCCCCGTCCGGCTCCTGCGCCGGCATGATCTCCCATCACTATCCGAGCCTGTTCGCCGGCGACCCCGCCTGGCACGGTCGCGCCGAGGCGCTCGCAGCGAAGACCCACGAGCTGACGAGCTTTCTTGTCGACGTGCTGAAGGTGACGGCGGTCGAGGCGCGCTTCGACGGGTCGGTGACCTACCACGACAGCTGCTCGGGCCTGCGCGAGCTCGGCGTGCAGGCGCAGCCGCGCCGCCTGCTCGACAGCGTCGCCGGCCTGGCGCTGACGGAATTGCGCGACGCCGACGTCTGCTGCGGCTTCGGCGGCACCTTCTGCGTCAAGTATCCCGACGTCTCCGCTGCCATCGTCGGCCGCAAGGCGCAAGCGATCCGCGAGAGCGGCGCCGGCACGCTACTCGCCGGCGACCTCGGCTGCCTCCTCAACATGGCCGGCAAGCTCGCGCGCGACGGCAGCACGATCGAGGTCCGCCACGTCGCCGAGGTGCTCGCCGGCATGGCCGACGGCCCGGCGATCGGCGCACCCCAGCGGAGCGGTGAACCGCGGCGCAGCGGAGGCACCCGCTGATGCAGACCACCTCCCCCCGCTTCAAGCAGAACGCCGCCGAGGCGCTGGTCGACCCGAATCTGCAGCAGGCCCTCGGCATGGTCGAGCGCGGCTTCATCGTGAAGCGCCGCGACGCCGCCGCCGCCCTGCCGGAGTTCGACGCCCTGCGCGCCTCCGGCCGCGCCATCAAGGACCACGTGCTGGAAAACCTCGACCTCTATCTCGAGGCCTACGAGAAGAAGGCGACCGAGGCCGGCGCGAAGGTGCACTGGGCGGTCGACGCGGCCGACGCCCGCGACATCATCCTCGGCATCTGCCAGGCCGCCGGCGCCAAGACCGTCACCAAGGGCAAGTCGATGGTGACGGAGGAGATCGGCCTCAACGATCACCTCTCGGCGAACGGCATCACGCCGGTGGAGACCGACCTCGGCGAATACATCATCCAGCTGCGCGGCGAGCACCCGAGCCACATCATCGCCCCCGCCATCCACCTGACGCGGGCGCAGATCGCCGACGACT
Organism: Pseudoxanthobacter soli DSM 19599; assembly: GCA_943372725.1. GTDB lineage: Bacteria > Pseudomonadota > Alphaproteobacteria > Rhizobiales > Segnochrobactraceae > CAMDHY01. Next base: position 4,399 of record CALRZT010000036.1, read on the forward strand.
TCCGCCGCGTCCACACCCACCTCGATCCGGCCCGGCCGCTGGAGGAGGCGCCGACGCTGTTGGCGGAAGCCCGCGGCGTCATGCGCGAGCGCTTCCTCGCCGCCGACGTCGGCATCACCGGCGCGAACTTCCTCGTCGCCGAGACCGGCACCTCGATCATCGTCACCAACGAGGGCAACGGCGATCTCACGCAGATCCTGCCGCGCGTCCACGTCGTCGTCGCCTCGATCGAGAAGCTGGTGCCGACGCTGGAAGACGTCGCCCAGATCGTCCGCATCCTCGCGCGCTCGGCAACGGGGCAGGAGATGAGCGTCTACACGACGCTGTCGACCGGCCCGCGCCGGCCGGGCGATCCGGACGGACCGGAGGAGTACCACGTCGTCCTCCTCGACAACGGCCGCTCGGCGATGCTCGGCTCGGAGTTCCAGGACATGCTGCGCTGCATCCGCTGCGGCGCCTGCATGAACCACTGCCCGGTCTATGGCGCGATCGGCGGCCACGCCTATGGCTGGGTCTATCCCGGCCCGATGGGGGCGGTGCTGACGCCGGCGCTGATCGGCATCGACAAGGCCGCCCACCTGCCGAACGCCTCGACCTTCTGCGGGCGCTGCGAGGCGGTCTGCCCGATGCAGATCCCGCTGCCGAAGATGATGCGCCACTGGCGCGAGCGCGAGTTCGAGCGCCACCTGCAGCCGGGCACGGTGCGCGCCGGTCTTGGTCTCTGGGCCTTCCTCGCCCGCCGCCCTGCCCTCTACCGCCTCGCCACCGGCCTCGCGGCGCGGGCGCTCGGCCTGTTCGGCAAGCGGAAGGGCCGCTTTGCCGCGCTGCCGCTCGCCGGCGGCTGGACGGCCCATCGCGACATGGCGGCCCCCGAGGGGCGCACCTTCCAGGACCTGTGGGCCGCCGGGGAGCGGCGGCGATGAGCGGCGGTCCCTCGGCCCGCGACGCCGTGCTCGGCCGCGTCCGCGCCGCCCTCGGCGTCGACAGCCGCGATCCCGGCCGCCGCGCCGCCATCGCCGACCGGCTGGCGGCCCACCGCGCCGGCATCGTGCCGGCCCGCGGCCACATCCCGCCGGCCGAGCAAGTCGACCTCTACGAGAACCGCCTGAAGGGCGTCATGGCGACCGTCGAGCGGCTGCCCGACGCGGCCTCCGTGCCGGGGGCGGTGGCCGCCGTGCTGCGCGACCGCAACCTGCCGGCGGCGATCCGCATCGGCGACGACCCGCGCCTCGCCGCGATGCCGTGGGGCGCCGTGCCGACGCTCGCGGTGTCGCGCGGCCGCTCTTTCGGCGCAGACCTCGCCGCCGTCTCGCACGCCTTCGCCGCCGTCGCGGAAACCGGCACGACGATGCTCGTCTCCGGCCCCGACAACCCGACGACGCTGAACTTCCTGCCGGACCTGCACATCATTGTCGTCGACGCCGCCGACATCGCCGGCGACTTCGAGACCGTCATCGCCCGCCTGCGCGCCCGCTACGGCGAGGGCGAGATGCCGCGGACGGTGAACTTCGTCACCGGCCCGTCGCGCTCCGCCGACATCGAGCAGACGCTGGTGCTCGGCGCCCACGGTCCGCGGGCACTGCACGTGCTGATCGTCGGCTAGAGCACGGGTCACGGGCGCCGGAGCTGGCACGCTCCTGGCCGCACCGTTGCCCCGATCCAACATCATCACGATCACGCCAGCCCCCGTCGCAGCGGGCCTTTTTCAGTCGACGGCAGCGGATTGGCGGTCGATGCTTTCCGCCTTGGCTGGGGGGGGGGGGGGAAGCGATGGGGACGCTCAGGCTGGGACTATCATCTCTCGCGTGTGTCGCCGTCTCGGCTGGCGTACTGTTCGCGTCGGCGCCGGCGCACGCGCTCGAGGCCAGCTTCCGGTGGTGCTCGGGATCGCCGGAATTCAAGCTGCAGGGCGTTCCGAAGGGAACCGCGAAGCTGACCTTCCGGATGCTCGACCTCAATGCCCCCGGGTTCCGCCACGGGGGCGGAGAGGTCGCCTACACCGGCAAGAACGTCGTCCCCTGCGGGGCCTTGCGCGGCAACAACTACCGCGGTCCCAGCCCGCCGTCTGGGGCCCACACCTACCGGTGGACGATCACGGCCATCGACGCCTCCGGCAAGGTGCTTGCCGAGACGAAGGTGGAGCGGCAGTTCCCGGAGAAGTAGCGGGCGTCGCGCGCCCGCTCTCTCCTTCGGCAGCCCGGGGTCGCTCAGTGCGGCTCGGGCACCTTCACCGCGTGCTCGGCGAGGCGCGCCTTCGCCGCCGCGACGGCCTCGGCCGGGAAATGATCGGCGTACTCGACGACGATCGCCTCGCCGGTGAACTCGGCATGGCCGTTCGCCATCAGCGCCTCGAAGCCGGGGGTCACCTTGGTGTCCATCGCCCAGTCGGTGAGGGTGGCGATCGCCCCCTTGGTGGCGATCTTGCGACGGGTATAGCTCGCCCGCCGCGCCTTGCCGTGCTGGCGGTGCAGCGTCTCCTCGTAGGCCGCCACCGCCTGCCAGAGACGGCGCTCGATCGGGTCGTCGACGTCGACGCCGGCGAGTTCGTAGAGGCGGCGCTGGCAGGCGAGCGCCAGTTCCGGCGCGCCGAGGCGCTCGGCGTTCATCATCAGCGTCCGCACATCCTTCACATCGGTCATCGTCGTCGGATCTGCGGCCATGGTCTTTCTCCCGATTTTTTCCTCGCGCGATGGTGACGCAATGGCGGGTGGTAGCAAGCGCCAATCGCCAGTCCTGCTCGCAGGTGCGAGAAATAGAAGCGTTCGCCGGCTCAAGTCCGCCGGTTCATCCTGACCGGCGGCGCCGTCAGCGGGTCCTCCGGCCAGGCGTGCTTGGGATAGCGGCCGCGGAGATCGGCACGCACCGCCGTCCAGGATCCCCGCCAGAACCCCGGCAGGTCGGCGGTGACCTGGATCGGCCGGTTGGCCGGCGACAGAAGCTCCAGCACGATCGGCACCTTGCCGTCCGCCACCGTCGGGTGGCGGTCGAGGCCGAAGAGGTCCTGGACGCGCACCGCGGCGACCGGCGGGTCGCGGCCGTAATCGATTGAAACGGAACGGTTTCCGGGCGTCTCCAGCTGCTTCGGCACGAGCCGGTCGAGCAGCCGTTCGCCGCCGGCCGGAAACAGTGCCGTCAACGCCGCCTCCAGCTCCGCCGGTCGAACGTCGGAAAAGCGTGTCTTTCCAGGGATATAGGGAGCCAGCCAGGCGGCCGCGGCGGCCGCCAGTGACGGGTCGGAAACGTCCGGCCAGCCGGGCACCGCAAACCGGTGCAGGAAGCCCGCCCGCTCCCGCAGCCGCCGCAGCGCCGGCGTCCACGGCAGCCGGTCGAGACCGTGATCTTTGATCACGGTCATCAGCGCCACCGTCGCGGCCTCGCCCGTCGCCGGGATCGCCTCCTCCGCCAGCACCAGCCGGTCGAGCCGGCGGACACGCCGGCCCCGCACCGAGCCGCTGCCGGCGTCGAAGGCCATCGTTTCGACAGTCTCGATATGGCCCTTGAAATCACTCTCGATTTCGCCCCGCGAGATCGGCGCGGCCGCCAGGATGCGCGCCGCTTCCGCAGAACCCGAGAGGTCGGCGACGGCGAGGAATGGCTCCCGCGCCAGCCCATCGGCGGGGTCGAGCACGGCACCGCGGCCGTTCGCCAGCCGGAACTTGCCGGGCCCGCCGCGCGCTTGCGCCAGCCGTTCGGGGAAGGCCAGCGCCAGCACGGCACCGACCGCCTCGACGTCGCCGTCGCCGCGCTTGCCGCCGACGCTGCCGACGAGACGGTCGGCGAGGCGGCGGGCGTCGTCGGCGCGCCTTCCGCGCTCGCGACCGAAGCGGCGCAGGCGCTCGCGCAGGTCGACGTCGTCGCCGCCAAGGCCGCGCTCCGACAACAGCACCGCGAGATCGGCGGCGAGGCCGGCGCGGCCGTCGGCGGCCGCCCGGTGCAGCATGTGGGCGAGCCGCGGCGGCAGCGGCAGTTTTCGCAGGGCCTCACCCTCGGCGGTCAGCCGCCCGGTGGCGTCGAGGGCGTCGAGCGAGACGAGCAGGTCCACCGCCTCGCGCCACGCCGGTGCCGGCGGCGGCTCGAGGAAGGCGAGCGTCGACGGGTCGGTGACGCCCCAGGCGGCGAGGTCGAGGACGAGGCCGGAGAGGTCGCTGTCGAGGATCTCCGGGCGGTCGTGCGGGGAAAGTGCGGCCGTCTGACCGGCCTCCCACAGGCGGATGCAGACGCCGGGCTGCGTGCGGCCGGCGCGACCGCGGCGCTGGTCGGCGGCCGCCCGCGACACCCGCATGGTCTCGAGCCGCGTCAGCCCGGTCGCCGGCTCGTAGCGCGGCTTGCGGGCGAGGCCGCCGTCGACGACGACGCGGACGCCGTCGATGGTGATCGAGGTCTCGGCGATCGAGGTGGCGAGCACGACCTTGCGGCGGCCCGGCGGCGACGGCCGGATGGCCCGGTCCTGAGCGGCGCCGTCGAGCGCGCCGTAGAGGGGGGCGAGGTCGACGTCCGCCGGCAGCCGCCCGGCGAGGCGCTCCGCCGTCCTGGTGATCTCGCCCTGCCCCGGCAGGAAGGCGAGGATCGAGCCCGGCTCCTCGGCCAGCGCCGCCAGCACGGCCTCGGTGACGGCGTCCTCCAGCCGCGTGCGGGCGTCGCGTGGCCGGTGGCGCGTCTCGACCGGGAAGGCGCGGCCCTGGCTCTCGATGACCGGGGCATACGCCGGTGGGCCGGCCGCCCCCTGCCCGCTCCCCAGCAGGGCCGCGAAGCGGGCGCCGTCGATGGTGGCCGACATCACAAGCAGTCGAAGGTCCGGCCGGAGCGCGCCGCGCGCCTCGATCGCCAGCGCCAGTCCGAGGTCGCCGTCGAGGCTGCGCTCATGCGCCTCGTCGAACAGCACCGCCGCCACCCCGTCGAGCGACGGGTCGTCGACGATCATGCGGGTGAAGACGCCCTCGGTGACGACCTCGATGCGGGTCGCAGCCGACACGCGGCTCTCCATCCGCACCCGGAAGCCGACCCGCCGGCCGACGTCCTCACCGAGCGTCTCGGCCATCCGTCGCGCCGCCGCCCGTGCCGCGAGCCGGCGCGGCTCCAGCACGAGGATGCGCCCGTCGCCGCGCCAGGCGGCGTCGAGCAGCGCCAGCGGCACCCGCGTCGTCTTGCCCGCCCCCGGCGGCGCCACCAGCACGGCGGCGCCGTCGCGATCGAGCGCGGCGAGGAGTTGGGGAACAACGGCGTCGATCGGCAGCATGGGAGGGGCAAGAGGCCGGACGGGGGTGCGGAGTCAAGCATCACGGCCGGCAGCGTGGCACTCTCTCCGGGCGGACGATCCTCCACTCAGCCGTCGCCATCGCCGAGCTGACGCACCGGTTCGGTCGACGGCCACCGGCGAACGAGCGCGATAGGGCGGCGCGCACCCGTCTCGCCGAGGCTATCGCGGCGAGGCTCGCGCGGTGCGTCCACGCTCCCGGCGTGGCGGCCTGGGCGGAGGCCGGCAGTCTCGCAGGGCTGCTGCAGCGGATGCGGACGCTGCCATCGGACAGCGCCCGCGCCTGCCTCGACGACGCGCTGCTCATCGTGCAGGCGCGCGACCACGGCGCTGCGCTGCTGACCGCGAACCTCCGGGACCTCGACATCCTGCAACTGCTCGTGCCGGCGGCTCAAGTGATCTTCTACCGTACCGCCTGAACCGCACTCCTCACGCCGCGGCGCCGCAGCAGCGCTTGTATTTCTGGCCGCTGCCGCAGGGGCAGGGGTCGTTGCGGCCGGGCTTGTCGGCGTGCGCCGCCGAGCGCCGGGTAGCGGCCATGTCCTCGACCTCGCGCCAGTGGGCGTAGAGCCCGGCGACGCTGTCCGGAAGCTCCTCGTGCGCCGTGCGCAGGTACGCATCGTCGAGGCCGGCTTCGGCGCGCGCCGCGGGCGAGGCCATCAGCGCGCTGATCGGCGCCATCAGCGCCCGCACGTCCTCGTGCGTCTGCATCGCGACGGTCCAGTCGCGCCTGAAGTGGCGAACGGCGATGCCGAAGCCGGAGGCCCACGCTTCGCCGGTGTAGCGCTCGACCGGTCGGCCCGCCGCATCGACGTCCGGCCGGAAGGCCTCCGGCGGCAGAAGCAGCATGCGGTGCTCGTCCTCGGCGGCGAGACGCAGCGCGATCGACTGCCGCAGCCGCTCGACCAGGTCCTCGCAGCGCAGGCGGTCGGCCTTCGTGACCTTCGCCCCGGGGGCGAAGCCGCCGTCGAGGATCTCGCGCAGCACCGCCGCCGGCTCAAGGCTGCCCGGCCCGACGACGAGGCCGGCGAGGAAGCCGTCCATCGTCTCGATATCCATCACCGTCGGCCGGCACACCGGCGAAGCGAGGAATTCGACGAGCCACGTGATCTCGTCCGGATCGGGGAGCACCTCGGCGGCGGGATCGGCGTCAACGCCGAACGCGAAGGCGACGGCGGGGTCGTCGAGCGGGGCGATCGGCAGGGTCGTCTCGGGTGGGGGCGAGGCCGGGTCGGCCTCCAGCGCGGCGAAGTCGGGCCGAAGTTCGGCGAGGTGGGCGGGCGCGAGGCACGTCTTGCTCATCACCCACAGCGTGCGGGCGAGCGGCACGAGCTCGGCGGCGCGTAGCCGGAGCACGGCTTCGTGCCAGCCGAGCCAGGCGCCCTCGTCCTCCTTGTCGATCGTCGGCGGCATGGCGCGCAGTAGCGCCACCGCCGTGTCGCGGTCGACGCGACCGTCGACCGCCAGCTGTGCCACCACGTCGGCGACTACCCAGCGCGCCGTGCCGTCGGCGCCGGGGTCGAGCAGCAGGCGGCGGGCCGGCGTGAGGTCGCCGTCGAAGACCGACATCAGGATCGCGGGAATGGTCTCGGCGACGGCGTCGCCGAAGAGATCGTCGACTTCTTCGCCCGGCCGGCCGAGCGCGGCCAACAGCGGCGCCCACAGTTCGGTCCGCCGCGCCGCCGCCAGGACGTGCGCGCCGAAGAAGGCGACGCGGAGGTCGTCCTCGTCGAGGGGTTCGCCGGACGCGGCCTTTGCCAGCACCGCGAGGACCGGCGCGGAGAGCGCCTCGGCGTTGCCCACCGTGGCGCGCAGCGCGTCCGGATCGGGCTCCTCCGCCGTGATCGCGGCGAGGAAGTCAGCAACGGGACCCGGCAGGGCGTGCTGCTCCGGAGTTAAGGTCGGCACGTCGGCGCACCTCACGACTCGTGGTCCGCGTCTCCGTAGCACAGGGAGCGGTCACCGCGGCAGTGGCGGAAGGCGAGGGATGCGGATCGAGGCGGATGGAACAAGTTTGGGCGGAGGGCGGCGACGCTGCCCCGACTGTGAGGCCCGTACGAAAATGTTCGGTGCGACCATGCACGCGCAGAGCATTGTCCTGGTAACGCTCATGAGCGTCACTTCCCACGACTTCTCGACCTGCACACCCCATTCGCTCCATCATCGCCCGGCTTGACCGGGCGATCCATCACACTCCGAAACCACTGTTGGTTCCGTGGGATGGATGCCCCGGTCGAGCCGGGGCATGACGGCGGAGAGGGTAGTGGGGGGACCCGCCCGCTCGTCGGCCTTCGCGCGTCAGTTCTCGCCCATGGCGATCAGCGTCGCGTTGCCACCGGCCGCCGCCGTGTTGATCGAGACGACCTGCTCCAGCACGAAGCGGGTGAGGTAGGCCGGGCCGCCGGCCTTCGGGCCGGTGCCGGAGAGGCCGGAGCCGCCGAAGGGCTGGGTGCCGACGACGGCGCCGATCATGTTGCGGTTGACGTAGACGTTGCCGGTGTCGAGGCGGGCGACGATGCGCTCGACCGTCTCGTCGATGCGGGTGTGGATGCCGAGCGTCAGCCCGTAGCCGGTGGCGGCGATGGCGTCGACGACGCGGTCGAGGTCGCGCGGCTTGTAGCGCACCACGTGCAGCACCGGACCGAACACCTCGCGGGTCAGTTCCTTGCCGTCGGCGAGCGCGATCACCGTCGGCGGCACCCAGTGGCCGGCCGCCAGCGCGCCGCCAGGCACCGCGCCCTCGAACAACACCTTGGCGCGGCTGCGCATGGCGACGATGTGGGCGTGGAGGCCGTCGGCGGCCTCGCGGTCGATGACGGGGCCGATGTCGGTGGCGGGGTCGCGCGGGTCGCCGAGGGTGAGCTCGGCGGCGGCACCCGTGATCATCTCGATCATCCGGTCGGCGACGTCTTCCTGCACGTAGAGGATCCTGAGCGCCGAGCAGCGCTGGCCGGCGGAGCGGAAGGCCGACATGACGACGTCGTCGGCGACCTGCTCGGGCAGCGCCGTGGCGTCGACGATCATCGCGTTGATGCCGCCGGTCTCGGCGATCAGCGGCACGATCGGCCCGTCCTTGGCGGCGAGCGCCCGGTTGATGGCCCGCGCCGTCTCGGTCGAGCCGGTGAAGACGACGCCGGCGACACGCTGGTCGGCAACCAGCGCCGCACCGACGCGGCCGTCGCCGGGGACGAACTGCAGGGCGGAGACCGGCACGCCCGCCTCGTGCAGCAGCTTCACCGCCTCGAAGGCGATCAGCGGCGTCTGCTCGGCGGGCTTCGCCACGACGGCGTTGCCGGCAACCAGCGCCGCCGAGACCTGGCCGAGGAAGATCGCCAAGGGGAAATTCCACGGCGAGATCGCCACGAAGACGCCGCGGCCGCGGTGGTGGAGCCGGTCGTCCTCGCCGGTCGGGCCGGGCATCACCTGCTCCGAAGCGAGGGTCTCGCGGGCGCGGGCGGCGTAGTAGCGGCAGAAGTCGGCCGCCTCGCGCACCTCGGCAACGCCGTCGGCGAGCGTCTTGCCGGCTTCCAGCGCGGCGAGCGCGATGAAGCGGTCGCGGCGGGATTCGAGCAGATCGGCGGCGCGCTCCAGCGCCGCGGCGCGGGTGGTGGCGGGCGTGGCGCTCCAGGCGCGGAAGCCGAGGGCGGCGGCCTCCATGGCGGACCGGGCGGTGGCCTCGGAAGCCTCGGTGACGGTCCCGATGATGGTGCGGCCGTCGGTGGGGCTGACGACGTCGCGCCTGGTGCCGGGGCCGGCTGCACCGTCCACGAGCGGGTGGGCCTCGACCGCCGGCAGGGCGAGGCGGGCGACGGCTGTCGCCAGCGCCTCGCGCTCGGCGGCGCAGCCGAACTCGAGGCCGGCGGAGTTGCGGCGCTCCGGCGCGTAGAGGGCGGCCGGCAGCGGGATGCGCGGATGGCGGGCGAGCGCACCGCCCGACAGGGCGCCGACCGCCCGCTCGATCAGCTTGTCGACGGGCACGCTCGGGTCGCCGACGGCCGAGACGAAGGACGAGTTGGCGCCGTTTTCCAGGAGCCGGCGGACGAGATAGGCGAGCAGGTCGCGGTGGCCGCCGACTGGCGCGTAGATGCGGCAGGGGATGCCGTCCTTCTCGGTGACGATCTCGTAGAGCGCCTCGCCCATGCCGTGCAGGCGCTGGAACTCGTAAGGCGTGCTGCCGGCGATGGTGCGGACTTCGGCGACCGTCAGGGCGTTGTGGGTGGCGAACTGCGGGTAGAGCCGGCCGCGGGTGGCGACGAGGCGGCGGGCGCAGGCGATGTAGGAGAGATCCGTCGCAGGCTTTCGGGTGAAGACGGGATAGTCGGACAGGCCGCGCTCCTGGGCGCGCTTCACCTCGGTGTCCCAGTAGGCGCCCTTGACGAGGCGGACCATGAAGCGCCGGCCGAGGCCGCGGGCGAGCTCGTCCATCCAGTCGACGACGGCGACCGCGCGCTTCTGGTAGGCCTGCACGGCGAGGCCGAAGCCGTCCCAGCCAGCGAGCGACGGGTCGGCGGCGACGCGGGCGATGACGTCGAGCGACAGCTCCAGCCGGTCCGCCTCCTCGGCGTCGATGGTCAAATTGAGGTCGTGGGTCTTGGCGAGGCGGGCGAGCTCGAGGAAGCGGCCGGGCAACTCCGCCAGCACGCGGGCCTCCTGCACCGCCTCGTAGCGCGGGTGGAGCGCCGAGAGCTTCACCGAGATGCCCGGGCGATCCGGCAGCGCCTTGCGGCCGGCCTTCGCGCCGATCGCGGCGATGGCGTCGGCGTAGGAGCGGAAGTAGCGCTCGGCGTCGGCTTTGGTCCGGGCGCCCTCGCCGAGCATGTCGTAGGAGTGGCGGTAGCCCTTCGCCTCGGACGCGCGGGCGCGCCCGAGGGCGTCGCCGATCGTCTCGCCGAGCACGAACTGGTGGCCGAGGATGCGCATCGCCTGGCGGGCGGCGCCGCGCACCGCCGGCGAGCCGATGCGGCGGACGAGGCCGGCGAGCACGGACGCCGGCGTCTCGCCGGGGTGGACGAGGCGGGCGGCGGTGGCGAGCGCCCAGGTCGAGGCGGAGACGAGCCAGCTATCCGTCGTCTTCGTCTCGCGGGCCTCGAACTGGGCGGCGGCGAGCTTGTCCTCGATCAGGCGGTCGGCGGTCTCGGCGTCGGGGACGCGCAGCAGCGCCTCGGCGAGCACCATCAGGGCGAGGCCCTCGCGGGTCGAAAGCCCGTACTCGCGCAAAAAGTCCTCGACACCGCCGAGCGAGCCCTGGGCCTTGCGGATGCCGGTGACGAGGCGCTTGGCGTCGGCCTCGACCGCCGCCTCCGCCGCCGGCTCGAAGTGCGCCTCCGCCGAAAGCCGGGCGACGAGGGCGCCGTCGTCGTTGGCGTAGGGCGGCCGGAACGGCGGCGGCAGGCGGCCAGGGGCGGGGACGGCGGGCGTCGGAGCGGCGATCGGTGCGGTCATCGGGGCAGCCCGGAAACGGAAACGGCGCCCGCGACCCTAGCAGATCGCGGACGCCGTCGAGAGGGTAGGCCCGGCCGGTGCGGCCGAGCGTTCGGCCGCGCCGGGCGAGGCGCGAACGACGCGTGTGGTCAGTCGGCCTCGTCGGCGGAACCGGCGTTCAGCTGGCCGTAGTTCTGGATGCCGATCTGCTCCATCAGCTGCAGCTGCGTCTCGATGAAGTCGATGTGGTGCTCTTCGTCCTCGAGCAGGTCCTCGAACAGCTCCATCGTCACGTAGTCGCGCTTGTCGCGGCAGAGCTCGCGCGCTTCGGTGTAGAGCTTGCGGGCGGAGTATTCCGCCGCGAGGTCACACTCGAGCACTTCCTTGATGTTCTGGCCGATGCGCAGGACGTCCAGCGTCTGCAGGTTCGGGTGGCCTTCCAGGAAGATGATGCGCGTGACGAGCTTGTCGGCGTGCTGCATCTCCTCGATCGACTCTTCCCGCTCCTTCTTGGCGTACTTGGTGAAGCCCCAGTCGTCGAGCAGGCGGTAGTGCAGCCAATACTGATTGATCGCGGCGAGCTCGTGCTTCAGCGCGCGGTTCAGCATCTCCAGGACTTCGGGATCGCCCTTCACCGGAAATTCTCCTCATGCGTGCGCCGAGGTGGCGCGCGACCATGAGGTTATATTAATTCTAATTCCTAGAAGATCAACCGGCCCGGCGCAGGGCGGCCGGTTCCGGCAGCGACAGTGCCGGCAGAACCACGCCCGGCCCGGCCGGACGCAGGACCGGCGGCACGGCCGCGGGAAGCGGCACGACCGTCTGGGCCGGCAGCCCGCCGGCGGTCCGCACCCGCTCGTGTTCGGCGCGCGGGCAGTCGGCGCAGGCGTGCTGATGGGCCGCGGCGGGGCGCTCGCTGGGATCGAGGAAGGCGGGCAGGCCGCGGGTGGCGCCGTGCAGCACCTCGACGACGAGCGGGAAGCAGCCGCCGCAGCGGGGCCGGCAGCCGGCGGCGCGGAAGACGGCGCCCGGCGTGACGACCCGACGGCCCGGCTCGAGCGCGACCTCGGCCGCGGCATCGCGCAGCACGTCGTCCGTCAGCCTGTTGCAGTGGCAGACCATCATGGAGAAGGCGCTCCGGCGGCTCGTCCCGACCCGCGCGCCCCGCCCGTCCGGCAGGCGCTCCTCGCAGCCGACGCCCAACACCTAGACCGCTGGCGCGGCGGGCGCAACAAAAATGCGAACCATTCGCAAATTGGAGTCTTTCCAAACTCGGCGCGCGGCGGCCGTCCGCGGCGCCGGGCTTGTGGCGAGGCCGAACTTGGCGCTTAGCTGCGGCGGCGTGACATTCCTTCCGTGACCTTCATTCGAGGACGGCACCACCGATGACGACGTCCACACCAGGGCCTGCGCCTCGGCCGACGCTGGTGCTGACCGGCGCCAGCCGCGGCATCGGCCACGCCACCGTCAAGCGCTTCTCCGCCGCCGGGTGGCGGGTGATCACCTGCTCGCGCCAGCCCTTCTCCGACAAGTGCCCGTGGCCGGCGGGCGAGGAGGACCACATCCAGGTCGACCTCGCCGACCCCGCCGACCTCGAGGACGCGGTCGAGGAGATCCGCCGCCGCCTCGGCACGGCCTGCCGGCTCGACGCGCTCGTCAACAACGCCGGCATCTCGCCGAAGGGCGAGGGCGGCAGCCGGCTCGATTCCCGCTCGACGGCGATGGAGACGTGGCGGGCGGTGTTCCAGGTGAACTTCTTCGCCCCGATCATGCTGGCGCGTGGTCTGTTCCCGGAACTCGCCGCGGCGCGCGGCTCGGTGGTCAACGTGACGTCGATCGCCGGCGGCCGGGTGCACCCCTTCGCCGGCACCGCCTACTCGACCTCCAAGGCGGCGCTCGCCGCGCTGACGCGCGAGATGGCGGCCGACTTCGGCCCGCATGGCATTCGCGTCAACGCCATCGCGCCGGGCGAGATCGACACGGCGATCCTGTCGCCGGGCACGGAGCTGATGGTGGGCGACATCCCGCTGCGCCGGCTCGGCAAGCCGGCGGAGGTGGCCGACACGATCTTCTATCTGTGCTCCGACGCCTCGAGCTACGTCAGCGGCGCCGAGATCCACATCAACGGCGGCCAGCACGTCTGAGGCTGCGGCAGCCCGAGGCTGCGGACGGACCCATCTCACGATCGAACGGCGTCCCGGCCGACGAGGGCCGGTCACGACGTTGACACCGCGGCGGCCTGCCCGCCTCGCACCAATCAAGAGGACCCCTCACCAATGGCCATCACCCAGAAGGAAGAAGCCCGGGCGCTCGACGCCGAGGAGCGCGACCTCGTCGAGAAGTCGCATCATCCCGCCCTGCAGCAGTTGTCCGACGAGGAGCTGTCGAAGCTCGTCAAGCTGGTGCGCGCTCGCCGCGACAAGGCGCAGACCATCGCCGGCCAGCGCCGGCGCGAGATGCGCGGCAAGGCGGCACCGCGCGGCGCGACGCCGTCGAGCGCCGACGAGGGCTCCCGCACCAAGCTCGCCGTGCTGGCGATGGCGGTTCGCCGCCTCAACAGCGAAAGCGAGCGCCGCCGCCGCATGGCCGCGAGCGTCGCCCTCGTCTCCAACGCCCAGAAGGCGCTGGCGATGCGGCAGGCGAGCGCCGAGCACGGCGGCCACGCCCACAACTCCCGCCACGCCCACCAGGGCATGCGCGATATCTCGAACGAGCGCGTCGACAGCCTGATCCGCCCGATGGAGCGCGGCCGCCTGCGCAAGGCCGGAGCCGTCTCGCAGGCGAAGCGCGACGCGCGGTGAGGGCACACGCCGATCTCGTAGCAGACGGCGCGAGCTCCCTTGACGCGAACACACCTCGCGGCGGACCATCCCGGCCGATCGCGGGGCGTGCGTCCCGCAGGTTGACGGACGGCCGAAGGAAACGGCCGCCGCATCGGAAACCTGAGGGAGGTACGCCGTGACCGACAAGACCGAAGCCCCGGAGCCGAAAGCGAAAGCCACCAGGATCCTGCGGCCGTCGCGCCGCGCCGTGCTCACCGGCCTCGGCGCCGCGGCGACGCTGCCGCTCTTCGGCCGCTTCAACATCGTGCGCGCCCAGGGCGCACCGCTGAAGGTCGGGCTGATGCTGCCCTATTCGGGCACCTATGCGCAGCTCGGCGAGAACATCACCTCAGCCTTCGAGCTCCTGATCGCCCAGAAGGGCGGCACGCTCGGCGGGCGCGCCCTCGAGATCATCAAGCTCGACGACGAATCCAATCCGGCCAAGGGCCCGGAGAACATGAAGCGCCTGGTCGACCGCGACATGGTCGACGTCGTCGTCGGCACCGTCCACTCCGGCGTGCTGATGGGCATGCTGCAGGTGGCGCGGGAATCCGGCACGCTTCTGATCATCCCGAACGCCGGCGCGGGTGCGGCGACCGGCGCCCAGTGCGCGCCGAACGTCTTCCGCTCGTCGTTCTCCAACTGGCAGCCCGCCTATGGCTGCGGCCGCATCGCCGCCGACGCCGGCTACAAGAAGCTCGCCTACGTGACGTGGGACTATGCGGCCGGCAAGGAATCCGCGGCCGGCTTCGAGCAGGGCGCCAAGGAGAAGGGTGCCGAGGTGGTGCAGGTGCTGACCGTGCCCTTCCCCGAGACCAACTTCCAGCCGGTGCTGGCGCAGTTGCCCGGCCTCGGCGTCGATGCGGTCGGCGCCTTCTACGCCGGCGGCGGCGCCGTGCAGTTCGTCAAGGACTACGCGGCCGCCGGCCTGAAGGACAAGCTGCCGCTGATCGCCTCGGGCTTCGTCACCGACGGCACGCTCGGCGCGATGGGCGGCGTCGCCGACGGCCTCGTCACCGGCCTGCACTATGCCGACGGGCTCGGCACCCCGACGGACAACGCCTTCCGCGCCGCCTTCAAGGAGAAGGCCGGCCGCGAGGCCGACGTCTATGCCGTGCAGGGCTATGACGCCGCGCAGCTCCTCGCCGTCGGGCTCGAGGCGGTGCAGGGCGACTTCGACGAGACCGACGCCCTGCACAAGGCGATCGCCGGCGCCAAGCTCGACAGCCCGCGTGGGCCCATGACGCTTTCGCCCTCGCACAATCCGGTGCACAACATCTACCGCCGCGTGGTCAGGGACGGCCGCAACATGGTCGACGGCGTCGCCGTCGAGGCGCTCGCCGATCCGGGCGTCGGCTGCTCGATGACCTGAGCCGCGCGTCTCGCGAGATGCTTCCGGCGGGCGGGGCCGTTCCCCGCCCGCTCGTTTTCCACCCGGCTGCTTCCGCCCTCCCCCGACGACGGTTGAACGATGGACCCGGCGACGCTGCTGACCCAGGTTCTGAACGGTCTGCAGTACGGGCTGTTGCTGTTTCTCGTCGCGAGCGGGCTGACACTCGTCTTCGGCATCATGGGCGTCATCAACCTCGCCCACGGCAGCCTGACGATGGTCGGCGCCTATCTCGCCTACGCGATCGGCGCCGCCACCGGCTCGCTGTGGCTGGCGCTGCCGCTGGCGGTCGCGGCCGGCGCCGTCTTCGGGGCGGTGCTGGAACGCGTGCTGATCCGCCGCTTCTATGACCGCGCCCACCTCGACCAGGTGCTGCTCACCTTCGCCCTCATCCTCCTATTCGAGGAGGGGCGCTCGATCCTCGTCGGCAACGACTTCCACTCGGTGCCGATCCCGCCGATGCTCGACTGGTCGGTGCCGATCACGAGCATCTTCAGCTACTCGGCCTACCGGCTGTTCGTGCTCGCCGTCTGCCTCGTCATCGCCGCCCTGCTGTTCCTCGTCATCCACCGCACCCGATTCGGCGGCATGATCCGGGCCAGCGCCGAGAAGCCGGAGGTGGTCGAGGCGCTCGGCATCCCGGTGTCGCGGGTCCAGATGGCGGTGTTCGCCCTCGGGACCGCGCTCGCCATGCTCGCCGGCGCGCTGTCGGCCCCCCTCACCTCCGTCTATCCGAACATGGGCGACGGGGTGCTGATCGTCTCCTTCGTCGTCGTCGTCATCGGCGGCATCGGCTCGATCGCCGGCGCCTTCTGGGGGGCGCTCTTGATCGGGCTCGTCGACACCCTCGGCAAGGCGCTGGTGCCCGATCTCGCCGGCATCGCCGTCTACGTGCTGATGGCCGCCGTGCTGCTGTGGCGGCCGACCGGCCTGTTCGCCCGCACGGCGTGACGACGATGCTGCCGCAGAGCCGAACCGCAAAGCTCGCCCTCGTCGCCGGTTTCCTGGCGCTGGCGCTCATGCCGCTGGTGCTGCCGCCGTTCTACCTGATGCTCGGCTCCACCGCCTTCGTGGCGGCGACCTTCGCGCTCTCCCTGCAGCTGCTGGTCGGCGGCACCGGCCTCGTCAGCCTCGGCCACGCCGCCTTCTTCGGCATCGCCGCCTACTCGGTCTATCTGATCTCGCCGGCCGACACGCCGCTGTCGGTGTTCGTGACGCTGCCGGTGGCGATGGTGTCGGCGGGGCTGGCGGCGCTCGTCATCGGCGCCTTCGCGCTCCGGACGCGGACGTTCTTCTTCCTGATGGTGACGCTCGCCTTCGGGCAGATGGTCTACTTCGTCTTCCACGACACCGGTCTCGGCGGCGGCGCCGACGGCGTCTTCGCGCCGCGGCCGATCCTCGGGATCGAGGGCTTCGCCCTGCCGATGGGCCGGCGGGAGCGCGGGCTGACGCTCTACTACGTCAACCTCGCGGTGATGGCGGCGACGTTCCTGGTGCTCGCCGGCGTGCTCGCCTCGCTGTTCGGCCGCGTGCTCGTCGGCATCCGCGTCAACGAGCACCGCATGCGCATGCTCGGCTACGACGTCTACGCCTACAAGCTCGCCGCCTTCACCCTCGCCGGTGCGCTGGCCGGCCTCGCCGGCCACATGTTCGTGGTGCAGGAGGGCTTCGTGAACCCCGAGCTCGTCGGCTGGCACCGCTCGGCCGAGGCGCTGCTCATCGTCATCCTCGGCGGGCTCGGCACGCTGGTCGGGCCGATCCTCGGGGCGATCGCGCTGACGGCGCTCGGCGAGGCGAGCCAGCAGCTGACCGAGCGGCAGCTGCTGGTCGAAGGCCTCGTCATCCTGGCGGTGGTGCTGGTGCTGCCGGGCGGCCTCGCCGGGCTGTTCACCCGGCGGGCGCGGAAGGCGGACGTGAACGAGGCGGTTGCGACAGCCGACGAGGCGGTGCTTGCGCCACCGCCCGCCCGGTCCGCGCCGCCGGCAGTGCCGACGGAGGCGGCGCCGTGAGCGCCCCGGCCTCGCCGTCCCCCGCCCTCTCGGCCCGCGGGCTCACCCGCCGCTTCGGCGGCCTCGTCGCCGTGCGCGACGTCGACCTCGACCTCGCGGTCGGCGAGTTGCACGCGGTCATCGGCCCGAATGGCGCCGGCAAGTCGACGCTGATCAACCTGCTCTCAGGCGACCT
>CALRZT010000037.1:0-21396 GCA_943372725.1 Pseudoxanthobacter soli DSM 19599
GGAGACGACGAGACAAAACCCCGGCGGGAGACCGCGCGGGGGCGGAGGCGTTGGGGGGAGGTGCGTGGGGAGTTGGGTGCGCCGTCGTCAACCCGCCATGCGGGCCCGCAGGCGCGGCGCGGTCCAGTCGAGGAAGCGGCGCACCTTCAGCGGCAGCGGATCGATCGGCGCGTGGAGGAGGTTGACCGGCAGCGCCTCGGGGGCGAACTCGGTCAGCAGCTCCTGCAGCGCGCCGGAGCGCAAGTGGTCGTCGACCTGGTAGGAGAGCATGCGGATGATGCCAACGCCCGCCAGCGCCGCCTGGATGGCGGCCTCCGTCGTGTTGACCGCGAGCCTGGGGCGGGGCTCGACGGTAAAGGCCGCGCTGTCGCGCCGGTAGCGCCACTCCGGCGCGGTGGCGAAGCCCTGGAAGCTGATGCCGTCGTGGCCGGCGAGGTCGTCCGGCCGGCCGGGCACGCCGCGGCGGGCGAGGTAGTCCGGGCTCGCGCAGATCACCCGGCGCACCGTGCCGACGCGCGTCGCGATCCGCGCGCTGTCGGCGAGATGGCCGATCCTGAGCGCCACGTCGATGTGCAGGTCGGCGAGGTTGATCTGCCGATCTTCGAGCGTCAGGCGCAGGTCGATCTCGGGGTGCTCGCTCAGGAAGTCGAGGGCGATCGGCATGAGATGGCGTTCGCCGAACGCGATCGGCGCCGTCACGTGCAACTCGCCGCGCAGCGCGCCGACGTCGCCGGCGGCCTGCCGCTCCGCCGCGGCCAGATCTTCGAGGATGCGGCGGGAGGCGGCGACGAAGGCGCGGCCCTCCTCCGTCAAGGCGAGGCCGCGACTGGTCCGCAAGACGAGCGGGACGCCGAGGTGCCTTTCGAGGTCGCCGACTTTGCGGCTGACGGTGGCCAGCGGCGCCCGCAGCCGTCGCGCCCCGGCCGACAGGCTGCCGGCCTCGACAACCGTCAGAAGCACCGACATCGCCTCGAAGCGGTCCATCTGACCCTTCCGGAATTCGGGAGGAACGTTCCTGAAATGGCAGGATACCCTCCAGGTTGTGGACATCCTAGCCTGATCTCGCGTCCGGCGGGTTCGGTCGGGTCTCCGCCGTGTCCGATCATCAGGGGAGGGTGCCATGCCACGACTGACCCGCCGTGCCTTCGCCGGAGCTCTCCCCCTCGGCCTCGTCGGAGGAAGCCTGTTCGGGGGCAGCCTGCTCGGCGGCGGGCTCCGACCGGCCCTCGCCGCGACGACGCAACCCGCGTCCACGCCCAAGGCAGCGGTGAGCGTGACGCCGCTGGCGCAGATCCGCATCGGCCGGTTCACGGTGACCGCCCTGACGGACGGCTATGCCGACATGCCCTACGGCTATTTCCCGGGGCGCACCCCGGCCGAGGTCGAAGAGGCGGCGGTCGCCCAGTTCACCGCCCGGCCGAGCGGCGTGCGCTTCCTGTTCAACCAGTATCTCGTCGAGGACGGCGAGCGCCGAATCCTGATCGATGCCGGTCCGGCGGGCTCGATCGGTGAGACCGGCGCACTGCCCGAGGCGCTCGCGGCCGTCGGGCTCGAGCGCGATGCGATCGACGCGGTGATCGTGACGCACATGCACCAGGACCACATGGGCGGGCTGATCGTCGGCGGCACGAAGAACTTCCCGAACGCCGAGGTCTACATCGATCGCCGCGACGTCACCCACTGGACCGACCCGGCCAAGCAGAGCGGCGCGCCCGACTATCTGCAGACGAGCTTTCGCATGGCGGGGGAGGTCGTGAAACTCTACCCGAAGCTGCAGGCGATCGACGGCGAGCGCGAGATCGTGCCCGGCGTCTCCATCGTCGACCTGACCGGCCACACCCCCGGCCATATCGGCGTGCGCATCGAAGACGGCGGCCAGAGCCTGATCATGGTCTCCGACATGATCTTCCCGGTCGTGCACCCGGGGGCGACCGACGTCTTCTTCCTGTTCGAGCAGGACCAGGCGGCGGCGAAGGCGATGCGCGACCGCTTCTTCCCTCTCGCCGCGTCGGAGGGTGCGCTCATCGCCGCCACCCACATGCCCTTCCCCGGGCTCGGCCGGATCGTCGATGACCGTGGTGAGAGGCGCTGGCAGGTGGCCGACTGGGCCCTGCAGGACTGAGGCCGCCAGCCACCGGCTCGGCTCCTCCGGCCGCGAAGGGAAATGGCATGAGCGCGAGATATCTCGACATCGCGACGACGCCGTCGGTCGCCGCCGCGCAGGAGCACTATGGCAGCGCGGCGCAGTGGGGGCGGGCCCGCGCGCGCGGTCCCGCCGACGGCGCGGGGCCGGGCGACCCGCTCGGCCCGCCGGAGCGCGCCTTCATCGCCGAGCGCGACGGCTTCTACCTCGCCAGCGTCTCGGAGACCGGCTGGCCCTATGTGCAGTATCGCGGCGGTCCGGCGGGCTTTCTCGCCGCCGTCGACGCACGCACGGTCGGCTTCGCCGATTTTCGCGGCAACCGGCAGTACATCACCACCGGCAATGTGCAGGCGAACGACCGCGTCTCGCTGTTCCTGATGGACTATGCGCACCGGCAGCGGCTGAAGATCTATGGCCGCATGCGCATCGTCGACGCCGCGGACGACGCGGCGCTGGCGGCGAAGCTGACGGTCCCGGGCTATTCCGGCCGCGTCGAGCGCCTCGTCCTCGTCACGGTGGAGGCGTTCGACTGGAACTGCCCGCAGCACATCACGCCGCGCTTCACGCAGTCAGAGGTCGAGGTCGCCCTCGCCCCCGTGCGTGAGGAGCTGGCGGCCCTGAGGCAGGAGAATGAACGCCTGCGGCGCGCGCTGGCGTCACGCGATCAGCGGGGCGGCGAGGGCGCGGCAGGAACGGCCTGAAGGGGCGCCCCGCTTTTTCTCGGCTCCCGGATCAGGCGGGGCGCCGCGGCGCGGGCTCAGGGCCGCACGTCGATGCTCGGGAACCACTTCGGCTTCTTGTCCTTCTCGTCGCAGGCGTCGCCATTGTCGCCGAGAATCTGCACCGTGCCGTCGCTCCAGGCGAACAGCGCCTCCGGCGTCAGGCCGGCGAGCGACACGTCGGGTCCCGGCGTCACGGCCTCGGCGCCGTCCCACCAGTACAGCGCCGGCGGCTCGCCGCCGTCTTCGACCGAACCGGCGACGATCAGGTAGCGCTCGCCGACCCGCTCGAGACTGCGCACGCCCCGGCCGCCGAGGTCGAGGGTCGACACGGCGGCGATCGCTGGCGCGCCTCCCGTCACCGCGGCGTCCGCCGGTGGCGGGAGCCCGACGAGCGCGGACGGATCGTCGATCCGCACGACCAGCGCCTCGCCGTCGCCGGTCAGCGGCGCGCGCAGGCCGGCGAGCAGCGCGCCGTCCGGCGTGGCGGCGAGGCCCTCGATGTTGAAGGCTTTGGCGAGCGCCGCCTCGTCCATCCCGAGCCGCGCCGCGACGGTCTCACGAAGTGAGCGGGACACGGCGCCCCGGGTGGCGACCGTGCCGTCCGGCGCGACCGTGGTGGCGAACAGCTGCTTGCGCTTCTTCTTGTCGTCGCCGTCCTTGTTGAGCGAGTGCGAGGTCAGCCAGAAGATGGTGTCGCCGATGCGGGCGGCGGCCTCGATGTCGGTGACGTCGTCGAGCGGCACGGTGGCGACCGGGGCCGCCTTGCCGCGCTCGTAGAGCGTCAGCACCTCGAGATCGTCGCTCGCCACCGCGAAGCGGGTGTCATCGAGCGCCACCGCGGCGGAGGCCTCGCAAAGCCCCTCATAGCGGAAGGGCTCGGCGGCGCCAGCGGCCGTCCACAGCACCGCCGTCACGGCCCCGCCGAGGACGACGCTTCGGATGCTGGAGCGCATGGGTGATCACCCTCGAAGGCCCGACCGCGGCCACCGCCGGTGCCGACGGGCGGCCGAGCCATGGATGCAAGAAAGGGTTGAAATCGGCAAGCTGCCCGCACTTAAAATTGTCGCGAACACCCGCGACGCTACCGCTCTGCCACCGACAGCCTTTTGCGGCCACACCGCTCGCTTGCCAGTCACACCCCCCAGCGCAGCCCCGCCGTCCTCACCGGGGCGTCCCACAGCCGCGTCGTTTCGGCGTCGAGGCGGGTGACGGTCAGGGAGCAGCCGGCCATTTCGAGCGAGGTGACGTAGTTGCCGACGAGCGAACGGGTGACGCGGAAGCCGCGCGCTTCGAGCCGCGGCCGGGCGGCGTGGTACATCAGGTAGAGTTCCATCAGCGGCGTGCCGCCGAAGCCGTTGACGAGGAGCAGCACATCGCCGCCGGCGGCCTCCGCGAAGTCGCCGGTGATCGCCGCGATCATCTCGTCCGCGATCTCGTCGGCCGTCATCGTCTTGACGCGGCGCCGGCCGGGCTCGCCGTGGATGCCGACGCCCATCTCCATCTCGTCGTCGGCGAGCGTGAAGGTCGGCGTGCCCGCCGCCGGCACGATGCAGCTGGTGAGCGCCACGCCCATCGAGCGGGTGGCGGCGTTGACGGCCGTGCCGAGCGCCGCGAGATCGGCCAGCGCCATGCCTTCCTCGGCGGCGGCGCCGACGATCTTTTCCACCACCATCGTGCCCGCGACGCCGCGCCGGCCGATCGACCAGGTCGACTTCTCGACCGCCACGTCGTCGTCGGTGATGACGGTCGCCGTGCCCCCCGTGACGATGTCGGCGGCCATTTCCGACGCCATCTCGAAGTTCATCTTGTCGCCCTCGTAGTTCTTCACCACGAAGAGCACGCCGGCGCCCTGCTCGACGGCCTGAGCCGCCGCGATCATCTGGTCCGGCGTCGGCGAGGTGAACACCTGGCCGGGGCAGGCGGCGTCGAGCATGCCGAGGCCGACGAAGCCCGCGTGCAGCGGTTCGTGGCCGGAACCGCCGCCGGAGATGATCGCCACCTTGCCGGGCGTCGGCGTGGCGCGACGCACGAAGGCGCCGTCCTCGCCGAGGGTGACGATGTCGGCGTGGGCGGCGGCAAAGCCCGCGAGGCTCTCCGTCAGAACGTCGGCCGGGCTGTTGATGAGCTTCTTCATCGTGGGCTCCCTCCGTCTTGTCGTGTCGCGCTTGGCTGTCGCGTCGCGCTCGTTTCTCTGTCGGTGGCCCGTTTGCCGGCGCCTCAGGCGGGCGGCTCGGCGAGGCGGGCGAGGCGGATGACGAGGTCCTGCACGAGGCGGTCGAATTCGCGGTTCTTCGCCTCGTCGCCGAGGTCGGGCACGCGCAGGGCGAGCGGCCGCGTCCGTGCCGCCGGCCCATCGCTCGCCGACGCGGCACGGCGCGGGTGGGCGCTGGCGTAAGCCGCGAGGAACGAGGCGCGCTCGGTCGGCGAGAAGTGACAGATGTCGAGGATGGCGTCGATGTGGCCGGGCGGGATCGGCGTCGGATAGGCGGGGTTGGCGATCTGGCTGACGAAGGAGCGGTTCTTGCCGAGCGCCTCTGCGAGACGCTTCCTCATCCCCGAGGGACGGCGGTCGAGGGCGTCGCGCAGGATCGTCTTGTAGGCGGCGATCGCCGTCGGCGTCTGGCGCGTCTGGCGCAGGGCGGGCGCGACGCTCATCGCCGTCTCATCCCTCCGCCGCGGCGGCGAGCGACAGCCCGGCGATCGTCTGCTTGACACGGCCGACCGCCGACGGCGCCATCGACAGCGAGCGCAGGCCGGCCGCCAGCAGCGGCGGCACCAGCCGCGGGTCGCCACCGGCATCGCCGCAGAGCGACACGGGGATGCCGCGCGCGTCGGCCGCGGCCACCGTCATGGCGATCAGGCGCAGCACCGCCGGTTCGGCGGTGTCGGCGAGCTCGGCAACCGTGGGTTCGTCACGGCCGGCGGCGAGCGTGTACTGGGTGAGGTCGTTCGAGCCGATCGAGACGAAGTCGGTGTCGAAGGCGTCGAGGGCCAGCGCCGCAGCGGGCACCTCCACCATCATGCCGATCGGCGGCACACGGAAGGCCGCGCCGCGCGCCGACAAGGTTGCCGCCGCCTCGGCCACCGCGGTGCGGACGCGCGCCATCTCGGCCGGCACCGACACCATCGGGATCATCACCTTGAGGTCGCCGTCGGTGGCGGCGGCGAGCAGGGCCCGCAACTGCACCGCGAACACCTCCGGGCGCGCGAGCGACAGCCGGACGCCGCGCAGCCCGAGGAACGGGTTCTGCTCGCCGTCGAGGGTGTAGCCGGGGATCGGCTTGTCGCCGCCGGCGTCGAGGGTGCGGATGGTGACGGGTCGACCGGCCGCCCAGGCGAGGATGCGGCGATAGACGGCGGTCTGTTCCGCCTCGTCCGGCAGCCCGTCGCGGGCGTGGAAGAGGAGTTCGGTGCGCACCAGCCCGATGCCGTCGCAGATCGCCGGATCGAGGCGGTCGAGCTCGGCGGGATCGGCGACGTTGATGTGGACGGCGATCGCGACGCCGTCGGCTGTCATCGCAGCGCCGGTCGCGGCAGCGGCGGCGTGCACGGCGGCCGCTTCAGACGCATGGCGGCGGGCGGCGAAGGCGGCGGTGGCGGCGGCATCGGGGTCGAGCACCAGCGAGCCCGCCTCGCCGTCGAGCAGGGCAGGTGTGCCGGACGCAGCGGCGGCGCCGCCGAGCGATCCGAGGCCGGTCACCATCGGCACGCCGCGGGCGCGCGCCAGCATGGCGACGTGGCTGGTGGCGCTGCCGGCGGAAAGCGCGATGCCGCGGCCGCTCCAGTCGGCTGACAGGAACCGCGACGGCGCGAGGTCGGCGGCGAACAGCACCGCGCCCTCGGGCAGGGTCAGTCCGGTCTGCGCCTCGCCGGACAGCGCCATCGCGACGCGCTCGGAAAGATCGCGCAGGTCGGCGGCGCGGGCGCGGAAATAGTCGTCCTCGGTCGCCTCGTAGTCGGCGATCAGCACGCCGATGGCATGAGACCAGGCGCGCTCGGCCGGCGTGCCGCCGGCGATCGCCTCCAGCGCTGGGCCGGACAGGGCGTCGTCCTCGATCAGCGCGATCTGGAACTCGAGGATGTCGGCGGCGTCGCCGGAAGCCTCCGCCGCGAGCGTGGCGAGATCGGCCGCGGCGGTGGCGAGCGCGGCCTGCAGCGCGGTCCGCTCCTCGACCGGCGAGCCGGCGCGGCGGCGGCCGCCGGTGCGCTCGGCCTGGACGACGAGCGGTCCCGCCGCGAAGCCCGGCGAGGCCGGGCGGCCGCTCAGGATCGCCGGACGCGCGGGCGCCGGCGCGGCGGGGGCGGCGGCGCTCACCGCGCCGCGCTCTCCGAGGGCTGCTCGGGGAAGTCGCTCTCGACGAGGTCGATCAGGGCGGCGACAGCCGCTTCGGCGTCCGGGCCCTCGGCGCGGAAGTGCAGCACCGTGTGCTTCGGCGCCTTCGCCGCCATCACCTTGACGATCGACTTTGCGTCGATCCACGGCCCGCCTTCCGCGGCGGCGAGCTCGATCTTGGAGGAAAAGCCCTTGGCGAGCTTTGTCAGCTTCACCGACGGCCGCGCGTGCAGGCCGACCTCGTGGGTCAGCAGCACCGATCCGTTCACAGGCGCCCCGTCAGTCATGGTCCCGTCACCCGTTTCCCGTGCCGTGGAGCAAGGCGCTCACGCCGGCGAAAGCTCTTCGGCGGTGCGCCGCACTTCGTCGAGCGTGGCGCCGCCCCACGCTTCGGTCGCCGCCATCACGGCGCCCTCGACGATCGGGGCGTTGCAGACGACGACGCGGCCCTGCCGGTCCTCCGGCAGCATCTCGATCGCCATCTCGCTGTTGGTCTCGGCGCCGCCGAGGTCGACCAGGATGGCGACGCCCTTCTCCGACCAGGCGCGGTCGATCGCCGCCAGGATGGTCTCGACGCTGGTGCCGAGGCCGCCGCCGGGATCGCCGCCGGTGAAGGCGAGTGGCACCTCGTTGCCGACCATCTGGCGCACCATGTCGGCGGCGCCCTTGGCGACGTCGGGCGAGTGCGAGACGATGACGATGCCCACCTTGTCGTTCATGCCGCCGCTCCGTGGTCGCCGGCGGCCATGCCCGCCAGGGCGGTAATCAGGATTTCGCTCGACCGCGCACCGGGGTCCATGTGGCCGATCGACCGGTCGCCGAGGAAGGAGGCGCGGCCACGGATCGCCTTCATCGGCACCGTCGCAACCGCCGCCTCATGGGCGCGGGTGGCGAGCGCCACGGCGTCGGCCCCGTCGGCGAGCGCCGCCTGCACGGGTGCCAGCACGTCGAGCAGCGTCTTCTGGCCGACCTCCGACTTGCCGCGGGCCTTCACGGCGACGATCGCGGCCTCCAGCGCCGCGGCGAGCGCGGCGCGGCTCGGCACGGCGTCGGGGGCGAGTTCCGCGAGGCTCTTGCCGAGCTGCAGGAACAGCGTTCCGTAGAGCGGGCCGGAGGCGCCGCCGACCTTCATCACCATCGTCGTGCCGATCTGCTTCAGCCCTTCCGGCAGCGGCTTGGCCGCGATGGCGTCGAGGTCGGCGAGCACGGCCTCGAAGCCGCGCTTCATGTTGAGGCCGTGGTCGCCGTCGCCGATCGCCTGGTCGAGGGCGGTGAGCTCGTCGGCGCGGGCGATAACGGCCGCCGCCGCCGTCTCGATCAGGGCCCGGCGGCCGGCGGCGTCGAGGGTGGTGGTCATGCGGGTCTCCCGGTCATGGTCCGGCCCCTCACGCCGCGATGCGCCGGCCGTCGGCGCCGAAGAACAGCGCGCCGCGGACGTCGAGGTCGACCGGGTCGCCGACATCGAGGGCGACGTCGGACTCCGTCAGCGTCACGAGGTGGTGGCCGGCGACGTCGACGTGCAGGTGGTTCTGGTCGCCGAGGTGTTCGATGCGCGCGACGGTGCCGATCCCGCCGCCGCTGACGCGGCGGATGTCGAGGTGCTCGGTGCGGGCGCCGATCGTCGCCGTGCCGGGCGGGGTCGCCACCTGCGGTAGCACCGAGGGCGGCACCAGGTTGATCGCCGGCTGGCCGAGGCGGGTGGCGACATAGACGGTCGCCGGGTTCTCGTAGATCTCGCGCGGCGTACCGACCTGCACGAGGCGGCCTTCCTCCATGACGCCGACGCGCGAGGCCATCGTCATTGCCTCGATCTGGTCGTGGGTGACGTAGAGGATGGTGACGCCGAGCTCGACCTGGATGCGCTTCAGCTCGAGGCGCAGTTCACCGCGCAGCTTGGCGTCGAGCGAGGAGAGCGGCTCGTCCATCAGGTAGATGGACGGGCGCCGCACCAGCGCCCTGCCGATGGCGACGCGCTGCATCTCGCCGCCGGACAGCCGGGTCGCGCGGTTTTCCAACTTGTGGGCGATGCGCAGCATCGTCGCGATGCGCGTCACCGTCGCCTTGATCTGGTCCTCCGGCACCCGCCTGGTCGGCGAGCGCAGCGGGAAGGCGAGGTTCTCGTAGACCGACAGATGCGGGTAGAGGGAATATTGCTGGAAGACGAACGCGACGTCGCGCTCGGCCGGCGGCAGGCCGGTGACGTCGCGGCCGCCGATGAAGACGTGGCCGTGGTCGGGCTTCTCGAGGCCGGCGACGAGGCGCAGCGTCGTCGTCTTGCCGGCGCCGGTCGGGCCGAGCAGCACCACGAACTCGCCGTCCGCCACCGTCAGCGAGAGATCCTCGACCGCCTGGATGGTGCCGAAGGCCTTCGAGACGAGATCGATGCGCACCTCAGCCATGGGCGGCCCCTTCATAGAGCGCCGTGCGCACGGCGCGGCCGTCCTGCTTGTCGAACACCGACAGCCGCGCGCTGGCAAAGGCGAGGCCGAGCTGGTCGCCGGTGGCCACCGGCACCGTCGCCGGCACGCGCGCCTTCACGGTGCCGCCGGCGGTGCGGACGGTGACGATCTGGGTGGTGCCGAGATATTCGGCGCCGAACACCTCGCCGCGCACGCCGCCGTCATTGACGAAGCGGATGTGCTCCGGCCGGACGCCGAGCACGAGGTCGGTCTCGGGCCGCGCCTCGCGGGCGGCCGGCACGGCCACCTCGACGCCGTCGACCGTCACCGCCTGCTGGCCGGGGGCGAGCGCGCCGCGGAAGGCGAGGAAGTTCATCGACGGCGAGCCGATGAAGTCGGCGACGAACATCGTCGCGGGGTGGTCGTAGATCTCCTGGGGCGTGGCGAACTGCTCGATGACGCCGTGGTTCATCACGGCGATCTTGTCGGCCATCGCCATTGCCTCGAGCTGGTCGTGGGTGACGTAGACGGTGGTCGCCTTCAGCCGGTCGTGCAGGCTGCGGAGCTCGTGGCACATCAGGGTGCGGAACTCGCTGTCGAGCGCGCCGAGCGGCTCGTCCATCAGGAAGCACATCGGCTCGCGGACGATCGAGCGGCCGAGCGCGACGCGCTGGCGGTCGCCGCCCGACAGCCCCGACACCGACTTGTCGAGGAGCGGCGTGATCCGCAGGATGCGCGCCGTCTCCTCCACCCGCCGCTTGATCTCCGCCTTCGGGGTGCCGACGCACTTCAGCGGAAAGCCGATGTTCTGGCGCACGCTCATGTGCGGGTAGAGCGCGAACAGCTGGAAGACGAAGGCGATGTCGCGGTCGGCGGCGCGCTTGAAGGTGACGTCCTCGCCGCCGAGCAGGATCTGGCCGGAGGTCGGCAGCTCCAGCCCGGCGATCATCCGCAGCGTCGTCGTCTTGCCGCAGCCCGACGGGCCGAGCATGACGAAAAACTCGCCGTCGTGGACGGTGAAGCTCGAGTCCTTCACGGCAGTGAAAGTCCCGAAGGTCTTGTGCAGGTGCTCGACGCGGATCTCGGCCATCTACGCCACCCTCACGCCGGGAACTTCGAGACGATCATGAACATCACCGTGCCGAACAGGATGGTGGCGAACGACCAGCCGTAGAGCCACAGCGACACCGGCTGCATCAGCATGACGACGCCGATGCCGATGACGGCGATGGCGATGTTCTCCATGATCCCGCGCCGGGCGAAGCGCGGCCAGCGCGAGGGGGCGGCGGCGGTGCGGCCGCGCCGGACGGGGGCGTCGGTCTCGCCGCTCATTTGCGCACCGCTCCGAAGGTGATGCCGCGCAGCAGGTGCTTGCGGAGCAGCACGGTGAACACGACGATCGGGATGAGGAAGAGCGTCGTGCCGGCGGCTACCGCCGGCCAGTCCATGCCGCCCTCGCCGATGATGATCGGGATGAACGGCGGCGCCGTCTGCGCCTCGCCGGAGGTGAGCAGCACCGCGAAGGCGTACTCGTTCCAGGCGAAGATCAGGCAGAAGATCGCGGTCGCGGCGATGCCGGTCGCCGCCTGCGGCAGCACCACCTTGCGGAAGGCCTGCAGCCGCGTGTAGCCGTCGATCATCGCCGCCTCCTCGTATTCGCGCGGGATCTCGTCGATGAAGCCCTTCAGGAGCCAGACGGCGAGCGAGACGTTGACGGCGGTGTAGAGGATGATCATCCCGAGCCGCGTGTCGGACAGGCCGAGTTCGCGGTACATCAGGTAGATCGGGATGGCGACCGCGATCGGCGGCATCATCCGGGTCGACAGGATGAAGAACATCAGGTCGTCGGCGAGGGGCACGCGGAAGCGCGAGAACGCATAGGCCGCCAGCGTGCCGAGGAAGACGGCGAGGAAGGTCGAGCCGAAGCCGATGATCAGCGAGTTCATGAAGCGGGCGCCGAACTTCGACGGCCCGACGATGACCATGTTCTGCTTGCGGACGAGTTCGTCGTACCAGGTCGAGGGCGGCGGCAGGCTCGCCATGTATTCCGGCGTCTGGCGCGAGCGGGTGGTGAACAGGTTGACGTAACCCTGCAGCGACGGGTCGGCGAACACCTTCGGCGGATAGGCGATGGCGTCCGACTGCGACTTGAAGCCGGTGGCGAAGATCCACAGGAGCGGCAGCATCGTGATGATCGCATAGACGATCACGATCGCCCCGGAGATGCGCCGCGACGCCGTCGACGGCGCCACGACGGAATGGGCTTGGGTCAGACCGGACATAAGAACTTCCTCACCGGTTCTTCACCGCGTTCAGCGCCTTCACGTAGATGTTGGCGGCGCCGAAGATCGTCACGAACAGGATGATGGCGAAGGCGGAGGAGTAGCCGGTGCGCCACTTCTCGAACGCCTCGCGCTTGAGCGTGATCGAGGCGAGCTCGGTGGTCGAGCCCGGGCCGCCCGAGGTGAGCAGCGCCACCATGTCGAACATCTTGAAGTTCTCGATGGCGCGGAACAGCACCGCCAGCATCAGGAACGGCAGCACCATCGGTAGCGTGATCGACCAGAAGGTCCGCCACGACGAGGCGCGGTCCACTTCCGCTGCCTCGTAGATGTAGTCCGGCACCGAGCGCAGGCCGGCCAGGCAGATCAGCATGACGTAGGGCGTCCACATCCACGCGTCGACGATGATGATCGACCACGGCGCCAGCGCCACCGAGCCGACCATGTCGAAGGAGGAGGGCGGGATGCCGGTGAAGAACGAGATGACGTAGTTGAACGGGCCGATCTGCGTCTGGAACAGGAGCTTCCAGAAGGTGCCGACGACGGCCGGCGACAGCATCATCGGCAGCAGGATCACGGTCGTCCAGAACGAGTGGCCGCGGAACTGCCGGTTGATGAGCAGCGCGAGGCCGAAGCCGAGCAGGACTTCCAGCACGATCGTCCAGACGACGAAGTGCGCGGTCGCCTGCATGCGCTCCCAGATGTCGGGGTCCGACAGCACGCGCGAATAGTTGCGCACGCCGACCCACGCCACCGTGGCATTGAGCTTGTTCGCCGCATAGTTGGTGAACGACAGCTGCACCGCCCAGATCAGCGGGAAGATGTTGATCGCCAAAAGCAGCACGATGGTCGGGCCGATGAACAGCCAGGCGATGGTGCGGTCGGAGAAGCCGCTGACCTTGCGGGCGATGCCCTCGGGCGTCGCGGCTGCGACGCGCTCGGCGACGGTCGTGCGGTCTGGGATGTCGGTCATCGGGCCCGTTCGCGACTGGCGGTTTGCGGGCGCCGTCCCGGCGCGGGGCGGCGAGGGGAGCGCAGGCGACGGGCCCGCGCTCCCGGTTCGGCGTGGCGGCGTTCCGAGAGCCGACCTCCGGCCCGGCGAACCGGGCCGAAGGCGGTTTCAGAGCGTTACCGTCTCAGAGCTTGCCTTCGTCCTCGAAGATCTCGGTCCAGTCGCCGACCAGGAGATCGAGGGCTTCCTTCGCCGTGCCCTTGTTGGCGACGACGTAGTCGTGCACGCGCTCCTGCATGGCGAGCAGCAGCTGTGCGTAGGCGGGCTCCTGCCAGAAGTCCTTCACCTGGCCCATCGCGACCAGGAAGTCGGCGGCGAACGGCGCGGTGTCGGCGAAGCCCGGCGCTTCCAGCACCGACTTCGAGCAGGAATAGCCGCCGAGCGACCACCACTTCGCCTGCACGTCGTTCTGCGCGAACCACTTGATGTACTGCAGAGCGGCGTCCTGCTTGTCGGAATAGGCGACCACCGAGATGCCCTGGCCGCCCAGCGTCGAGCCCTTGACGATCTCTTCGGGGTTGACGAAGAAGCCGATCTTGTCGCCGCCGACGTTCTCGTTCTTGTAGAGGCCGGGGAAGAAGGCGAACCAGTTCATCATCATGGCCACCTGGCCGGACGTGAACGCGTCGAGGTTCTCCTGCATGTAGGCGTTGGTGTAGCCCGGCGGCGTGCAGCAGTCGTACATCGCCTTGTAGGCCTCGAGACCCTTCACGGCGTCGGGGCTGTTGACGTAGCCCTCCATGTCGTAGGGCTTCTCGGGGTTCTCGTACTTGAAGTCATAGGGATAGAGGGCGTTGGTGACGCCCATGGTGATGCCTTCCGAGCCGCGCTCGGTGAAGATCGCCGCGCCATAGACGGTCTTGCCGTCGATCTCGCGCTTCTGGAAGAACTCGGCGACCTGCTTCAGCTCGTCCCAGGTCTTCGGCGGGGCGAGATCACGGCCGTACTTGCCCTTGAACTCGGCCTGCAGCTCGGGCCGCGAGAACCAGTCCTTGCGGTAGGTCCAGCCCAGCGCGTCGCCCATCGCCGGCAGCGCCCAGTAGTTGTCGGAGCCCTTCGGCCAGGTGGAGTAGGCGTACACCGTCGCCGGCAGGAAGCTGTCCATGCTGATGCCTTCTTTGGCGAAGAAGTCGTTCAGCTTGACGTAGTGTCCGTTCTCGGCGGCGCCGCCGATCCACTGGCTGTCACCGATGACGAGATCGCAGAGCTTGCCCTTGGCGTTGAGCTCGTTCTGCATGCGGTCGGTGAAGTTCGGCCAGGGAATGAACTCGAACTTCATGTCGATGCCGCTCTTGGCAGTGAAGTCCTTCGAAAGCTCGACCAGCGCGTTCGCCGGGTCCCAGGCCGCCCAGCACAGCGTCAGGGTCTCCGCCTGCGCGCCCGTGGCTCCGACGAGCGGTGCACCGACGACGACCGCGGCGGCCGTCGACAACAGAAGCTTCCTCATTGCTTTATCTCCTCCCCATGCGCCCGCGTGTGCGCCGGCCGGCGTGTCCGGCGCGTCGCCACCGGCGCCGCGTGTCGCGGCACCGTCGATCTGGGCATTCTCGACCGAAGACTGCGTTCCCTCGGGCGCCCTCGTGACGGGGCGCTCCATGTTTAGTGCTTCGGAATACTAAGCATCAAACACTAAACTGCGCAACAGCGCTTTTGGGGCCGGCTCACACCTTTTCCCAGCGACCGCCGGCGGCGCTGGAGCGCACCGCCGCCTCGATGAAGGCGACGCCCGCGACGCCGTCCTCGACGGAGGGGAAGGTCACCGCCGGATCGGGTGCCGCCCCCGTGCGGGCCGCGCGGATCGCCCGGGCCGCCTCGGTGTAGATCGTCGCGAAGCCCTCGAGGTAACCTTCCGGATGGCCGGACGGGATGCGCGTCACGCGGGCGCCGGCGGCGTTCACCGCGCCAGTGCCGCGGGTGAGCTTCACCGTCGGCTGGCCGAGCGGCGACCACCACAGATCGTTCGGCTGCTCCTGCTCCCAGTTCAGTCCGCCCTTCTCGCCGTAGACGCGCAGGCGCAGCGCGTTCTCGTTGCCGGGGGCGACCTGGCTCGCCCACAGCATCCCCTTGGCGCCTTCCTTGAAGCGCAGCAGCAGGTTGGCGTTGTCGTCGAGCCGGCGGCCGTCGACGAAGGTCGACAGGTCGGCGCTCAGGCTGTCCAGCGTCAGGCCGGTGACGAAGCAGGCGAGGTTGTAGGCGTGGGTGCCGATGTCGCCGATGCAGCCGCCGGCGCCGGAACGCGCCGGGTCGACGCGCCAGGCCGCCTGCTTCTGGCCGGAGTCCTCGAGCTTCGTCGAGAGCCAGCCCTGTACGTATTCCACCTGCACGACGCGGATATTGCCGAGCTCGCCGGCCTCGATCATCGCCCGGGCGTGCCGGATCATCGGGTAGCCGGTGTAGTTGTGGGTGACGGCGAACACCTTGCCCGTCCGCTTCACCACGTCGGCCAGCGCCTTCGCGTCTTCCAATGTCGTCGTCAGCGGCTTGTCGCAGATGACGTGGAAGCCCGCTTCGAGTGCCGCCTTCGCCGGGGCGAAGTGCATGTGGTTCGGCGTCACGATGGCGATCGCCTCGGCGCGGTCGGCGCGCTTGCCCTCGCCGGCGATGAGGTCCTCCCAGGTGCCGTAGGCGCGCTCCGCCGGGATCCCGAGCGTCAGCGCGCTCTCCTTCGCCCGCTGCGGCTCAGAGGAGAGCGCGCCGGCGACGAGGGTGAACTCGTCGTCCATGCGGGCGGCGAGGCGGTGCACCGCCCCGATGAAGGCGCCCTGGCCGCCGCCGACCATGGCGTAACGGATGCGGTCCGGGCCCTTCGCGTCGTCGCGTCCGGTGATCGACATGGCTGTTCCCCTCCGGTCGCGCTCAGGCGATGCCGAGCATGCGCTTGTTGGCGGCCTCGTCGGTGCCGGCACCGGCGAAGTCGTCGAAGGCCTTCTCGGTGACGCGGATGATGTGGCTGTCGATGAACAGCGCGCCCTCGCGCGCCCCGTCCTCCGGGTGCTTCAGGCAGCATTCCCACTCGAGCACCGCCCAGCCGTCGAAGCCGTACTTCGTCAGCTTCGAGAAGATGCCGCCGAAGTCGACCTGGCCGTCGCCGAGCGAGCGGAAGCGGCCGGCGCGGTCGGCCCACGAGGCGAAGCCCGAATAGACGCCTTGGCGGCCGGTCGGGTTCAGCTCCGCGTCCTTGACGTGGAACATCTTGATGCGCTCGTGATAGATGTCGATGTAGGCGAGATAGTCGAGCGCCTGCAGCACGAAGTGCGAGGGATCGTAGAGGATGTTGCAGCGCGGGTGGTTGTTGACGCGCTCCAGGAACATCTCGAAGGTCGTGCCGTCGAAGAGGTCCTCGCCAGGGTGGATCTCGTAGCAGACGTCGACGCCGGCGGCGTCGAAGGCATTCAGGATCGGCGTCCAGCGGCGGGCGAGCTCGTCGAAGGCGGTCTCGACGAGGCCGGCCGGGCGCTGCGGCCACGGATAGACGAACGGCCAGGCAAGCGCCCCGGAGAAGGTGGCGTGCGCCGTCAGGCCGAGGTTCTGCGAGGCCTTGGCGGCGTGCATCAGCTGCTCGACCGCCCACGCCTGCCGCGCCTTCGGGTTGCCGCGCACTTCCGGCGCCGCGAAGCCGTCGAAGGCCTCGTCATAGGCCGGATGGACGGCGACGAGCTGGCCCTGCAGGTGGGTGGAGAGCTCGGTGATGACGATGTCGTGCTCGGCCGCGATGCCCTTCACCTCGTCGCAGTAGGTCTTCGATTCGGCCGCCTTCTTCAGGTCGAACAGGCGCGCGTCCCACGTCGGGATCTGGATGCCCTCGTAGCCGAGCTCCGCCGCCCACTCGGCGATTGAGCTGAGCGAATTGAACGGTGCCGCATCGCCGGCGAACTGCGCGAGGAAGATCGCCGGCCCTTTGATCGTCTTCATGCGTGTCCTCCCGGGACGTTGTTGGTGGTGAGTGTGGGTGACGTTGTTGTTGTTGATGTGAACGAAGTCGCTTTCGAGCGGCGCGGCGAATAGTGACGCGTCCTCCCCCTGCCAGGGGGGAGGACAGCCGCGCCGCAGGCGCGGCAGGTGGGGGCCCGTCAATCCCAAGCTCAGCCTGAGTTCGGATTGACGGGCCCCACCCTGCCGGCTTCGCCGGCTGTCCCTCCCCCTGGCAGGGGAGGGACGCGTCGTGCACGCCGCCGCCGCCGGACGCCTCCCCTCAGAGATACGAGTTCAGCAACCGCTCCAGATATTCCTGCCGGCCGGACTTCGGCTGCGGGTCGAGGCCGGCCTTGTGGACACGGGCGGCGATGTCCTCGAGCGAGCGCTCGCCCGCGAGCATCGCCTTGCCCTCGGCGCCGTCCCAGCCGGCGTAGCGGTCGGCGACGTGGCCGGCCATCGCGCCGTCGGTGATGATCTTCTCGGCCGCCAGCAGCGCCCGCGCGCAGGCGTCGATGGAGCCGACGTGGGCGTGGATGAGGTCGTCCGCGTCGATCGACTGGCGGCGGATCTTGGCGTCGAAGTTGAGCCCGCCGGTGGTGAAGCCGCCGGCCTTCAGGATCTCGACGCACATCATCGTCAGCTCGGTCACGTCCATGGCGAACTGGTCGGTGTCCCAGCCGAGCAGGTCGTCGCCGCGGTTGATGTCGATCGAGCCGAAGATGCCGAGCGCCGAGGCCATGGCGATCTCGTGCTCGAAGGAGTGGCCGGCGAGGATCGCGTGGTTCTGCTCGATGTTGACCTTCACTTCCTTGTCGAGGCCGGCGCGGCAGAGCAGGCCGTACACGGTGCCGACATCGAAGTCGTACTGGTGCTTGGTCGGCTCCTTCGGCTTCGGCTCGATCAGGATGGTGCCGGTGAAGCCGATCTTGTGCTTGTACTCGACGACGAGGTTGAGGAAGCGGCCGACCTGGTCGAGCTCGCGTTTCAGGTCGGTGTTGAGCAGCGTCTCGTAGCCCTCGCGGCCGCCCCACAGCACGTAGTTCTCGCCGCCGAGCTCCTTCGTCACGTCCATCGCCGTCTTCACCTGCGCGGCGGCGTAGGCGAACACGTCCGGATCCGGGTTGGAGCCGGCGCCGGCCATGAAGCGGCGGTTGGAGAACAGGTTCGCCGTGCCCCACAGGAGCTTCGGGCCGCCGGCCTCGATCTTCGCCGCGATCGCCTCGGCGATGGTGCGGACGTTGCGGTCGGATTCGGCGAGGCTCGCCCCCTCCGGCGCGATGTCGCGGTCATGGAAGGTGAAGAACGGCACGCCGAGCAGGCGGAACAGCTCGAAGCCGACCTCGACCTTCTGGCGCGCCCCCTGCATGGGGTCGCCGTGGAACCACGGCCGCAGGAAGGTGTCGCCGCCGAACGGGTCGGTGCCGGGCCAGCAGAAGGAGTGCCACCAGCAGACGGCGAAGCGCAGCTGGTCCTCCATGCGCTTGCCGAGCACCATCCGGTCGGGATCGTACCAGCGGTAGCCGAGGCCGTTGCCGGCCTTGCCGGCGGGGCGGACGGGGTCGACGAGCGTGAAGAAGCCGCCGGGAGTGCCGAGCGTCGTCATCGAATGGAGGCCTTTCGACGGTAAGAGGGACAGAGCCGGCGCGCACCGTGCGACGAGCGACCGGCAGCCGCTGAGGGGCGTACCTCAGAGGCGGCCGGCAGGCAAATCGGCGGAGCGGACGGTCGCACGGACGGGCCTCAGGGGACGTTGTCGCGGATGAAGATGTCGATGCGGATCCGCTCCTGCGACGTCACGATCGGCGTGCCGTCGGCGTGCGCGGTGAGCACCCGGATGGCGCTGCGCACCTCGTGGCCGGGGTCCTGGTTGATGATCGCGTCGACGGTGCCGCGGACGAGGCCGCGGCGGGTGAACTGGGTGAGCTCGTGCGCCACGTAGACGACGTCGCGGCCGCGGCCGGCAGCCTCCAGCGCCGCGATGACGCCGCGGTTGCCGGCGCCGGCGTTGTAGATGCCGACGAGGTCGGTCGTCTCCTCCAGCAGCTGCGCGGCGACCTCCTCGTTGCGCAGGTAGTCGTCGCGGCCCTCGCGCACCGGCAGCACCTGCAGGTGGGCGAACTCGCGGTGCATCACCTGCTCGAAGCCGTATTGCCGCTCGGCGTGGTCGCGCAGGAACAGCGAGCCGGCGATCAGGCCGACCTTGCCGCGGCGGGCGCCGACGAAGCGGCCGAGCAGCGTCGCGGCAGTGCGCCCGGCGGCGGAATTGTCGATCCCGACGTGGTGGATGCGCCGCGCGTTCGGCACGTCGGAGACGAGCGTCACGACGGGCACGCCGGCGTCGGCGAGCGCGTTCATCGCCTCACGCACCATCGGGTGGTCGAGGGCCACCACGCCGACGCCGTCGGGCCGCGTCGTGCCGACCTGCTCGAGCGCCTCGGCGAGCTTTTCCGCGTCGAAGACGTCGACGGAGACGAGCTCGACGATCACCCGCTCCGGCACCATGCGGCCGGTGGCGTCCTCCACCTCGGCGGCGAGGTTCTGCATGAAGGTGTTGGTGCCCGAGGGCAGCACGAACACGAAGCGGTAGTCGCGGGAGCGCGCCAGTCTGGCGGCGAGCCGGTCCGGCTGGTAGTTGAGCCGGCGGATGGCGTTCTCGACGCGGGCGACGGTGGACGGGCGCACGCCCTCGCGGCGGTTCAGCACGCGGTCGACGGTGGCGGCGCTCACCGCCGCCTCGCGCGCCACGTCCTGGATCGTCACCCGTGCCAAGCCGGATTCCCCTGTCCCAAGCCGCGCCCGGAGCGGGGCTCCGGACGGCGGATGAGGAGCGAACATCAAATTTTGACGTCGGCCAATCACCAATCGACGATGCGGCGCAGCAATTGTGTGGTGCGGTTGCTCAGGGGGACGCGGGCTGCGGCGCAGCCGGCCCTTGCGGCCACCGCGGAAGCACGAAATGCTGGCGTGCGTCTTCGTTGAAAGCCTGGAGGGTATCGGGGTGCAGCAGGAATCGGCGGAGAACATCAAGAACGGCGCGGGCGAGCGGGGGCGGGCGATGTCGACGCAGCACTCCTCCATTGTCGATCAGGAGGCCTGGCGCTCGCGCATCGTCGCCAAGCTCTTCTACGAGGTCGGCAAGGACCCCGAGCACGCCGAGGAGCACGACTGGTTCGTCGCCACCGCGCTCGCGGTGCGCGACCGCATCATCGAGCGGTGGATGGATTCCACCCGCAAGACCTACCGGCAGCAGCAGAAGCGCGTCTACTACCTGTCGCTCGAGTTCCTCATCGGCCGCCTCCTGCTCGATTCGATCAGCAACCTCGGCCAGGTCGAGCCGGTGCGCGACGCGCTCGCGAGCCTCGGCATCGACTTCGAGAAGCTCAGGCGCCTCGAGCCCGACGCGGCGCTCGGCAACGGCGGCCTCGGCCGTCTCGCCGCCTGCTTCATGGAAAGCATGGCGACGCTGGGCGTGCCCGCCTTCGGCTTCGGCATCCGCTACGAGAACGGCCTGTTCCGCCAGCTCATCCACGACGGCTGGCAGGTGGAACTGCCCGAGGACTGGCTCGTCAACGGCTGCCCGTGGGAGTTCAAGCGGCCGGAGGTCACCTACGACATCGGCTTTGGCGGCACCGTCACGGCCGAGCCGGGCGACGAGGACCTGCACGCCCGCAAGTGGAACCCTGGCGAGGTGATCGAGGCCGTCGGCTTTGACACCCCCGTCGTCGGCTGGCGCGGCAAGCACTGCAACACGCTGAGGCTCTGGTCGGCGAAGTCGAAGGAGACGATCCGCCTCGACGAGTTCAACCGCGGCAACTACGCCGGCGCGCTGTCCGGCACGGTCCGCGCCGAGACGATCTCGAAGGTGCTCTATCCGAGCGACCAGACGCCGGAAGGCCTGGAGCTGCGCCTGCGCCAGGAGTTCTTCTTCACCTCCGCCTCGCTGCAGGACATCATCCGCCGTCACACCCAGCAGGGCCTGACGCTGGAGCAACTGCCCGACTTCGTCGCCGTGCAGCTGAACGACACCCACCCCTCGATCGCCGTCGCCGAACTGATGCGGCTCCTCGTCGACGATCACGCGATGGAGTGGAAGCAGGCCTGGGACGTCACCCGCGCCACGCTGTCCTACACCAACCACACGCTCTTGCCGGAGGCGCTCGAGACCTGGCCGGTGCCGCTGATGGAGCGGCTGTTGCCGCGCCACATGCAGATCATCTACCTCCTCAACGCCGGCCATCTCGACGAGGCCCGCGCCGAGGGCCACGACGACAACCACTTCCTGTCGTCGGTGTCGCTGATCGAGGAGGGCAACGTCCGCCGGGTGCGCATGGGCAACCTCGCCTTCATCGGCTCCCACAAGATCAACGGCGTCTCGGCGCTGCACACCGAGCTGATGCGGCGCACCGTCTTCGGCGACCTGCACAAGCTCTTCCCCGACCGCATCACCAACAAGACCAACGGCATCACCTTCCGCCGCTGGCTCTATCAGGCGAACGCGCCGCTGACCGAGCTCATCGTCGAGGCGATCGGTGAGCGCTTCCTCGACGACTACGAGGCGCTGACCGAGCTCAACAAGTTCGCCGGCGACGC
>CALRZT010000038.1:0-21220 GCA_943372725.1 Pseudoxanthobacter soli DSM 19599
GGCGGCGGTCGCCTCCGCAACCCGCGGAGCCCTGCATGTCCCGCCTCATCCTCGACCGCCCGCTCGACCGCCGTCGTCTGCTCGACATCTCCTGGAAGGCGTCGGCCGGCGCCATCGCGCTGTCGCTGATCCCCGGCGACGACCTCTTCGCCGCGCCTTCGCTCGGCACCAACCCGTTCACCCTCGGCGTCGCCTCGGGCGACCCGACGCCGGACGGCATCGTGCTGTGGACGCGGCTTGCCCCCGATCCCCTCGTCGGCGGCGGCATGCCCGCTCGCGGCGTCGGCGTGCGCTGGAAGATCGCCACCGACGAGGCGATGACCAACGTGGTCCAGGAGGGCAAGGCCTCGGCGCTGCCCGAACTCGCCCATTCCGTCCACGTCGAGGTGACCGGCCTCCGGCCGCGCCGGCACTACTGGTACCAGTTCTCCTACGGTGCCGAGGAGGAGAGCCCGATCGGCCACTTCCGCACCGCCCCGGCGGCGACCGACCTCGTCGACGACCTGCGGTTTGCGGCGATCACCTGCCAGAAGTGGAGCGAGGGCTACTACACGGTGCTGCGCGATGTCGCCGCCCAGAAGCTCGACGCCGTCTTCCACCTCGGCGACTATCTCTACGAGTACAGCCCGCTCGAAAACGTCCGCGGCATGGTCCTCGACCCCGCCCGCTTCACCGGCGAGACGGTGACGCTCGCCCGCTACCGCGACCAATACGCCCTCTACAAGATGGACGCCGACCTGCAGGCGGCCCATCACGCCCATCCGTTCGTCGTCATCTGGGACGACCACGAGGTGCAGAACGACTATTCCGGCCGCAACCCGGAATATGACCAGACGTCGCCGCAGGAGTTCGTCGTCCGCCGCGCCGCGGCCTATCAGGCCTTCTACGAGCACATGCCGATCCGCGCCAAGCCGCAGGTCGACAAGAACAACCACCTGCGCATCTACCGCAGCCTGCGTTATGGCCGCTCGGCCGAGTTCATCATGCTCGACGACCGCCAGTACCGCTCCGAGAACCCGTGCGGCGACGGCGAGTCGGCCCGCTGCGAGGGTGCCTTCGACCCGAAGGTGACGATGCTCGGCGCCGGCCAGGAGGCGTGGCTGCAGAAGACGCTGGCGAAGTCCGATGCCGAGTGGACCTTCCTCGCCCAGCAGCTGCTCGTCGCCGAGCTCGAGCACGACTCGAGCCCGACCGTCGACCGCTTCTGGAACGATGCCTGGGACGGCTATCCGGGCGCCCGCGACCGCCTGCTCGGCACCATCGTCGAGACCAAGGTGCGCAATCCGGTGATCCTCACCGGTGACTGGCACTCGACCTTCGTCAACGACATCAAGCGCGACTTCGCGAAGGACTACTCGAAGCTCGTCGCCACCGAGTTCGTCACGCCGGCGATCACCAGCGGCGGCGACGGCACGCCCTACGGGCCCTACTACGCGCCGATGATCCCCAATAACCAGCACATCCGCTACTATGACGGCGATCGTCGCGGATACTTCCTGATGAAGCTCGTGCGCGACCGCCTCGAGGCGGAGCTGCGCATGGTGACGAAGGTCGAGACCCCGGACGGCACGCCGTACAAGGCGGCCCGCTTCGTCGTCGAGAGCGGCCGTCCGGGCGCCTACGTCGAGCGGATCTGACGGGTCTTTCCAGCAGCCGGAACGGCGATCGGGGGCAGTTCGCACTGCCCCCGATCATTCACGCCAACGACGATGCGTGGTCGTACTGCGCCGTCGCTCAGGCGAGGCCGTGCAGCTTCGCGAGGCTCTTCAGATAGGGCACGCCCCGCTCCAGCACGGCGTGCCGGTCCGGCGCCACGTCGCGCCAGACGCACAGCGCCGAGGCGATTTCCGGCGGCAGCGTCACGAAGCTCTCCATCACCAGATCGCCGGCAAAGCCCGCATCGGCGAGCGCCCGGAAGGTCTCGTCCCAGTCGATCGTGCCGGTGCCGGGCACGCCGCGGTCGCTCTCCGACAAATGGATGTAGGCGCAGGCGCTGCCGGCCTCGCGGATGGCGGCGCCGAGCCCCTTCTCCTCGATGTTCATGTGGTAGGTGTCGAGGTGCACCGTCAGGTTCGGCTCGTCGATGCGCTCAATCAGCGCCATCGTCTGCGCGCCGGTGTTGAGGAGGTGCGTCTCGTAGCGGTTGCACGGCTCGAGGCCGATCACCATGCCGTAGCCGCGGGCGCGCCGGACGACGGGCTTCAGCGCCTTGACGATGTTGTCGTACTCGCCCTCCGTCGGCCGCGCGCCGGACTTCCAGCCGAGCGTCGAGTAAGTGACGCCGCACAGGATATTGCAGCCGAGGGCGTGGGCGGTGTCGAGGGCGGTCGTCAGGAACGCCTCCGCCTTCTCCGGATGCAGCGGCGCCGTCACCTCGAAGGGCAGGCAGAGCGAGGCGGTGGGCTCGACCCCGTGCTTCTCGAACAGCCGCCGCGAGTGGTCGACGTCGACGACGGCGGGATCGAGGAGCGCGATCTCCAGCACCTCGAGCCCGTGTTCCGCCGCCTCGGGAATGGCGAGTTCGGCCGCCTCGCGCGTCCACGACGACGCCCACAGGCTGGTGTGCATGCCGACCCGGCAGCGGCGTTTCTCGGTCACGATCGATTCCTTCTTCTGCGGCGGCGATGCTAGCGCGGGGGCGGCGGCGGCGGCAGGGGGGGACCTGCGCGGCAGGGGCTGTGGATGAAGACCGATGCCGCCACCCGTCCCGTCTCCCATGCGAGTGCGGGGGACGGTCCCGACAGGGGGTGAGGGCCGTGCTGCATCAGCGGCGCGTCAGGCAGATCCGGCACGCGCGGGGCAGATGCAGCGCCTTCGCCACCGCCGCCACCTCGGCCATGCTACCGTCCGCCGCCTTCGGCCCCTTGGAGATCGATCTTGCGTCCGTTCCGCCTCATCTTGATCGCCTGTCTCGCCGTGGTGCTCGCAACGGCGGGTGCCGCATCGCCGCTCCACGCCGAGGACTGG
This sequence comes from Pseudoxanthobacter soli DSM 19599, assembly GCA_943372725.1. GTDB lineage: Bacteria > Pseudomonadota > Alphaproteobacteria > Rhizobiales > Segnochrobactraceae > CAMDHY01. Next base: position 2,968 of record CALRZT010000038.1, read on the forward strand.
CTGGCCGACCGCGCCGGTCGCCTCGAGATCGTGCCGGCGGCGAACGGCGATCGGATCCCGGATTTCTCGTCCGCCGGCTATGGTGCCCCCGGGACGGCGCCGCCCGTCGTGGCGGAAGCCGTCCGCCTCGCACCGCAGCCTGGCGCCGGCGACCGCGCCGCCATCCAGGCGGCCATCGACGCGGTTTCGGCGCGCCCGCTGCCGTCGTCGGGCCTGCGTGGTGCCGTCGTGCTCGCGCCCGGTACCTACCGGCTCGACGGGCCGCTGCAGATTTCCGCCTCCGGCGTGGTCCTGCGCGGCTCCGGTTCCGGCGACGGCGGCACCGTGCTGTCGTTCGAGCAGCCGCCGGGCCCGGTGATCCGCATCGAGGGGGCCGGCCGCTGGCGGGCAGCCGAGGCGCCGCGCGCCATCGTCGACGCCTACGTTCCGGTGGGCGCCGATGTCGTGACGCTCGAGTCCGCCGGGGGTCTCGCCGTCGGCGACCGCGTCATCGTCCAGCGCCCGTTCACGGCTGCTTTTGTGGCGGAGATCGGCATGGACCAGATCCTGCCGCGGGCAGGCCGGACGACCGTGCAGTGGAAGCCGGGGCGCGGTCTCCTGATGGCGCGCACTATCGTCTCGGTGGCCGGCGACACCGTCGGCCTCGACGCGCCCGTCGTCGACGCCATCGAGGCCGCGGATGGTGGCACGTTGTGGAAGTACGAGTTCCCGGGCGAGATCACCGACGTCGGGCTCGAGAGCCTTTCGATCGACGGCACCGCGGTGGCCCCCATCACCCCGCTGCCGCTCGATCAGGGCCGCGCGCTGCGGTTGACCGGCGTGCTGGTCGACAAGGCGTCGGACGGCTGGGTCCGTGACGTGGGGTTCCGCAACCTCTCGAGCTACGTCGTCGTCGATGCGCTGGCGCGCGAGATCACTCTCGAGGACGTGCACGGCCGCAACGACGTGCCGCCGTGGTGGCCGGTGCCCGCCTTCGCCTTCAGCGTCGACGGCCAGCGCACCCTCGTGCGCCGGTGTTCCGTCACGGCCGAGAACATGATGCTCGCGACGACGCAGTCGCGCGCCGCCGGCCCGATCGTCTTCCAGGACTGCGAGGGTCAGGGGCCGCGCGTCAGCGCCGGCCCGCACCAGCGCTGGGCCGCCGGCATCCTGTTCGACAACATCGACGTGTCAGGGTCGATCGCGGTGGTGGACCGCGGCAACATGGGCAGCGGCCAGGGCTGGGCGGGCGCCAACGTCGTCGTCTGGAACAGCGCCGCCGACCGGGGCTTCCACGTCGCCAGCCCGCCCACCGCCCATACCTGGGTCATCGGCGCAACTGGCGAGATCCTCCCCGACCCCGATCACCCGCCGGTCGTGCTGCCGCTCCCGCCCGGCGCGCCCCGGAGCCTGTTCGATGCCCAGGTGAGCGGTGCTCTCGTGGAAGGCGCCAATCCGTAGCACCTGCGGGCGTGCGAGGATCACATCGTGCTTCAGCCCAGCGCCGTCGCCTGATCGCTCCGACAGGGGCTCGCATAGGAGATGGCGTGGTCGCAGTCGTAGCGGGCTGCCGGGTCGCTCGCGCGGAGTTCGAAGACGTGCTTCCACGTGTCTTCCCACGAGGCTTCTGCGGTGATGAACCGTGGTTGCTCGCCGGGCCGCCGCATCAGGACGCGCCAGATCGGGAGCTCGTCGCCGAAGTAGCCGAAATAGGCATCGAGCAGGGTCGGCAGCCAGCCGGAGTCCTGTCCCATCGGGCTTCCGTCATCGAGGCGCATGAGGCCCCAGGACAGCGAAGGCCCGAAGCCGGAGGCGCAATAAGCGACTCCGTGGCCGCGTTCGTCCTGCAGGATGGCCCAGCAGGAATGGTATCGCCGCGCACGAGAGAAATTCCAGCGGCCGGCGAACGGCCGCGGCTCGATCCGGAGCCGGGCGATATGGGCCAGCACACGCTCATCCGAGAGCTGTGCGAGCTCGCCTTCGATCAGGTCTCGCAGGGATTGCGGGTCGAGCACGGCCGTGGTTCCGGAAGCCGGGAGCGGCGCCAAACCGCCGCTCCAGATGTCGCATCACAGCCTGCGCGCGCGCAACCACTACCCGAGCTTCGCCATCACGTGCCGCACGACGGTGTAGTCCTCGAGCGCGTAGAGCGAGAGGTCCTTGCCGTAGCCGGACTGCTTCAGGCCGCCGTGCGGCATCTCGTTGACCAGCGCGAAGTGGCAGTTGATCCAGGTGCAGCCGTACTGCAGGCGCGCTGCCGTGCCCATGGCGCGGCCGACGTCGCGCGTCCACACCGAGGAGGCGAGGCCGTAGTCGGAATCGTTCGCCCAGGCGACCGCGTCGTCCACCTCGGAGAAGCGCGTCACCGAGACGACCGGGCCGAACACCTCGCGCCGGACGATCTCGTCGGACTGCAGCGCGCCGGCCACCACCGTCGGCTGGAAGAAGAAGCCGTTGCCCTCGCCCGGCTTGCCGCCGGTCGTCACCTCGATGTGCTTCTGCTCGCCGGCACGCGCCACGAAGGAGGCGACGCGGTCGCGCTGGCGCGGCGAGATCAGCGGGCCCATCTCGTTGTCGGCGTCATCAGCCTGGCCGAACCGGATCGACGAGACGGCCGAGGTGAGGTCGGCGACCAGGCGGTCGTAGAGGCGGTCGGCGGCATAGATGCGGCAGGCGGCGGTGCAGTCCTGGCCGGCATTGTAGAAGCCGAAGATCTTCACGCCTTCCACCACCGCCTCGAGGTCGGCATCGTCGAAGACGATGACGGGCGCCTTGCCGCCGAGCTCGAGGTGGGTGCGCTTCACCGTCTTCGCCGCTTCCGTCAGCACCTTCTTGCCGGTGGCGATGTCGCCGGTGAGCGAGATCATCGACACCTTCGGGTGCGAGATCAGCGTCTGGCCGACGCTGCCGCCGCGCCCGCAGACGACGTTGACGACGCCCTTGGGGAAGATCTCGGCGATGAGCTCGGCGAGCTTCAGCGTCGTCAGCGGCGTCTGCTCGGACGGCTTCAGCACCACGGTGTTGCCGCCGGCGAGCGCCGGGGCGAGCTTCCAGGCGCCCATCATCAAGGGGTAGTTCCACGGCGCGATCGAGGCGACGACGCCGATCGGATCGCGGCGGATCATCGAGGTGTAGCCAGCCATGTACTCGCCGGCGGCGCTGCCGGGCAGCACGCGGCAGGCGCCGGCGAAGAAGCGGAAGCAGTCCGCCACCGCCGGGATCTCGTCGCCCATCACCGAATGGCGCGGCTTGCCGCAGTTGAGTGCCTCCAGCGTCGCGAAGGTCTCCGCCTCCGCCTCGATGCGGTCGGCGAGCTTGAGCAACAGGCCGGCGCGCACAGCCGGCGTGGTGCGCGACCAGGTAACGAAGGCCTCGGCGGCGGCGGCGACGGCGGCGTCGATCTGCTCGGCCGAGGCCTCGGGCAGCATCAGGATGGTGCCGCCGGTCTTCGGCGCGAAGATCGTCTCCGCGGTCTCGGTGCCGGCGACGAATTCGCCGCCGATCAGCATCTTCGAGGGGAGCGCGAGGGCCGGCGTGGCGGACGCGGATGCGGACATGGGGTTTGCCTCCTCGGGGTCGGTTCGGTGTCTCTCAGTGTCCCGCGCCGCGGCCGGGCTCTTCGTCCCGGGTGAGGTAGTAGGCGGCGAGGATCGGCAGGAAGGTGACGACGATGATGAACACGGCGACGACGTTGGTGACCGGCCGCTGGCGTGGTCGGATCAGCTCGTTCAGCATCCAGATCGGCAGCGTCGCCTGCTGGCCGGCGGTGAAGGTGGTGACGATCACCTCGTCGAACGACAGCGCGAAGGCGAGCATGCCGCCGGCCATCAGGGCGGTCGCGAGGTTCGGCAGGATGACGTAGCGGAAGGTCTGGAAGCCGTCGGCGCCGAGGTCCATCGAGGCCTCGACGAGCGAGCCGGACAGCCGCCGGAAGCGTGCAACGGCGTTGTTGTAGACGACGACGATGCAGAAGGTGGCATGGCCGAGAACGATCGTCCACGTCGAGAACGGCACGTCCATGATGTTGAAGGCCGAGCGCAGCGCGATGCCGGTGACGATGCCGGGCAGCGCGATCGGCAGGATGACCAAGAGCGACAGCGTCTCGCGCCCGAAGAAGCGGTGGTTGGCGAGGGCCGCCGCGATCAGCGTGCCGAGGATGAGGGCGAGCAGCGTCGACAGCGCCGCCACCTGCAGCGACAGCTGGATCGCCGCCCAGATGTCGCTGCGCTCGAAGGCCACCGTGAACCACTTCAGCGTCAGCCCCGGCGGCGGGAACTCGTAGGTCTTCTCCTCGGTGGTGAAGGCATAGAGGATGACGAACCCGAGCGGCACGTGCAGGAACAGCAGCCCCGCGAAGGCGCCGAGCGACAGCAGGAGCGGCGGGCGGCGGTCAGAGCGCATCGAAGGCTCCGAGCTTCTTGGCGCCCCAGAGGTAGAGCCCCATCACGACGATCGGCACGACGGTGAAGGCGGCGGCGAGGGGGATGTTGCCGGCGGTGCCCTGGTGGATCAGCACCGCCTGGCCGATGAAGATCGTCGAGCCGCCGATGATCTGCGGGATGATGAAGTCGCCGAGGGTGAGGGAGAAGGTGAAGATCGAGCCGGCGGCGAGGCCGGGCAGGGCGAGCGGCAGGATCACCGAGCGGAAGGTCTTGCCCGGGCTCGCCCCGAGGTCGGCGGCGGCCTCGACGAGGCTCTTCGGCACCCGCTCCAGCGCTGCCTGCACCGGCAGGATCATGTAGGGCAGCCAGACGTAGGTGAAGACGAGAAAGGTGCCGAGATAGCTCGTCGACAGCGACGGCCCGCCGATCACCGGGATCGAAAGGATCGCCTCCAGCACGAAGCCGAGGCCGACCGCGTCGAACACCCAGCCGACGACGCCCTCCTTCGAGAGCAGGAGCTTCCAGGCGTAGACCTTGACGAGATAGGCCGACCACAGCGGCATCATCACCAGGAAGTAGAACGCCGCCTTGGTGCGGCCGCGGGCGTAGACGGCAGCGTAGTAGGCGACGGGCAGCGCGATCAGTGCGCAGGCGATGGTGACGGCCGCCGCCATCAGCACGGTGCGGGCGATGATGTCGAGGTTCGCCCACTGCAGGAGCTGAGCGTAGGTCGACAGCGTCAGGGTGTGGTCGATCTGGCCGGTGAACTCGTCGATCGAGAAGAAGCTCTGCGCGAGCATCGCGAACAGGCTGCCGAGATAGACGACGCCGAGCCACAGGACGGGCGGGATCAGCAGCAAAAGCAGGTGGACGCGCGGGTGCCGCCACAGTCCGTCGGCGAGGCGGCCGGTGAGGCCGCCGCGCGGGGCGATCGTGGCGGCCGCCGCGCTCATGCGCCCTCCATCGGCCAGAGCCGCTCGGCCGGCACGAGGATCGCCGCCGCCTCGCCAGCGGCGAAGCGCGGCGGTGCGCCCGCCGGCGTGACGACGCCGATGCGGCGCCCGGACGCGAGCGCCACGACGGTGCGGCGGCTGGCGCCGTGGTACTGAACGTCGACGACGGTGACCGGCGTGCCGCCGCTCGCACCGCGCCCGACCAGGGCGATCGCCTCGGGGCGGAGCGAGCACAGGCGCTCGGGGCCACCGAAGGCGGCGGACTCGGCGGCCGTCAGCACGTTCGAGCCGCCGACGAACTCGGCGACGAAGCGGCACGACGGCCGCTCGTAGACGTCCTCCGGCAGCCCGACCTGGACGATGCGGCCGTCATTGAAGACGGCGACGCGGTCGGCCATCGACAGCGCCTCGCCCTGGTCGTGGGTGACGAAGACGAAGGTCAGGCCGAGGCTGCGCTGCAGCGCCTTGAGCTCGACCTGCATCTCCTCGCGGAGCTTGAGGTCGAGCGCACCGAGCGGCTCGTCGAGCAACAGCACCTTCGGCCGGTTGACGAGGGCACGGGCGAGCGCGACGCGCTGGCGCTGGCCGCCGGAGAGCTGCGACGGACGGCGCTGCCCGAGGTTCGCGAGCTTGACGAGGGCGAGCGCCTCGGCGGCCTGGGCATGGCGCTCCGCCTTGCCGACGCCCCTCACCATCAGCCCGTAGGCGACGTTGTCGAGGACGGAGAGGTGCGGAAAGAGGGCGTAGTCCTGGAACACGGTGTTGACGGCGCGCCGGTAGGGCGGCACGCCCTCGACGGTCTCGCCGAAGATCTCGATATGGCCCGAACTCGGCTGCTCGAACCCGGCGATCAGGCGCAGGCACGTCGTCTTGCCGGAGCCGGAGGGGCCGAGCATGGCGAAGAACTCGCCGGCAGCGATCTCGAGGTCGACGCCGTCGACGGCCCTGACGGAGCCGAAGTGGCGGACGACGCGCTCGAACCGGACGGCGGTGGTCATGGGGTGAGGGTTCCAGTCGCTGACGCTGGCTAGGTCCCTCCCCTGCCAAGGGGAGGGACAGACCGCCGAAGGCGGTCAGGGTGGGGCCAGTCAATCCGGCGTGGAGCCCTCGATTGACAGGCCCCCACCTGCCGCGCCTTTCGGCGCGGCTGTCCTCCCCCCTTGCAGGGGGAGGACGAGCAGCCTCACCGCCCGCCGAGGATGGCGATGTAGTCCGTCACCCAGCGGTAGTAGGGCACGCAGCCGGCGGACTGGCTCTCGCACTTCGTCACCGGCGTGCGCCAGAAGTGGATCTTATCGAAGTTGCCGATGCCGTTCGTCTCGCAGCCGGTGTCGGTCAGGAGCGCGTTGCCCTTGCAGGCGGCCGGCACGGCCGGCACCGAGCCGAACCAGGCGGCGAGGTCGCCCTGCAGCTTCGGGCTGAGCGAGTGCTCCATCCAGAGGTAGGCGCAGTTGGGGTGGGGGGCGTCGGCGGCCATCATGGTCGTGTCGGCCCAGCCCGTCGCGCCCTCCTTCGGCACGGTCGAGGCGATCGGCTTGCCCTGGCCCTTCAGGAGGTTGACCTGGAACGGCCAGGCGGAGGAGGCGACGACGCCCTCGTTGGTGAAGTCGTCGATCTGGATCATCACGTCGTGCCAGTAGCGCGAGACGAGGCCGCGCTGGGTGCGCAGGAGCTCGAGCGCCGCCTTGTACTGGTCCTCGTTGAGCTCGTAGGGGTCCTTGATGCCGAGCTCGGGCTTCGTCGCCATCAGGTAGAGGGCGGCGTCGGCGATGTAGATCGGGCCGTCGAAGGCCTGGATGCGGCCCTTGTTGGACTTGCCGTCCGGCAGCGTCTGTTCCTCGAAGACAACCGACCAGGAGTCCGGCGCCGTCTTGAAGACGTCGGTGTTGTACATCAGCACGTTGGCGCCCCACTGATAGGGGACGCCGTAGTGGACGCCGCCGACGGTGTGCCACGGTGCGCTCTGCAGGCGCTCGTCCACCGTGCCCCAGCTCGGGATCAGCGAGACGTTGACGGGCTGCACGCGCTTGCCGGCAATGAGGCGCAGCGACGCGTCGCCGGAGGCGGTGACGAGGTCGAAGCCGCCCTCGTTCATCAGCGCGACCATCTCGTCGGAGGTGCCGGCGGTCTTCACCCGGACCTTGCAGCCGGTCTTGCCCTCGAACTCGGTGACCCAGTCGTAGCCCTTGTCGGTCTCGCCGCGCTCGATGTAGCCCGGCCAGGCGACGATATCGACGGCCCCTTCACCGGGACCAACGGCTGTGATCTCGGCCCGGGCCGGCACCTGCGCGAACAGCAGGGCCGCCACCGCCGTCGAGGCGATCAGCGCTTTCCTCATGTGGTGCACTCCCTCGGCGGGAGGCGCCGCGGCGCCCGCCGCCATCCGTTCCCCACCGCCCGCGGGCGCCCGTTCGGGTCGTCCGAATACGCTGGCGGCACTGAGGAACAGTATGCGGCCGCCCTGCCGTTTGCCGCACCCGCGAAAATCTGGAAAGTGCCTTCGGAAAAACCGAAGTTGGCTGGCTGCTCCTAGCGGCCGATGGCCTTCTTCAGTGTCTCGTCGATCCGCGTCTGCCAGCCGGGACCGCCGGCCTTGAAGTGCTCCAGCACCTCCTGCGACAGCCGAAGCGTGACCTGGGTCTTCGGAGCGTCGGACTTCGGGCGCCCGCGCGACCGGCGCAAAGCGTCGACAATGTGAGGAACAGTTTCCGTGGCGGGACGGCCTCGCACGAAGTCGCCAAGGGTCAACTCTGGGCTTTCCTCGTCCGGAATTCCGGGATCGACGTCCGACAACTCGGCATCGATCTCCGCAAGTTCGGTCGATCTCCGCCACATCTCCATCTCCTCAGGGGAAATCGCGCCCTCCCTGGTTCGCCCTGGCCCACGCGGCATATAGTCTTCCTTCCTGTGGCGTCGGTTCGGCGCAGGCTGATCAGGCGAACGCGTTCACGCCGGTCCTGAAATACCAAGACGTCCAGTCGGCCCTCCAGCCATCCGATCGCAACGCACCGCGCCTCCGCGTAGCCGAAACGCTCGTCCTGCAGCACAAAAGCCGTTTCCCAGTCGAAGCCGACGGCAGCCCCGAAATCCACTCCGTGCTTACGAAGGTTGCTCTGGCGCTTCTGTTCATCCCATTCGTAGCGGTCATCCACGGACGCCCCCGCCGCTCACATTTTATGTAACTACAAGAAAGTGAGCATGCAAGACCTCTTGCCCGCTCCCGCAGAGGGCCGCGCCGACGGTCACTCGAACAGCGTCTGAACGCGGGCAAGCACCTCGTCGATGATGTAATCGGGGACCCGTTCGGAGAAGCGGCCGTTGCGCGCCGTGATGTCGAGAGCGCGAAGCTGGTGGCAGAGAACGACACCCGTGGCATTCGTCCCGGCGCCCGTCAGGGAAACTGCAAAGCCTCGGTCGCGGGCGAAGTTCCCACCGCTGGTGATCGGCGCGACGACGGGCGTGCCGAGAGCATTGAACTCCCGCGGTGTCAGGATCAGGACATAGCGCGGCTTCGCCTGCTCTCGCCCTTTGGTGGGATCGAGGTCGACATGCCAGATGTCGCCGCGGTCCACTACAGCACTTCCCGGCCGACCGGTTCCGCCTCGTCCCAGTCCCGCCGCTCGCTGTCCTCCTGCGCCGTCGGGTCACACTGCGCGATCAGGTCGGCGAGAGCGTAGCGCGGCCGGGGCCGCGGCTCGACGACGAGCTTGCCGTGCTCGATGTGCAAGGCGACCTTCTCGTTGGCAGCGAGGCCGAGGCCTTCCAGGATGGCCTTAGGGATCGTCATCATGACGGATCCGCCGACGGTTCGCAGGGTCGAGGTCAGCATGATTGTCTCCAAGTTATACTCAGATATAACTTCTTGACGCGGCTGCGCAAGGTTCTCCCTGCAGCGATCCGGCTCATCACCCCCGCGCCCGCGCCGCCCTCAGCGCCCGGGCCACCGCCACGAAATCCCGCGCCGCGCGGGGCAGCGGCGCGCCGCGGCGCCAGGCGAGGCCGACCTCGACGGTGGGAAGCGCCTCGGCGATCGGCCGCGCCTCGATGCGGTCGCCCTCGAGCGACCACGGGCGGTAGACGAGGTCCGGCAGGATGGCGACGCCGGCGCCGGTGGCGACCAGCGAGCGCACGGCTTCCACCGAGCGCGTGCGGAAGGCGACCGGCGGGCGCTGGCCGTGGGCGCGCCAGTGGGCGTCGGCGGTCGCCTCGATCTCGTCGACGGTGAGCACGATCTGCCGCTCGCGGGCGATCGCCGACAGCGACACCTCCGCCTCCTCGGCAAGGCGGTGGCCGAGCGGCAGCCACAGGCGGTAGGGCGACACCTCCATCACCTCGGTCTCGAGCGCCTGCGTTTCCCGCGCCGGGCGCGCCCGCGGCTGCACGACGACGGCGACGTCGAGTTCGCCGTTGACGAGCAGGTGCTCGAGATAGTCGCGCCCGTCCTCCACCGCCGAGACGGCGACGGCCGGATGGGCGCGGCGATAGCGGGCGAGGAGGTCGGAGAAGACGTAGCCGGCGACGAGCGCGGTGACGCCGATCTGCAGCGTGCCGGAGAGCGCGGTGCCCTCCTCGGCCAGCGTGCGGCGGGCGTCGGCGACGTCGGCGAGGATCTTGGTGGCGTGGCGGAGGAACTGCTGGCCCTTCAGGGTCAGCTGCACGCCGCGCGGATGGCGCTCGACGAGCTTCAGCCCGAGGTCCTGCTCCAGCGCGTGCACGGCCTCCGTCAGCGTCGACAGCGACATCGACAGCTGGTGCGCCGCTCGCGTCAGCGACCCGTTCTCGGCGACGGCGACGAAATACTGGAGCTGGCGGAGGGAGAACATCGGGCCGTCCGGCGCGGGATCGCGCAGGCGAGCCTAACCGGTTGCGGCGGCGAGGGAAGGGCGCTCGCGCGCCCTCGCCAAGCCCGTCATGGCCCGGCTCGACCGGGCCATCCATCCCCGGCACCAAGGCGGCGTTTGCGCTCGGGATGGATCGCCCGGTCAAGCCGGGCGATGACGGAGGAGAGGTTTGCGCGACCGGCAGGCCCGCAGTGCCTCAGAGTCGCGGAAAATACCCCGCGAACGTCTCCGCGATCGCCACCACGGCGGCGTTGACGGGGCCGGCGGTCAGCTTCGGGATCACCGAGGCGTCGACGACGAAGAGGTTACCGAGGCCGCGCACGCGAAGGTCGGGGTCGACGACGGCGCGCTCGTCACGGCCCATGCTGCAGGTGCCGACCGGGTGGTGGTGGGTGATGACGGCGCGGGCGATGAAGGCGTCGAGGGCCGCGTCGTCGTCGGTTCCCGGACCGGGCAGGAGCTCCGCCTCGCGCCAGGCGTCGAGCGGCTCGGCGTGTCCGACGGCGCGGGCGGTGCGGAGTGCTGCGCGGAAGCCGGCGCGGTCGGCCCCGGTGGCGAGATAGGCGGGGTCGATGATTGGCGCATCGTCCGGGTTCGGGCCCGACAGGCGGATCGAGCCGCGGCTCGTCGGATGGCAGGCGCCGGCGAGCAGCGTGTAGGCGGTGCCGGCGGCGGGGCGCTCGAAGCATTCGGAGACGGCCGGCACAACGACGCAGCCAAGGACGACGTCGGGGCTGCCGTCGGCGCGCGTAAGGTCGTCGCTGTGGAGATACATCAGCGATTCCGAGTGCTGCAGCTTCGTCGCCGGGATCGGACGGTGGGCGCGGTAGACGTTGCCGGCGATCAGCAGGTGATCGTGCAGGTTCTGGCCGACCGCGGGCAGCGGCACCGTGCAGGCGATGCCGACACGGGCGAGCGCCTCGGGATCGCTGATGCCCGAGCGCATCAGCAGGAGCGGCGAGGCGACGGCGCCGGTCGAGAGCACGACGGTCGCGGCGCGGATGGTGGCGGTGGTGCCGTCGGCGAGCCGTACCGACACCGGACCGACGCGGCCGCCGGCGACGGCGAGGCGATCGACGAGCGCACCGGTGACGATGGTGAGGTTCGTCCTCTCCTCGAGGCCGGCGAGATAGGCATCGGCCAGCGTGACGCGACGGCCGCGGGCGATGTTGAGGGAGTTCGGCGCGGTGCCGCAGAGCGGCCCGAGATTGTGGTCCCCGAGCCGCGGCGCGCCGAGCGCTTCGCCCGCCGCCATGTAGGCGCGCACCAGCGGGCTCACCTCGTCCGAGGGCAGCGTGACGTCGAAGGGGCCGTCGCCGCCGTGCGCCTCGGAGGCACCGCCGGAGAAGCGCTCCGAGCGCAGAAAGCCCGGCAGCAGGCCGGCGTGCGACCAGCGCGGGCCGGCCGCCTCGGCCCAGGCGTCGAAATCGTCCGGGTGGCCACGCACGTGCGCCATGGCGTTGAGGCCGCTCGAGCCGCCCATCATGCGGCCGCGCGGCCAGGCGTGGACGCGTCCGGCGGTGCCGGCCTGCGGCACCGTCTCGTAGGCCCAGTCATAGGGCCGGCCCTGCAGCAGCGGCCACATCGCCGGGTTGGCGACATCGGGATCGGTCGGCCAGTCGCCCGCTTCCAGCAGGCAGACGCGGCGTGACGGATCCTCGGAGAGGCGGGCGGCGACGACGGAACCGGCGGTTCCGGCGCCGATGACGAGAACGTCGACCTCGGCGGGAGGCAGCATCGCGAATGTCCCCAGAAAGGCGATGGTGAAGCGGGCGGTGGCGAAGGCAGGCGATCGCGAAGGACGGCGGCCTGGTCGCGATGATCACCGGCGAACGCCGATGCACGCCTCCGGGATGCAGTCGGGCGTGGCTGCCGGCGGGCGCCGTGGCGGACCGCTCGGACGGGTCGTCAGGCGGCGGTCAGGCCCGGCGACAGCCGCTCCATGATCTGCCGCTGCACGGCGGCGAGATGGGCGCGCATCGCCTGTTCGGCGGCCTCGGGATCGCGCGTCGAGATGGCGTCGGCGATGGCGCGGTGCTCGGCGTCGCGGCGGGCGAGGCGCTTCGGGCAGGCGGGGCTCGATTCGCCGACGCGGACGCGGGCGTCGGTGCCGACCTGGCGCAGCAGCCGGTAGAGCTCGACGGCGAGGCCGTTGCGGGCGCCGACGGCCACCGCCCGGTGGAAGGCAAAGTCGGCGGTGCCGTAGCCCGTGCCGGGCGGCGTCGAGGCCGACAGCACGATGCGCTGGATCTCGAAGGGTGAGGCGCGCAGCGCCGCGAGCCGGGCGAGCGCCGGCTCCAGCATGAAGCGCAGCTCGATCACCTCGATCGGGTTGGTGACGCGGATGAGCGCCTCGTCGTGGGAGAGCGGCGTGGCGGCGCGCCGGCCGGCCTTGGCCGGGCCGAGCTCGCCGGCGCCGCGCAGCGTCTCGAGGGCGAGGCGGACGCGGTGGCGCTTGACGCCGAGCTGTTCGGCGAGCGCCCGCTCCGAGGGAACGGAGCCGTCGGCGGCCAGCACGCTGCGCACCGTCTCGAGGATCGTCTCCATCGAGACCTCTGCCGCGCCGTCGCTGGCGTCGTCCGATGCGTGTCGTGACGCGTCGTGCAGCGCCGTCGCGCGCGGTTCGTGCGTCGCCCCCGTCATGCGATCCTTCCCGTCCCGTCGCCGGTGCGGCCGCGTCGCGCGCAGTGACGCCACGACTCGACCAATCTCCAACCTTTTATACGGTTCGGAGATGATGGTTGACAAGTTTGGTTGCTCAATGGTCGAGTTGGGCAACCGGATCGGCGCCACAGCGGCGCCGGACGGTGCGATCGGGTGGGTGCGGATGCGGGACGGTGCGGGCTACGACTATGTGGTGGTGGGCGCCGGATCGGCCGGCTGCACGCTGGCGAACCGGCTGTCCGAGGACGGCACGGCGACCGTGCTGCTGCTCGAGGCCGGCGGCTGGGACCGCGACCCGTGGATCCACATCCCGCTCGGCTGGGGGCGCATCCTGCAGCACCGCCTGCACGACTGGAACTATTTCTGCGAGCCGGAGGCGAACGTCGACGGCCGCGCCGTCGAGTGCGCCCGCGGCAAGGTGATCGGCGGCTCGTCCTCTACCAACGCCATGGCCTGGGTGCGCGGCAACCGTGGCGACTATGCCCGCTGGGCGTCCGACTACGGCCTGCAGGACTGGGGCTACGAGAGCGCGCTGCCCTACTTCCGCAAGCAGGAGAGCTGGGAAGGCGGCGCGAGCGCCTATCGCGGCGGCGACGGGCCGATCGGCGTGCAGACCTGCAAGTACGCCGACCCGCTGGTCGACGCCTTCGCCACCGCCGGCCGCGGCCTCGGCTATGGCTGGACCGACGACTACAACGGCGCCCACCAGGAGGGCTTCGGGCGGCTGCAGATGTCGATCCGCGACGGCCGCCGGTCGAGCACTGCCACCGCCTACCTGAGGCCGGCGCTGAAGCGCGCGAACCTCACCGTCACGGTCGAGGCGATGGTTACCGGCCTCGTTTTCGAGGGCGACCGCTGCGTCGGGCTCGACTACGTGCGGGCCGGCGAGACGCACCGCGTCCGGGCGAACCGCGAGGTCATCCTCGCCGGCGGCGTCATCAACTCGCCGCAGCTCCTGATGCTGTCGGGCATCGGCGACCCGGCGGAGCTTTCCGCCCATGGCATCGAGGCGCGCGTGGCGCTGCCGGGCGTCGGCAAGAACCTGCAGGACCACGTCTCGGTGATCCTGATGTACCGGCGCAAGGAGCCGGGGCCGTTCCACCGGGCGATGCGCTTCGACCGCATCGTGCCGGCGCTCGCCAACGCATACCTGTTTGGCAAGGGCTTCGCCGCCGACGTGCCGGGCGGCATCACCGCCTTCATCAAGAGCGCCCCCGACAAGCCGCTGCCGGACCTGCAGTACCTGTTCACCGCGGCGCCGCTCGGCGCCTGGCCCTACATGAAGCCGTTCAAGGAGCCGTTCCCGGACGGTTTCGCGACGCGCCTCGTGCTGCTGCACCCGGAAAGCCGCGGGGCGGTGCGCCTCGCCTCCGCCGACCCGACGGCGGCGCCGCGCATCCACCAGAACTTCCTCGCCGCCACCGCCGACTGGACGGCGCTGCGCACCGGCATCAAGATCGCCCGCGACATCGCCGCCCACGCGGCGCTGCAGCCCTTCGTCGCCGCCGAGTTCGCGCCGGGTTCGGCGAAGACCAGCGACGCCGACATCGACGCCCACATCCGCAAGACCTCGATCACCGTCCACCATCCGCTCGGCACCTGCCGGATGGGCACCGACGACGATCCCGCGGCGGTGGTGGACCAGGAACTGCGCGTCCGGGGTGTCCGCGGCCTGCGTGTCGTCGACGCCTCGGTGATGCCGGACCTCGTCACCGGCAACATCAACGCGCCGGTGGTGATGATCGCCGAGCGCGCCGCGGACCTCATCCGCGGCCGCAAGACGCTCGCCCCGGTCGAGCCGGCGACGGTCGCACGCGCCGCGGCCTGAGCCGCGGAACGGCTGGCCGGTGGGCTGCTGGCTGGAATTGGTCGAGAGTTTGGTCGCGATCGGTCGCGGCCGCAGCCGGGGCCTGCCGGAGGGCGCCGGTCGGCGTCGCAGGACGGGGCTCCGGACCGCAGAATGGCTGGAGTTCGGGGCATCGGGCGAACAGGGCCCCCGGGCCGCCGCCCAGGGTGTGACGAGGGCCGGTGGAGGCGACCGCTCCGGCCATTTTTTGGGTTGATGGTCGAAACCAGCCGGCTTATGGTCGGCGCTATGGTCAGGGCTTCGTCGAAGCCCCCAGCCGGGAGGTCCCTCATGTCCGTGGTCCAGCCGCTCCGCGACCGCAGCAACCGCGAGGCTGCACTGAAGTCGCTCTATGACGATCTCGCCGCCAAGAACCTGTTCCCGTTCTGGGCGACGGCGAGCGACGTCGAGAACGACGAGGTCCGCCAGCTCATGGCGACCCAGAAGGCCGTTCCCTTCGTGTGGGAATATGCCAAGGACATCGAGCCGGTGCTGCGCCGCGCCGCCGACCTCATCAAGATGGACGACAGCGAGCGCCGCTCGGTGATCTGCATCAATCCGGGCCTGGCGCCGAAGCGCGCCTCGGTCTCGACGATGTACACCGCCTACCGGCTGAATGATCCGAACGAGATCATGCCGCCGCACAAGCACTCGCCGAGCGCCATCCGCTTCGGCCTGACCGGCAAGGGCAACTTCACCGGCGTGCAGGGCGAGGACATCGTCTTCGGCCCGGGCGACATGGTGCTGACCCCGAACGACACCTGGCACAACCACGGCACCGTCGGCGACGAGGAGGCGGTCAACCTCTCGGTCCTCGACCTGCCGCTGATCGAGACGCTGAACGCCATCCACTTCGACCACCACTACACCGAACTGGTCGACGGCGAGGTGGTGGCGAAGAAGGTGCAGACGGCGCGCTATCCGGCCGACTACTCGGCGCGCGTCTACGGCCACGGCGGCCTGACGCCCCGCTTCGTCGACCACAAGCGCGGCTCGGGCTTGTCGTCGCCGATGTACGTCTATCGCTGGGATGCGATGCGCGACGTGCTCGAGCGCCACAAGGACTGGGACGGCGACCCCTACGAGGCGCTGATGGTCGAGTACACCGACCCGACGACGGGCGGCCCGGTGTTCAAGACGATCACCTTCTTCGCCCAGATGCTGCGGCCGGGCGAGAAGACGATGCCGCTGCGCCAGACGGCGAGCCTGCTCGTCGCCCCCTTCGAGGGCAGCGGCTACTCGATCGTCGACGGCAAGCGCTACGACTGGAAGCAGTTCGACACCCTGGCGGTGCCCGGCCAGAGCTGGTGCGAGCACGTCAACGGCTCGGCCACTGAGCCGGCGATCCTGTTCGTCGCCAGCGACGAGCCGGCCCAGAAGGCGTTCGCGCTCTACAAGAAGTGGGGCCGCGACGCCCAGGGCGACGTCGTCCGCATCCTCTGAGCGGCACCGATTGACGTCGAGGACAGGGCGGGCCGCCCGCCCTGTCCGCGCGCGGCCGGTTGTCCTCCGGCCGTCCGCGCTCCCGCCTCCCGTCCCCCTCGCGTACCCGGGTGCCGTCCGTGCAGAAGTGCAAGAACACGCAACACGTCTCGCACATCGACTGCCCCGGCGGCGGGCAGGTGTGGGTCGACGGCACGACCCTCTATATCGGCCACATGAGCTCGCCGAGCGGCACGACGATCGTCGACGTGTCCGACCCGCGCAATCCGCGCAAGCTCACCACCGTCGAGCTCCCGCCGGGCTGGCACTCGCACAAGGTGCGGGTGAAGGACGGCATCATGGTCGTCAACCACGAGAAGCTCGGCCAGAGCGGCGACCCGGCCTTCGGCGGCGGGCTGGCGGTCTATGACGTCACGAAGCCGGCGACGCCGAAGCTGATCTCCAAGTGGGTGACCGGCGGGCGCGGCGTCCACCGCTACGACTTCGACGGCCGCTACGCCTACATCTCGCCGACCGCCGAGGGCTATGTCGGCAACATCGCCATGATCCTCGACCTCGCCGATCCGGCAAAGCCCGAGGAGGTCGGCCGCTGGTGGATCCCCGGCCAGTGGAAGGCCGGCGGCGAGCCCTATCCGTGGGACGACTGGGTGACGCCGCGCTGTCACCACCCGATGCGGATGGGCAACCGGCTCTACGTCAGCTACTGGCACCACGGCTTCTTCATCCTCGACATCGAGGACATGGCGCGGCCGAAGCTCGTCTCGAGCCTCAACACCAGCCCGGCCTTCCCGCACCCGACCCACACCTGCCTGCCGATCCCGCAGCCGCTGATGGGCCGCAACGTCATGGTGGTGGCCGACGAGGACGTGGCGAAGCTCTGGCCGGCGGCGCCGTCCTTCGCCTGGATCTACGACATCACCGAGGAGCGGCTGCCGATCCCGATCTCGACGATCCGCGTCGACGGCATCGACCTCGACGGTTCGCCGCAGCCGCCGATGACCGGCTGCCACCAGCCGTCCGAGCGCTTCCGCGGCACGATCATCCCGTTCGCCTGGTTCGCCAACGGCCTGCGCCTGTTCGACATCGCCGACCCGTTCGCGCCGAAGGAAGTCGGGCACTTCATCCCCGACACGCCGCCGGGCGCCGACCGGCCGTCCTCGAACGACGTGACCATCGACGACCGCGGGCTGATCTACCTCGTCGACCGCATCAACGGCGTCGACATCATCGAGACCAGCGTTTTCTGACCCGGGCTTTGCCCGCAGCCGAACGACGGAGCCGATCCCGTGTCCGACAAGAAAGACCACTACGCCATCGGCAAGAAGAACCCGAACCTGCCGTTCCACCCGGCGGTGCGCGCCGGCGACTTCATCTTCGTCTCCGGCCAGGTGCCGAAGGATGCAGACGGCAACATGATCGACGGCACCATCGAGGAGGAGACGCGGGCGACCATCCTCGCCATCGAGCGCATCCTCGCGGAAGAGGGCGCGACGCTCGACGACGTCGTGCGCGCCTGCACCTACCTGCAGGATACCCGCGACTTCGGCCGCTACAACAAGGTGTTCGCCGAGCACTTCAAGAACGCCGTGCTGGCCCGCACCACCGTCGAGGCGCGCGCGGTCATCAGCACCAAGATCGAGATCGACGCCATCGCCTACAAGCCGCTGCCGAAGTGACGGCGAGCGGCTGATTTCGCACGGCCGGACGCCGGAGGACGCCGAACGGCGCCCCGGCGGTGAGGGAAGGGGAACATCGATGACGACCCTGCGCGCACTCGCCACCGCCACTCTCGGCCTCCCCGTCGCCGTCGCCGGCATCACGGCGACCTGAGCCGACGGACCGGCCGGGACCGGGCGCCATGACCGACGCGAACGCCACTCGGCGGGGGCCGCACGGCCGCACCCGCGTTCGCCGCACCGCCATCTCCGGGGGCGCCGGTCCGGTCGCTCTCGTCCTTTTCCGGCACCGCCGCCTGGCATCGCCGGTCACCCCACGCACCCACAAGAAGGAGAAGGCCGCGTGATCAAGCTTCTCGGCCGGCAGACGTCCGGCAATGTCCAGAAGGTCCTGTTCTGCCTCGAGGAAATCGGCGTGCCCTACACGCGCGAGGACTACGGCCGGCAGTTCGGCAACACCCAGAGCGCC
>CALRZT010000039.1:0-21131 GCA_943372725.1 Pseudoxanthobacter soli DSM 19599
GCCCGGCTGCTCGCCGTCGACCGCTCCACCATCCACCGGCGGATGAACCGCTTCGGCCTCGTGCCGCCACAGCGTCGCCCCTGACGGTGGATCACGACCGCTCCGCGGTCGTGTCCGAAGCCGGCGCGCGGTGGCGCGCTCAGCGCCCGCCGCGGTCGCGACGACCCCAGTTCGGGTCACCCACCCGCCGCAACAGCGCCTCGAGTTCGGCGACCACGTCGTCATAGGGTCCGCGGTCGCTGGGCTGCTGGAATCGCAGCGCGTCGAGATAGGCCTCGGAGCGGAGGATGTCGCCGCGCAGTTCGACGATGGCGGCGTCGAGCCGGGCCGGCGGTCCATCGGCGTCGTCATCGAGGCGCAGGCCCTGCACGCCGCGCCAGCGGTCGAGGAGGCGGGCGAACACCGCGTCGACCTCGCCGCGGGCGACCCGCATCGGCGCACCGGTCTCGTCCACGGCGACGGCGAAGGCTGCCCCGTCGGGACCCTCGGCGGCGGGGACGGCGGGCGCCTCGCGCCTGTTTACCTCGCGCAGGACGAACAGGCCGGTGACGGCGGTCGCGGCCACCAGAACGAGCGCCGTCCAGCCGGCATCGACGAGGAGCACCACGGCGGTTCCGCCGATGCCGGCCGCGAGGATCGCCGTGCCGATCGTCCGTTGTCCCATCATGGGCCTCCGGCGGAGAGCTTCGCGCGATCCGCGCGGGCACGCAATGGCGACGGTCGCGGCCGCAGAGCGGCGGCGCGGGTGAGCGGCGTCCGGCGGGCGGCGTCAGACGCAGACGTCCACCCACGTCGCCCCGGTGATCTCCGCCATGCGCCGCGGCGCGATCCGGACAGCGGCGTTCACCGCTCCCGCCGCCGGCACGACGACGTCGAAGGCCTCGAGGGAGACGTCGCAATAGACCGGCAGCGGCGTCGCCAGCCCGAACGGGCAGACGCCGCCGACGGGATGGCCGGTGGCCGCCAGCACCTCGTCCGGGCCGAGCATGCGCGGCTTGCCGCCGAAGGTGGCGCGCGCCTTCTTGTTGTCGAGCCGCGCCAGCCCGCCGGTGACGACGACGAGCGTCCGGTCGCCGACCCTGAGCGCCAGCGTCTTGGCGATCTCGGCCGGCGTGACGCCGAGCCCGGCGGCGGCGAGCGCCACGGTGGCGGTGCTCGCGTCGAGTTCGATCACCTGGAGGTCGGGCCCCGCTTCGGCGAGGTGGGCGCGGACGGAGGCGAGGGACATCGGCGCAGGGTCTCACGGTTGATCGACGCCGCCGACGATACACCGGGTCCGGGTGCACGCCAGGGCGGCGGGCGGCCCGCGCCGCGGCTCGGGGGCGGCGGGGCGCCGGGCCGGCGCTATTGCAGCTTGAGGATGAGGTCGAGAACTTCTCTGCCGTCGTCGCCGGCCTCGTCGAGAAACGCCTCGAGGAAGGCGGGTTGCAGGACCGCCCGCAGCGCCTCGATCTCCTCCGCCGACGCGACGTGGACGTCGACACCCCGGTCGCGCAGCACCGCCGGCGCGGCCCCAGTAGCCGCCGTTGAGGCGTCTACCGACGCCTTCATGGCGTTCTCCCCCGCTTGGCGGAACGCATCCTTGAGATCGTCGTCGAGAAGATCATACCACTGCGGCGTGACATAGGCGTTGGCGTAGGCCGACACCAGCGGCAGGACGACCATGTGGTCGTGGTGGTCGTAGAGTTGCAGCGTTGTGGCGAGGGCGACGTCGGTCATGGCGGCATCGATGACGCCGACCCGCATCGCCTCGTAGAGCTGGCTCGATTCCATGGAGATGATCCTCGTCCCCAGCGACTGCAGGGCCTGGTCGAGGACGGGAATGCGGCCGCGCATGCGCAGGCCGGCGAAGTCCTCGGGGCGCACGATATGGCGCCCCTTCGAGGTAAAGACCGACTGGTTTGTCAAAAACAGCCAGGCGACCGACTGCACGCCCTTCTCGCGCATCGCGTGCTCCAGGACGTTCACTACTTCCGAGTTCGCCCAGTGGCGCGGGATGTTCGACGACGCCATCAGGAACGGCGCGAGCGTCACGGTCATCGCCGGCAGCCTTCGCGACCACTCGAAGTTCAGCGAGAACGCGCATTCGATGTTGCCCTTGGCGACCGCCAGGATGTTGTCCTGCGGCCGGAAGAGCTTGCCCGCGCCGATCAGTTCGATCTCGATGCGTCCCTGCGTGAGCCGCTCGACGTCCGCCGCCCAGCGCTCTATCAGCGCCGTCACGTGACTTTGTGGCGCAAACTCGTGGCTGCATCGGATGGTCTCGGCCGACGCGCCGACAGGCACGAACAGGATTGCGGCGATCACCACCGCACGAAGTCTACCCCACACCGCAAGGTCTCCATTGTCTTGCGCCGCCCCCGCGACGCACGTGTCGATCGACGTGTCGCCGTCGCCCTCGGGCGCGGTGCACGGCAGGCTGTCCGGCGCCCTATTCAAGCTTTCGGATGAGATCGAGCAGGTGCTGCCCGTCCGCGCCGGACTCTTCGAGGAACATCTCAAGGAAGGCGGGCTGAAGCGCCATCCGCAGCGCCTCGATCTCCTCGGGCGAGGCGACGTGGACGTCGACACCGCGTTCGCGCAACACAGCCGGCGCGGCCGCGGCCGCCGCCGTCGAGGCGTTCACCGACCACCGCATGGCGTTCTCCCCGGCCTGGCGGAACGCATCGTGCAGTTCGGGGTCGAGGAGATCGTACCACTGCGGTGTGACGTAGGCGTTTACATAGACCGACATCAGGGGCACGAGCACCATGTGGTCGTGCTGCTCGTAGAGGCGTCTCGCCACGGCGACGGCAACGTCGGTGATCACCACGTCGACGACCCCGGTCCGCATCGCCTCGTAGAGCTCGCTCGCGTTCATCGGCACCATCTCGGCGCCCAGGCGCTGCAGCGTCTGGTCGAAGGCGGCGATGAGGCCGCGTGTCCGCTTGCCCGCGAAATCCTCCGGGCGAAGGACGTGTTGGCCGTCGGAGGTGATGACCGTCTGGTTGCTCTGGAACAGCCAGGCGACCGACTGGACGCCCTTCTCGTGCATCCTCTCTTCGAGGAGCAGTGCCGCTTCCGAGCCCCACCAGCGCCGCGGGATCTCATGCGACGGCATCATGAACGGCGCCGCCGTCGCGTACATCAGCGGCAGCTTGCGCGCCCACTGGAAGTTCAGGGAGAACGCGCACTCGACGTCGCCCTTGGCGACGGCGAGGATGTTGTCCTCCGGCTTGAAGAGCTTGGCTTCGCCGACAAGTTCGATCTCGATGCGGCTCCCGGACAGCCGCTCGACCTCCGTCGCCCACCGCTCGATCAGCCCGGTGATGTGATGCTGCGGCGGGAATTGATGGCTGCACCGGATGGTCTCCGCCGCCGCGCCCAGCGGCAGCAGGAGTGAGGCGGCGACGATCGCCACCGAGAGTCTGAACGACACCCCACATCTCCTTCTGCGCCGCGTCCCCTGAGCGCGCCGCATACGGTCGATCGCCGCGGCCCCCTGACGAGGCTCGCGCGGTCCGTCCAATCGAAGGAACACCGGCCTCCACCCGGCCGCCGTTGTCCCGTCCCTCTCCTCCCTCTCGGATCGCCACCCGCCCCCGCGGATGAGCCCGATACGGTCCTCTAGCAGCCTCTTTCTAACAACGTTGTAACGAGGGGGCCGTACACGATCGCGGCAAAAGTTCCCGACCAATTGTGCCGCGACCACCCCGCAACGCCCGGGCGCATGAGCGCTAGCGCGCGCGCCCCTCCGCGCGGACGGCACAACGTGCCGTTCGACGGATCGGGACGGGTGTCGTCCGGCCGGGACGCCGGTGTTCCCGGCCGGCGCTGCCGGGACGACGTCAGAAGTAGCCTTCGCGCTTCTGCCGCTCGAGCGAGCCGGCATCGCTGATGCGGCCGCGGCGTTCCGACGTCGAGGCGAAGAAGGTCTCCTCGGCGACGGCTGCGACGTCGTCCGCCTCGGAGGCGACGGCGGCGGTGACGGGCCAGCAGCCGAGGGTGCGGAAACGCACCTTCCGCGTCACCACCGGTCCCTCGAACCAGCCGGCGACGCGATCGGCATCCTCGGCCGGAATGAAGCGGCCATCGGACTCGACGACGCGGCGCTCGGCGGCGAAGTAGAGGGGCACGAGCTCGATGCCGCGGGCGAGGATGTAGGCCCAAAGGTCCTGTTCGGTCCAGTTGGAGATCGGGTAGGCGCGGATCGACTGGCCGGCGCCGAGGCGCCAGTTGTAGGCGCTCCACAGTTCCGGGCGCTGGTTGCGCGGATCCCAGCCGTGGCCGGCGCTGCGCACCGAAACGATGCGCTCCTTGGCGCGCGAGGCCTCCTCGTCGCGGCGCGCCCCGCCGAAGACGACATCATAGCCGCCGGCGTCGAGCGCCTGCTTCAGGGCGTCGGTGCGCATCGTCGTGGTGTAGACGTCGCCGTGGTCGACCGGGTTGAGACCGGCCCGGCGCCCCTCCTCGTTGGCGTGAACGCGGAGCTCGAAGCCGTGGCGTCGGGCGAAGGCATCGCGGAACGCCAGCACCTCGGCGAATTCCCAGGTGGAGTCGACGTGCAGCAGCGGCAGCGGCGGCCGCGAGGGATGGAAGGCGCGCAGCGCCAGATGGGCGAGCACCGTCGAGTCCTTGCCGCCGGAGAACAGGAGTACCGGATTGCGGGCCTCGGCGACGCCGTCGCGCAGGATGGCGATCGCCTCGCTCTCCAGACGGCTCAGGGACGGGCCGAGGTTCATGCCGCCACCCCGACCGGAGCGGCGGCTGCGCGGGCCGCCGGCGGCACGCCCTGCCACCGCAGCCCGCCGGCATAGCGGTGCGCGATGGCGCCTTCGGAGCCGATCGCGAACAGGTGCACCCAGCCGTTGTCGACGAGCTGGCGCAGCCCTTCGTGGCTCTCGATCACGGCATTGATCGCCGCCACCGGCGCCTCCACCAGCACCGACAGGCGCAGCGGTTCGTGGACGAGGCCGTCGCCGTCGTGGACCGACTGCACCGGCAGCCCGGTGCGCAGGTCGCCGCCCGTGCCCTCGAGCACACCGAAGGTGCCGACGACGTTGTGCAGCACCTTGTTGCCGCTGCCGAAGACGCGGTTGTCGACCGACGAGGCATAGTACTGCAGGTTGATCCAGGAGGCGACGATCACCGGCGCCGTCAGGATCAGCGTCAGGGTGGCGAAGTCGCGGTCCTCCCGCCAGTCGTAGGTGTGCAGGAACACCCGGCCGTCGAGGTCGCGGCCGAGGGTGCGCTCGCGGGGCGCGGCGACGAAGGCGGCGCAGCGCGCCAGCCCCCATTCCGGCCGCACCTGGCTCCAGTCGGTCGCGCGGGCGGTGACGGCGGCATCGACCGCCCGCCCCGGCGCGATGCCGAGCAGAGCCGCCCGTTCCGCCCGGGCCCGCCGGCCGGCGAGCGCCAGCCAGCCGGCGAGGCGGGCGAGGTCGGCGCGGTGGGTATCCGCCGCCGCGTCCGCCTCGTAGAGCGCGACGGTGTCGGTGGTGGTGTCGTGCAGGCCGGCGACGAACAGGGTGTCGTCGGGAATGGCGATGCCGCGCACCGCGAGGCCGGCCCGCACGGCGGGGTCGTTGAACAGCGCGGCGGCGACGCGCGCGCTGACCTCGCCGGACTGGCCGCCGCAGGCGCCGCAATCGAGACCGTGGGCGTAGGGATTGTTGGCGGTCGTGGCACCGTGGCCGGCGAGCAGCACGAGGCGCGCGAAGCCCCCGGTCATCGACATCGCCCGCAGCACGCCCTCGGCGAGATCGACGCGCGCGGCGACGGCGAGCGGCGCCGCCTCGGCGCTCTGCAGGGCGAACGCCGTCTTCAGGGCCGTCGCGGCCCCCTTGGACTTCGCGGCACCGGCGCCGGCGGGAAGGCTGCGCGCCACCAGGCGCCCGGCGTAGGTGAGCCCGGCCGTCTCGACGAAGGTGAAGGCCGACACGGCGGCCGAGCGGAACGCCTGCCAGGCGGCCCGCCACGCCTTCACCCCGGCGAGGTGCTCGAGCTGGTGTCGCCGCCGCTGCGGCGTGTCTGGGCCGCCCGGCCCGGCGGGCTCCTCGCAGACCATCAGCGACGGTCGCAGCAGCACGGGGCAGCGGGCACTGGCCGCGCTCTCACCGAACGGCACGACGGCGGCGGGCACGCCGAAGAAGCCGGCGAAGCCGCCGGTCTTCACCTCCGGCGTCGTGCTCTCGAGAGCCCGCCGGAACACTTCGGAGCGCACGTCGATGCAGAAGACCGCCTGCACCGCCGGCCGGACGGGCGCGCGCGCCGTCGGCGCCGGGGCGCCGAGTTGCTCGAAGAGCTCGCGCTGCCACGCCCGCTCAAGGGCGAGCTGGAGGATCGCATCGGTGGCCAAAGTGGCGTCGTCCGCGGCTCCGGCGGCACCGCCGGGCTCGAAGCCGGCGCGCGCCTCGGCCCAGGCCGGGGCGAAACCCGGCGCGGTTACGAACGCCGCGTGGACGGCGATGTCGAAGGCCGCCCGCACGGCGAGGAGCTCGACGAGGGTGCGGTCGCCGCCGCCGGCGAGTTCGGCCTGCCACAGCCGCCAGCGCGCGTGGCCGGCCCAGCCGCCGACCGTCATCATGAGCCGGTGGAAGTAGTCGGCGAGCATCCGGTCGGAGAGCCCGAGCTGCGCGGCGGCGGCCGCGAGCACGTCCTCGGCGCGGTCCGGCAGGGCGGCGACGACACGGCGGAAGCCGGCAAGGCCCGCGATCTCAGGCGTCAGGTCGACCTTCGCGGCCGCCCGCCAGGCGGCGAGCAGGCCGTGCACGCGCCACGGGGCGGGCCAGGACGCCTGGCCGGCGTCGAACGCATCGGCGGCGAACGCCGACAGCCGCTCGGTGACGAAGCCTTCCCAGTCCCGGCCGGTGACGTTGGCCGCCACGCCGGCGACGGTCGGCAGCGGCGCCGGCGCCGCCGCCTCGGGCCCGGGAGCTTTGAGCGCGGCGACGATCGCCTCCGCATCGGCGGGGCCGGCCGCGCCGGTGCCGGACGTCGCGAGCGCCGCGCGGATGTCGGCGAGCGTCAGCCGGCCGCTCGCCAGCGCCTGCCGGTAGAAGGCGCGCGGCATCGTCAGGCGGGCGCCGGCGACGCGGCCCATCAGCGCCGCCGCGTCCTCGAGCGGCCGCTCGGCGAGGCCGAGGAAGGGATTGACGGCGACGAAGCTCTGCAGCGGGAACAGCGGCGCGATGCGCAGGCAGGCGCGTTCGGCGGCGACGGTGACGGTGGCGAGAGCGGGATCGGCGACCGGGGCGGCGCCGGCCGGGAGATGGCTGGTGTCGTGCTTCATGGTCGGGCCCTCAGAGCGTGCGGGTGGGCGCGGGCAGAGCGCCGATGAGGCGATCGAACAGCGCGTTGGCGTAGAGGCCGTTGGCGAGGTGGATGCGGGCGGCGGCGACGGCCGGGTGGTCCGGCCGGGTGGTCGCGACGATCTGCAGGAGGCCGACGCCGACGAAGGAGACGATGGCGAGCCCCATCACCGCGATCGCCATGGCGTCCGGTGCCGGCGACGCGGGCAGCACCGCGGCGAACGTCGTGGTCGCCAGCGCATGCAGGGCGACGTAGGCGGCGGTCACCCCCACCGCCGCGGCGACGACCGGCACGACGGCGGCCCGCGGCCCGGCGAAGCCGTCGGCGAGGAGCAGCGCGAGGCCCATCACCAGGATGGCGCCGAAGGTCGCGCCGGTCGCCGAGCCAGCCTCGCCCAGACCAAAGAGCCAGCCCGATCCGGCGACGAGGACGAGCGCCGCGGCGACCCCGGCCACCAGCAGCACCGGGCGTCCGCCGGCGACGGCGCGGCGCGGCGCCGACGCCTCGGCGGCACTGCCGGACGACAGGAAGGCGTAGGCCTTGTAGAGGGCGTGGGCGAGGATGTGCAGGACGGCGAGGGCGAAGGCCCCGAGGCCGCACTGCAGCAGCATGAAGCCCATCTGCGAGACGGTCGACCAGGCGAGCGAGACCTTCACGCTCGTCTGCGTCAGCATCACCGCGGCCCCGAACAGGGCGGTGAAGCCGCCGACGAGCGCCAGCGTGTGCATCGCCGGGGCAGACAGCAGCAGCACGTCGGCGAACCGGATGGCGAGGAAGCCGCCGGCGTTGATGATGCCGGCGTGCAGCAGCGCCGAGACCGGGGTCGGCGTCTCCATCACCTCCGTCAGCCAGCCGTGCGTCGGGAACTGAGCGGACTTCAGGAGGGCCGCGCCGACGATGAGGAAGGCGACCGCGGTGGTGACGGCGCCACCCTCGGCACCGCGCGCGGCCGCGGCGATCGCCGCGATGTCGCCGGTGCCGAAGCGCCAGACCATCAGCGCCGCCGCGCCGATGAGCAGGACGTCGCCGAGGCGGGCGGTGAGGAACTTCTTCTTGGCGGCGATCAGGCCCCGCGGACGGTCGGGGTAGAACACCAGCAGGCGGTGCAGCGCCAGGCTGGTGGCGATCCACGCGGCCACGAGCAGCACGAGGTTGCCGGCGGTGACCAGCAGCGACACGGCCGCGAGCGTCGCCGCGAGGCCGCCGAAGAAGCGGCCCTGGCCGTCGTCGCCGTCGAGGTAGTTCTCGCTGAAGCGCAGCACGACCGCGCCGACGAACGTCACCAGCAGCAGCATTGCGGCCGATAGCGGATCGAGGCGCAGAGACAGGCCGAGCCCTTCGGCACCGGCGAGCGGCGAGGTGGCGGACCCGTAGAGCGCCACCAGCACCGCGGTGGCCACCGCCGCCGCCACCGCCAGCGGGCCGACGAGACGCGCCGCCGCGAGGACGCGGCGCGGCCGTCGCCCGGGCTCGGCGAGCGACAGCGCGAACAGGCCGAGATAGGCCAGTGGAGCGATCAGCGGCACGAGAGTGGCGAGCGTCGGCATCGGCGGCTCCGGCGGCAAGGTGCGATCCGCGAGAGCTACCGGCTCTTCCCTCATGCGTAAAATTCATTGTTTGCAATCAACCGATATGCAAAAACGAACGTTGCAATGCGAGCCCTGAACTACAACCACCTGTTCTACTTCTGGTCCGTCGCCCGCGACGGCAACCTGACGCGCGCCGCCGAGGCGCTGGCGGTGTCGCAGTCGGCGCTGTCGGTGCAGATCCGCAAGCTCGAGGCGCAACTCGGCCACGAGCTGTTCGAACGCCGCGGCCGCACCCTCGTCCTGACCGAAGCCGGCCGCATCGCCCTCGACTACGCGGACGCCGTCTTCGCCGCCGGCGAGGAACTGTCGGCGACGCTGCGCGAGCACGGCGCGGCACAGCGCCGGCGCGTCCGCGTCGGGGCCATCGCCACCTTGTCGCGCAACTTCCAGATCGACTTCCTGGAGCCGATCGCGAGCGATCCGCACGTCGAGCTCCGGCTCGTCTCGGCCACGCTGCGCGAGCTCCTCGAGCAGCTCGAGGCCCACCACCTCGACGTCGTGCTGACCAACCAGATCCCCGCCCGCGACGCCGAGGCGACGTGGGTGCCGTTCCTCATCGCCGAGCAACCCGTCAGCCTCGTCGGCGGCGCCGATCTCGTGCCCGCCGGCGCCACCCTGCGCGACCTGCTCGACACCGTGCCGCTGATCCTGCCGACGCGCGAGAGCGGCATCCGCGCCGGCTTCGACGCGCTTGCCGTGCGGATCGGCGCCGAGCCGAAGGTCATGGCGGAGGTGGACGACATGGCGATGCTGCGCCTGCTCGCCCGCAAGCGGACGGGCATCGCCGTGGTGCCGCCGATCGTCGTCAAGGACGAGCTCGCGACCGGCGAACTCGTCGAGGTCGCCAGCCTGCCCGGCCTGCACGAGACCTTCTACGCGATCACCCCCGAGCGCCGGTTCCCCAACCCGCTGCTCGCCCGCCTGCTCTCCGCCGGCGGTTGAGAGACGCCGCCGGCCCGGGCTCCGACGCTGCGCTTTTCCACGGTAGCCTTGCCACGATCCTGGCCAGCGAGCGGAACAAATCGAGTCGTCTCGTGTTTCGAAGGTGATCGGAGCCCAGTCGAACGGCTGAAACGGGTCGCGGAATTCACCCGCGCTCCGGCCGTCGGCGGCTGCCCTCACAACAACATGGGAGATTGCCCGCGATGACGCAGCAAACTGGGATCGGCGACGACGCGCGAGGGCCTTCCACCTCGTCCGGCGGCCTGAGCGACCGGATCGAGCACGAGAAGCAGGACGCCCGCACGGCGGCTCGCGAATTCACCGACGACGTCAAGGACAAGGCGAGCAAGCTCGCCTCCGACGCCAAGGCGGCAGCCGGCGAGAAGGCCGAAGAGGCCCAGCACGGCATCGGTGCCGGGCTGAAGTCGATCGGCGGGGCCTTCCGCGCCGCGAGTGACCATCTCTCGGGTGAGCATCAGACGACGGCCTCGCGCATGGCCAAGGAAGCCGCGACCGGCATCGACCGCCTGTCCGATACCCTGCAGAACCGGTCCCTCGACGAGGTGATCGGCGAGTTGCGCGGCTTCGGCCGGCGCAATGCCGGCGGCCTGTTCGCCGGTTCGCTCGTCGCCGGCCTCGCTCTCGGCCGTCTGATCAAGCTCTCCGCCAAGACCGGCGCATCGGACGATGCCACGAGCGGTCCCTCCGGAAGCGCAACGTCCGCCACGTCCGGCGCGACCAGCGAGCGCTACGCCTCGGGCACTTCCGGCGGCAGCGCCGCAGGCCGTGAGTTCGGGAACTCGACCGGCACCAGCGCAGGTAGCGGCGGATTCAGCGGCAGTGGCGCCAGATGGAGCGGCGGCGTCGCCGGGTCGACAGGTGGCAACACCGCCGGCTCCGCCGGCGCCGGCCCGGTCGGCACGCCCGTCAGCGATCCCGCGCGCCCCGGCGCCGGCCGCGAGCCGGCAGCTGGCGGGTCCTCGGCCACGCCTGGCGGCAACGCCGGAAGCGGGTCGAGCTACCCCGGCACGGGGAGCACCGCCCGATGAGCGGAAACACTGATCAAGGCATCGTGTCGCTGATCGGCGATCTCGCCGAGCAGGCTTCGACCCTGGTGCGCACGGAAGCCCGCCTGCTGCGCGCCGAACTATCGGAGAAGGTCTCTGAGGTCGGCTCCTCGCTGCTGCAGATGATGGTCGGGGCGATGTGCCTGCTCGCGGCGCTCCTGGTGCTGCTGCAGGCCGTCGTCATCGGTCTCGCCGAGCTCGGCCTCGGCATGGGCTGGGCCTCGCTCATCGTCGGCGTTGCCGTCGCCGTGGTCGGCGCCGTCACGGCACGGGCCGGCTCCGCCAAGCTGCAGGCGGAAAACCTGACGCCGACCCGCACCAAAGACCAACTCGAAAGCGACGCACGCGTCCTCAAGGAGCAGATCCGATGACCGGCGAATCCATGGCCGAACTCGAACTCGAAGCCGAAGCCGTGCGCGCCCGCATGGCTGAGACCGCGAGCACCATCCGCAGCAAGCTGACCGCCGGCCAGATGCTCGATGAATTCTCAGGCATGGTCTCCGGCGGAGACCTCTCGCAGGGCCTCGGCAAGCTGAAGGAACAGGTTCGCGACAACCCGTTGCCGCTGACACTGATCGGCGCCGGCATCGCGCTCCTCGCCTTCGGGCCGCGCACGGGCGGCTCGTCCGTCGGCAGCGCCATCGGCTCGATGTTCGGCACCGGGGCGTCCCGGGACGAGCGCGACGACGACGCGCCGCATTTCACCGGCAGGCCCCACGGTGGCGCCACCAGCCGGGAGAGCGGCCGGCGCCCGGCCGACCCGTTCGCGGCCATGAACGACGACGGGCGATCGAACGGCGAAGGTCTCGCCGCGAAGGCGTCGAACGCGGCCCATGCGGCAGCCGACGGCGTCCGCTCGGCCGCGGATAGCGTACGCTCCGCCGCCCACGATGCTGGCGAGCGCGTCAGCGACGGCGCGAGCGATCTGATGGAGACCGCCGATCGCGTCGGTCACGAGATGATGGAGGGCGCCGCTCGCCAGACGCGGGCGGCGAAGTCGGCGGCCGTGGATGCCTTCGATCGGGAGCCGCTCGCCCTCGGCGCCCTCGGCCTGCTCCTCGGCGCGGTCCTCGGGGCGACGCTCCCCGTCAGCGACTTCGAGCAGGAGCAGCTCGGCCCGCACGCCCGCAAGCTGCGTGAAGGCGCCGAGGACCTCGCCGAGCGCGGCCTGAAGGGCGCCGGCGCCGTCGCCTCGAAGACCTACGAGGCGGTGCGCGACGAGGCGGACCGCCAGGGCTTGAGTCCGGGTGACGGCGAAACGGTCGCCTCTCGCGTCGGCGAGGTGGTGAAGGCGGCCACGGAGACGGTCGACGAAACCGTCCGCGAGGAGCTCGCCCCGCGGCAGGACCAGGGCAGGCGCCCCCGGACCTGAGCGGGCGTCTCCCCCGGATTTCCGGGGGACTGCAGCCAAGGCGCGCGCGGCTCGTCCGCGCGCGCCGCTCTGTCGGGCCCTTGGTCGCCCGTCACGACATGATCAGCCCGCCGTCGACGTTGATCGTCTGGCCGGTGATGTAGGCGGCGTCCTCGCTCGCGAGGAAGGCGACCAGGCCGGCGACATCCCTGCCCTGCCCCGCCCGCTTCATCGGAATGGTCTGCACCCATTCGGCCATCAGTTCCCCCGGCGCGTAGGTGCCGAGCATCTTCCCCCAGACGCGGTCGTTGTAGTCCCACATCTCGGTCTCGATGATGCCGGGGCAGATCGCGTTGACGGTGATGCCGTCGAGCGCCACCTCCTTGGCGAGGCTCTGGGTGATGCCGACGACGCCCATCTTCGAGGCGGCGTAGTGCGGCGTGTAGATGAAGCCGTCGCGCGCCTGGCCGGAGGCGGTGTTGATGAGGCGCCCACCCCGGCCCGTCTTGCGCATCCGGCGGATCGCCTCCTGGCAGCACAGGAAGACACCCTTGGTGTTGACGTCCATCACCTTGTCCCACTCGGCCTCGGTGAGGTCCTCGACCCTGGCGATGGTGATGACGCCGGCGTTCTGGATCGACACGTCGACGCCGCCGAAGCGGCCCTCCGCCGCGTCGTAGAGGGCCCGCACGGCGGCGATGTCGGTGACGTCGCAGACGACGCCGACGGCCTGCGCGCCGTTCGCCCGCAGCTTTTCCGCCGCTTCCATCACCTGAGCCTCGACGGATGCGACGACGACGTTGGCGCCCTCGGCGGCGAAGCGTTCCGCCATAGCTAAGCCGATCCCCTTGTTGCCGCCGGTGACGACGACGGTGCGGCCTTCGAAACGCCTCATGTGAATTCCTCCAGCGCCGGCGCGAGGCCGGCCATCGCCAGCAGCCGCTGGGCGGTGAACTTCTCGGTGATCAGCACGTCGAGCACGCCGGTCTTCAGCGCCCCGAAGATCGCGTTGGTCTTCGCCTGGCCGCCGGCAAGCCCGATGACGCGGTCGATGCGGGCGATCTCCTCGAGCGTCAGGCCGATGACGCGCTCGTCGAGCGGCGTCTTCACCGGCCGGCCCTCGATGTCGAAGAAGCGCAGGCTCATGTCGCCGACCGCGCCAGCCTCGGCGACGTCGGCGAGCTCCTTCGACGAGAAGACGTTGCCGCTACGCGCCAGCATCCGCGACGGCTCGATCGAGCCGATGCCCATGAAGGCCACCGTGATCTTGCCGAACAGGTCAACCGTCTCGCGGACGTACTGGTCGGCGAGCATGATCAGCTTCGCCTCGCGCGACTGCGAGACGCCGGGGGCGGTGAGGAGGCGCGGCTCGGCGCCGGTGAGTTTCGCGAGCCGAGTCGTGAGCTGGGTGGCGTGCGTCTGCACCGCCGGGTCGCCCATGCCGCCGAGCGTCTGCACGACGTACTTCGCCTTGCCGGCCTTCATCGGGTGGATGTTGTCGACCATCTTCAGGATGGTCTCGCTCCAGCTCGACACGCCGATGATCTCGCCCGGCTGCATCGTCGTCTCGAGGAAGTGGGCGGCCGCCTCGCCGATGCGCGCCATGATGGCGCCGTCGCGGTCCTCCGCGCACTCGACGACGATCACTTCCGCCAGCCCGAAGTGCTGGCGCAGCGCCCCCTCGAGCGCGCCGTAGGTGCCGGGCGGCGAGACGACGGTGGTGCGGACGATCTCCTCGTCCTGCGCCTTCTTCAGCATGCGCGAGACGGTGGCCTGGGAGATGCGCAGGTGCTCCGCGATGTCGGCCTGGCGCAGACCTTCGACGTGGTACATCTGCGCGACGCGGGTGATCATCCTCAGTTCGTTCAAGCGCGACACGGGCGGTCTCCGTCCCCGCCGATCCGGGGCCCTGAATATAAATTCAGGTCAGGTGCCGAAGGTCGAGCGCGCGATCGCCTCGTCCCAGCCTTTCAGGATGGTTTGCCGCACGTCGTCGGCCATCGCCGGCGCGATCGTGCCGCCGTGCTTCTCGAGCGCCGCGACCGCGGCGAGATCGGGCCAGACGCCGACCGCCAGCCCCGCGAGGTAGGCGGCGCCGCGGGCGGACGCCTCGGCGCTCTCGCAAGTGGTCGCCGGATGGTCGAGACAGTCGGCCACCATCTGCATCAGGAAGGCGTTGCGGCTCGGCCCGCCGTCGACATAGAGGCGACCCATCGCCTGGCCGGCGTTGTCGCGCACGATGGCGAACACGTCTTCGACCTGCAGCGCCATGCTCATCGCCGCCGCGCGCGCCACGTGCGCCCGCCCGGCCGCAAACGAGAGCCCGCAGACGAGGCCGCGGGCGGCCGGGTTCCAGTGCGGTGCGCCGAGGCCGACGTGCGCGGGGACGAGAGCGACGCCCTTGGTGTCCTCGACGGTGGCGGCGAGCGCCAGCAGCGCCTCGACGCCGTCGAGGCCGAGGAGGTCCGCCGTCCACGGCAGGATCGAGGCACTGACGAGGATGTTGCCCTCGAAGGCGAAGGTGGGCACGCCGCCAAGCGACCAGGCGATGGTGGTGGTGAGGCCCTTCGGCGGGACGATGTAGCCCGGAATGGTGGTCATCACCGAGGAGCCGGTGCCGAAGGTCACCTTGCCGTCGCCGGTGCGCGTCGCCCCATGGCCAAACAGGGCGGCGTGGGAATCGCCGATGGCGGCCGCCACCGGAAGGCCGTCCGGCAGCCCGGGCACGCCACGGGTGGTCGCGAAGACGTGGGCGGAATCGTGCACCTCCGGCAGCACCGCAAGCGGCACCCCGAACAGCGCACCGAGTTCCTCGCTCCAGCGGCCGGCGGCGATGTCGTAGAGCTGGGTGCGGGCGGCATTGGAGGCGTCGGTGGCGTGCACGGCACCACCCGAAAGCGTCCAGATCAGCCAGCTGTCGACGGTGCCGAGGCAGATGTCGGCGGCGGCGCGGCCGGACCCGTGGGTGTCGAGCAGCCAGCGCGCCTTCGTCGCCGGGAACATCGGGTCGAGCGGCAGGCCGGTCCGGGCGATCACCGCCGGCTCGTGGCCGGCCGCCTTCAGGGCCTCGCAGGCGGCGGTGGTGCGCCGGCACTGCCAGGTCACGACGGGTCCGAGCGGCACCCCGCTGCGACGGTCCCAGGCGAGCATCGATTCGCGCTGGCTCGAGATGCCGATCGCGACGATGTCGGCCTCGGGTGCCCCGGCGAGGCAGGCGCCGATGGCGGCGACGACGCTCGCGACGATCTGCCCGGCGTCCTGCTCGACCCAGCCGGGCTGCGGGTGGCGGATGTCGACGGGGGCGGCACCGGTCGAAAGGATCGCACCGGTCTCGGAAACGAGCACGGCCTTGCTGTTGGTCGTGCCCTGGTCGACAGCCAGAACCGCGCGCACCGGCATCGGTCACACCTTCCGTTTGACGAGGCCCTCGGCGCTCGCCGCGATGCCTTCGGGCGACATTCCGTAGTGGTCGAGCAGCCACTCGGCCGAGCCGGTCGGAGCGAACTCGCCGGGTACGCCGAGGAGCGCCATCGGCACCGGCGCCGTCTGCACGACGACCTCCGCGACGGCCGAGCCGAGCCCGCCGAACACCGTGTGCTCCTCGCAGGTGAGGATGGCACCCGTCTCGTGCGCCGCCGCCACCACCGCCGCCTCGTCGATCGGCCGAACGGTCGCCATGTTGACCACCCGCGCCGACACGCCGCGCTCGGCGAGCATCGCCGCAGCCGTCATCGCGCGGTGGGTCAGCGTGCCGTTGGCGATGATGGTGACGTCGGTGCCGTCCCGCAACAGGTTGGCGCGGCCGAGTTCGAAGACGTGGCCTTCCGGCAGCAGGTCCGGCACGCCAACCCGGCTCAGCCGCAGGAACACCGGGCCGTCGTGGGCGGCCGCCCAGGCGGTCGCCGCCGCCGTCTCGATGCGGTCGGCGGGGGCGATGATCGGCACGTTCGGCAGCGCCCGGATCCAGGCGAAGTCCTCGATCGAATGGTGGGTGGGACCGAGCTCGCCGTAGGCCATGCCGGAACTGATGCCGCAGAGCTTCACGTTGGTCTTCGAGTAGGCGATGTCGGCCTTGATCTGCTCGAGGGCGCGGCCGGTGAGGAAGCAGGAGGCGCCGCAGACGAACGGGATCTTGCCGCCGTTGGCGAGCCCCGCCCCGGTGCCGACGAGGTTCTGCTCGGCGATGCCGACGTTGATCAGCCGCTCCGGGAAGCGGTCGCGGAAGCCGTTCAGCTTCGAGGAACCGACGGAGTCGTTGCAGACCGCGACGATGTTCCGGTCGGCCTCGGCGAGCGCCAGCAGCGTCGCCGTGAAGGCGTCCCGGCAATCGTGGAGCTTCGGCTTGTCGCCACCCGGCGCCTTCGGGCCCTTCACCATCGCCGCGCCGCTCACGACACCACCTCCGCGAGTTCGGCGAGAGCCTGCTCGTACTGTTCCGCGCTCGGCACCTTGTGGTGCCACTCCACCCGGTCCGCCATGAACGAGATGCCCTGCCCCTTGTTGGTGTGGGCGACGATGCAGGTCGGCCGGTCGGCGACGACGCGGTCGGGCGAGAGGGCGCCGAGGATCGCATCCATGTCGTGCCCGTCGATCTCCAGCACCGTCCAGCCGAAGGCGGTGAGCTTCGGCGCGAAGGGCGCCAGCGCGTTGGTGTCGGCGAGGCGGGCGCCCTGCTGCAGGCGGTTGTGGTCGATGATCAGTGTCAGATTGTCGAGGCGGAACTGGGCGGCGGCCATGATCGCCTCCCAGTTGCTGCCCTCCTGCATCTCGCCGTCGCCGGTGATGACGAAGGTCCGCCAGGAGGCCCGGTCGAGCTTCGCCGCCGTCGCCATGCCGACGGCGACGGGCAGGCCGTGGCCGAGCGGGCCGGTGTTGGTCTCGACGCCCGGCACCTTGTTGCGGTCCGGGTGGCCGTTGAGGCGCGACATCGGCTTCAGGAAGGTCGCCACCTCGTCCCTGGGGATGAAGCCGCGCTCGGCGAGCGTCACGTAGAGCGCGCAGGCGGTATGGCCCTTGCTCAGGACGAGCCGGTCGCGGCCGGGGTCGCGCGGCGACTGCGGATCGACTTTCAGGACGCTGAAATAGAGCGCCGTCAGCAGGTCGATCACCGACATCTCGCCGCCGATGTGGCCGGCGCCGGCCTCGAACACGGCCTGCAGGTCCCGACGCCGGATCCGCCTCGCCGTCGCCCGCAGTTCCTGTGGGGTCTGAGGTACCACTGCTCAACCTTTGCATATTTATTCTAATAGGATTATTCTTTCCAAATAGGGTGCGTGTCAAGACGGATGTTCAGCCGCTGCGCCGCGACCCCATTCTCTCGTTGCAGCGCAGCATAGCCGGCGAAACAGATCGCGACGGCCGCAAAGACGGCGCGGCTTGACACCCCTCCTGGGCTCCCGTATGAATTTTACGTCATAAGTGAATAAATATCCATACCGGGAGGCGAGATGGTGACGACGGACAGGGCGAACGCCGGAGTCGGCCTTGGCCGGCTGTTCTCGCTCCGCGGAGCGACCGGTCCGCTCGTCGGCCTCGTCCTCCTGTGCGTCTTCCTCTCGTTTGCCACCGACAGCTTCCTGTCGGTGCGCAACCTCCTCAACATCCTCGACCAGATCACCGTGCTCGGGATCATGGCGGTGGGGATGACCTTCGTCATCCTGATCGGCGGCATCGACCTCGCCGTCGGCTCCGTGCTCGCGCTCGCCATGATGGTGATGGGCTACCTGTCGAACGACATGGGCCTGCCGCTGCAGCTCGCCATCGTCGTCGCGCTGATCGTCGCCGCCGGGACGGGGGCCGTCTCGGGCCTCCTCGTGACGGCCTTCGGCGTGCCGGCCTTCATCGCGACGCTCGCGATGATGTCGGTCGCCCGCGGCCTCGCCAACATGATCACCGACGGCCAGCAGATCGTCGGCTTCCCCGGCTGGTTCAACCTGATGGCGATCATCCGCTACGGCGGGTTCCTGACGCTGACGGTGGGGCTGATGCTCGTCGTTTTCGCGCTGGGCTGGGCGTTCCTGCGCTACACCTCGGCCGGCCGCAGCCTCTATGCGATCGGCGGCAACGCCGAGGTGGCACGTCTCGCCGGCATCAACGTCAAGCTCGCGACAATCGGCGTCTACGTCGTCTCCGGCCTGCTCGCCGGCCTCGCCGGCATCGTGCTCGCCGCCCGCCTCGACTCGGTGCAGCCGAGCTCCGGCTTCACCTACGAGCTCGACACCATCGCCGCCGTCGTCATCGGCGGCACCAGCCTGTCGGGCGGCACCGGCGGCATCCCGGGCACCATCATCGGCGTCCTCATCATCGGCGTGCTGCGCAACGGCCTCAATTTGCTCGGCGTCTCGCCCTTCACCCAGCAGGTGGTGATCGGCCTCGTCATCGCGCTCGCCGTTGCGGCGGAGGCCCTGAAGAAGAAGTGAACTTTGGCGCGAGCCAGAGCGCGGCGGCCGTCGCCGTCGCCCCACCGCCCGACGCGACGACGGCACCCGCTGTGCCGACCCGCGACGCCGCGAACAGAAGACACAACGGAGGAGACTGACATGACGTTCAAGCGCACCCTGCTCGCCGCCGCCGCCCTCGCGACGGTCGCGATGATGCCCTTCGGCGCCTCGGCCGAGGAAGTGAAGAAGATCGGGCTCGCCGTCGCCAACCTGCAGGCGAACTTCTTCAACCAGATCAAGCAGTCGGTCGAGGCCTACGCCGGCGGCAAGGGCATCGAGGTGATCACCGTCGACGCCAAGGGCGACAGCGCCACACAGGTCAGCCAGGTCCAGGACCTGCTGACCCAGAACATCGACGCCTTCATCTACATCCCCGCCGGCGCCGCCGCCGCCACCGTGCCGGCGCGTCTCGCCAAGGCCGCCGGCGTGCCGGTGATCAACGTCGACCGCAACGCCGACGGCGAGCCGGGCGACACCTTCATCGCTTCTGACAGCGTCGCCTCGGCCTACAACGTCTGCAAGTACATCTTCGAGAAGGCCGGCGGCGCGGGCAAGATGGTCATCGTGCACGGCCAGAAGGGCACCACCCCCGAGGTCGACCGCTCGGCCGGTTGCGCCAAGGCCCGCGAGGAGTTCCCGAACATCGAGGTGGTCGCCGAGCAGTGGAGCCAGATCTGGTCGCAGGACGAGGGCTTCCAGCTCACCCAGAACATGCTTCAGGCCCATCCGGACGTGACGATCGTCTGGGGCCAGGCCGACGCGCTGGCGCTCGGCGCCGCCCAGGCGGTGAAGGTGGCAAATCTGCCGCAGCGCATCTGGGTCGCCGGCTTCGACGGTGACACCGCGGCTCTGGAAGCCCTGCGCGACGGCGTCTTCGACGTGACCGCGACGCAGCAGACCCAGCACATGGGCCGGCTCGCCGTGGACAGCGCGATCAAGCTGAAGGCCGGCGAGAAGGTGCCCCCGCAGCAGCTCCTCGAGGCGACGCTGACGACGAAGGACAACGTCGAGCAGTTCATCGCCAACCATCCCTGACCCGGAACGGGCGCGCCATGACCCCAACCGGAAAGCCTCCCGTGCTGACGCTCCGCGGCATCCGCAAGAGCTACGGCCCGACGGAGGTGCTGCACGGCATCGACCTCGATGTCCGCGCCGGCGAGGTCGTGGCGCTGCTCGGCGAGAACGGCGCCGGCAAGTCGACGCTGTCGCACATCATCGCCGGCACCATCCGGCCGAGCGCCGGCACTATGACGTGGCAGGGCGCGCCCTACGCGCCCGCCACCCCGCGCCAGGCGATCGACCTCGGCGTCGGCATGATCCACCAGGAGCTGCGGCTGCTGGAGCACCTGTCGATCGCCGAGAACGTCTTCGTCGGCCGCACGCCCACCCGCGGCGGCATCGTCGACCGTCGCGAGATGGAGGAGCGCGCACAGAAGCAGTTGCAGCGCCTCGGGCTCGACGTCTCGCCGGCCCGCCTCGTGCGCGGACTGTCGACCGCCAACCAGCAACTCGTCGAGATCGCCAAGGCGCTGGCCCTGAACGCCCGCCTGCTCATCCTCGACGAGCCGACGGCGGCGCTCGGCGGCCAGGAGACCGAGCTCCTGTTCCGCCAGATCGAGGGCCTGAAGGCCGACGGCGTCGCCATCGTCTACATCTCCCACCGCCTCGAGGAGATCAAACGGATCGCCGACCGCGTCGTCGTCATGCGCGACGGCGACAAGGTGAAGGAGTTCGACAGCGCCGACGTGGCGGTGCGCACCATCGTCGAGGCGATGGTCGGCCGCAGCCTCGAGCGCATGTTCCCGTCGATCCCGGCGCCGTCCGGCGAGGTGGTGCTCTCCGTCCGCGGCCTCAGCGGCGCGAACGGCGCCTTCCGCGATGTCGGCTTCGAGGTCCGCAAGGGCGAGATCTTCGGCATCGCCGGCCTGATCGGCGCCGGCCGCACCGAGCTCGTGCGGGCGATCACCGGCGCCGACCCGATCGCGGCAGGAGAGGTGTTCCTGCACGGCCGCGACGTCACCCCGCGCAGCCCACGCCAGTCGATCCGCAACGGCATCGTGCTGGTGCCGGAGGACCGCAAGCTGCAGGGCCTCGTGCTGCAGCATTCGATCGCCGAGAACATCGGCTACGCCAACCGCAGCGCGGTTTCCCGCAACGGCTTCGTCACCGACGGCGCCGTCGTCCGCTTCGCCGACGAGCAGATCCGCCGCTTCGGCGTCAAGGGCCGCGCCCAGCAGCGCGCCGACGAGATGTCCGGTGGCAACCAGCAGAAGGTCGTGCTGGCGAAGTGGCTGGCGCGCGACCCGCGGGTGGTCGTGCTGGACGAGCCGACGCGCGGCATCGACGTCGGCGCCCGCTCGGCGATCTACGAGGTGATCGTAGCACTCGCCCAAAGCGGCGTTGCCGTCATCGTCGTTAGCTCCGACCTCGAGGAGGTGCTCGGCGTCTCCAA
>CALRZT010000040.1:0-21112 GCA_943372725.1 Pseudoxanthobacter soli DSM 19599
GGTCTTCTTCGCCGTCAACGGTGCCCGCACGTTCTCGGTTGACCGCATCATCGGCCGCCACTTCTGAGCGGCCAGCAGGACTGAAGGCGGCCGCGCGGGACGAAGGCCCCGCGCGGATCAGCCGTCAGCGCACGAGAATGTTGCGGAACTGCCAGGGGTCCTCGTGGTCGAGGTCCTCGGGGAAGAGGGCGCCGCGGCCGTCGAGCGGCGTCCAGTCGGTGTAGACGCCGACGACGGGGCCGAGATAGGGGCGCTGCACCGCGAGGCAGCGCTCGAAGTCCATCTCGTCGGCCTCGACGATGCCCGCGTCCGGGTTCTCCAGCGCCCACACCATGCCGGCGAGTACGGCGGACGTGACCTGCATGCCGGTGGCGTTCTGGTAGGGAGCGAGCTCGCGCGCCGCCTCGATCTGCAGCTGCGAGCCGTACCAGTAGGCGTTCTTGGCGTGGCCGTAGAGCAGCACGCCGAGCTCGTCGCCACCGTCGACGATCTCGTCCTCGGTCAGGATGTGCCAGGACGACTGCATCTTGCCGCCCGCGCCGAACATCTCGTGCAGCGACAGCACGGCGTCGTTCGAGGGGTGGTAGGCGTAGTGGCAGGTCGGCCGGTAGACCACCGCGCCGCCCTCGCGCAGCGTGAAGTAGTCGGAGATCGAGATCGCCTCGTTGTGGGTGACGAGGAAGCCGAACTGCGGGCCCGGCGTCGGGCACCAGGTGCGCACGCGCGTGTCGGCGCCCGGCTGCATCAGGTAGATCGCCGCGCCGCAGCCGGTCTCGTGGGTGCGCCCGGTCTCCGGCATCCAGCGCTCGTGGGTGCCCCAGCCGAGCTCGGCCGGCTGCAGGCCCTCCGAGACGAAGCCCTCGACAGACCAGGTGTTGATGAACTTGTCGCGCGGCTTCGGGTTGCGCGCCCGCTGGGTGTCGCGCTCGGCGACGTGGACGCCCTTCACTCCGAGGTCGCGGGCGAGACGGGCCCAGCCGTCGCGGTCGGTCGGCGTCGGGTCGCTGCGGCCGAGGTCGGCGGAGAGGTTGATGAGCGCCTGCTTGACGAACCACGACACCATGCCCGGGTTGGCGCCGCAGCACGACACCGCCGTCGGCCCACCCGGTGACCGCTCGCGCGCGTCGAGGACGCGCTGGCGCAGGGCGTAGTTGGAGCGCTCGCCGGGGCCCATCGACTTGTCGAAGTAGAAGCCCTTCCACGGCTCGGCGACGGTGTCGATGTAGAGCGCGCCGAGTTCGCGGCAGAGCTCCAGGATCGCCACCGACGAGACGTCGACCGACAGGTTGACGCAGAAGCCCTGGCCGCCGCCGGACGTCAGCAGCGGCGCAAGCAGGGCGCGGTAGTTGTCCTTCGTCACCTCGGCCTGGACGAAGCGGACGCCGTGGCGGTCGAGCAGCGCCTTGTGGCTGGCGTCGGGGTCGATCACCACCATGCGGGCGCGGTCGTATTCGAAGTGCCGCTCGATCAGGGGCAGCGTGCCGCGGCCGATCGAGCCGAAGCCGATCATCACGATCGGGCCGTCGATGCGGCCGTGGATGGTGTTCTCGCTCATGTCGAGCCCCCTTTTTCTGCAGGCACCGGGATTTTCTGCGGGCACCAAGGCGCCGCACGCGGCGACGGCCGTTTCTGAAGCGTGTTCCATGACGGGTCAATGACGCAGCACTGTGGCGGCCCGCGCC
The DNA here is from genome assembly GCA_943372725.1 of Pseudoxanthobacter soli DSM 19599. GTDB lineage: Bacteria > Pseudomonadota > Alphaproteobacteria > Rhizobiales > Segnochrobactraceae > CAMDHY01. Next base: position 1,683 of record CALRZT010000040.1, read on the forward strand.
TCAGCCGTCGACGCCGCGCCGGTGATGGCGGTGCGGACGGTAGGTCAGACGGCGGGTGCCTTCACGTCGGGTCGCCGGCACCGGCGAAAACGCCGCTGGTCGCCGACGGAACCGCCGCCCGTCCGCCGACGTTCACGCTGCACGACCGGCGATCCCGCCGGCTCGCCAATTTTCGGAGACGTTCCATGAGCTTGCGCCCGTTCGCGGCGATTGCCGTCGCTTGCCTTCTCGCCTTCGGCGTCGCCGCCTGTGACAACACCGTCCGCGGCGCCGGCAAGGACATCAACCAGACCGCCGACGCCGTCGGCGACACGGTGAACTGAGGATTCTTGTCCTCCCCCTGCTAGGGGGGAGGACAGCCTTCGCGAAGCGAAGGCAGGTGGGGGCCCGTCAATCCAAGGCTGAACCTACGTTTGGATTGACAGGCCCCACCCTGACCGCCTTCGGCGGTCGGTCCCTCCCCCTGGCAGGGGAGGGACGCGTCGCCCAAGACCTACCCCCCGAACAAGCTCTTCAGAAAATCCCCGCCACCCGCCGGCGGAATGACACGGCTGCCCGCACGGGCCTCGCCGTTCGCGCTGCCGGCGGGCAGCTGCGGCATCACCGGCGACGGGCCGTCGACCGGGATCTGTGCCGCCGCCACCGCCGCCTCGCGGGCCGCCTGGGCGCCCGGCAGCTCCGCCACCTGCATGCCGTCGTGGACGCGCGCCATCAGCTGGCCCCACAGCGCCGCCGGCAGCACGCCGCCGGTCGCCTTCGTCGGCTTGCCGTCGTCGTTGCCGAGCCAGATGCCCGCCGTGAAGTAGCCGGTGTAGCCGACGAACCAGGCATCGCGCAGGTCCTGGCTGGTGCCGGTCTTGCCGCCCGCCGGCCAGCCGGGAATGCGCGCCCGCTGTGCCGTCCCGGAGATCAGCGCCTCCGACAGCATCTCGTTCATCTGGCCGATCTGGGCGAGGTTCACCACCTGCCCCGGCCCGGAGCCGTGCTTCTCGTAGAGGAGCGTGCCGTCCTCCGTCTTGATGCGGCGGATGACGTGCGGCACCACCCCGTAGCCGCCGTTGGCGAACGGCGTGTAGGCGGCGGTGAGCTCGAGCAGCGTCACCTCCGAGGTGCCGAGGGCGATCGACAGATTGGGGTTGAGCGCCGAGGTGATGCCGAGCCGGTGGGCGGTGTCGACCACCGAGATCGCGCCCACCTCGCTGCCGAGCTGCACCGCCACCGTGTTCAGCGAGTTCGCCAGGGCCCGCTTCAGCGTCACCTCGCCATAGTTCTTGCGCGTGTAATTCTCCGGCCGCCACTTGCCGAAGGCGACCGGCCGGTCGACGCGCACCGTCTGAGGCGTCAGGCCGTGCTCGAGGGCCGCGAGGTAGACGAACGGCTTGAACGCCGAGCCCGGCTGCCGGCGCGCGGTGACGGCGCGGTTGAACTGGCTCGCCTGGTAGTCGCGGCCGCCGACGAGGCCCTTCACGGCGCCGGCCCCGTCCATGACGACGACGGCGCCCTGGCTGACGCGCAGCTTCTCGCCCTCGGCGGCGAGGCCCTTCTGCAGCACCTCCTCGGCGGCGCGCTGGATCGAGGTGTCGATGGTGGTCTCCACCACGATGTCCTCGGACACCTGGCCGACGAAGCCCGGCACGAGGTCCATCACCCAGTCGGCGACGTAGCCGGCGCTGTCGGCGGTCTGGCGGTTGACGATGCGGGCGGGCTCGGCCAGCGCCTGCTTCAGCTGCGCGTCGGTGATGTAGCCCTCCTCGCGCATCGCCCCCAGCACCAGCGCGGCGCGGTCCTGCGCCGCCTGCAGGTCGTTGGTCGGCGCGTAGCGCGACGGCGCCTTCAGCAGGCCGGCGATCATCGCGGCTTCCGCGATCGTCACCTCCCGCGCGGACTTGCCGAAATAGCGCCGCGCCGCCGCGTCGACGCCATAGGCGCCGGCGCCGAGATAGACGCGGTTCATGTACATCTCGAGGATGTCGTCCTTGGAGTGCTCCGCCTCCAGCCAGAGCGACAGCACCACCTCCTGCATCTTGCGCTCGAGGGTGCGCGCCGGCTCGAGGAAGAGGTTCTTGGCGAGCTGCTGCGTCAGCGTCGAGCCGCCCTGCGAGGCAGCGCCGTTGCGCAGGTTGACGGCGATCGCCCGCGTCAGGCCGATCGGGTCGATGCCGAAGTGGCTGTAGAAGCGCCGGTCCTCGATCGCCATCACCGCCTGCGGCAGCGCCTTCGGCATCTCGGCGAGCGTCAGGGATTCGCCGCCGGTGTCGCCGCGGTTGGCGATCGTCTCGCCGGTCTCCGAGACGATGCGGATGTTCGGCGGCCGCGCCGGCACCGCCCATTCCGAGGTCGGCGGCAGCGTCGCGGCGTAGTAGCCGAGCAGCCCGACGAAGGCGACGACGCCCCAGACGGCGAGGATGAGGCCCCAGTAGATCCCGCCCTTCACCAGCCGGCCGAGGAGGCTGCGCTTCGGCGCGCGCCGGCGCGGCGCGGCGGTGCTCGTCCGGCTGGACGTCCTCGCCGCTGGCTTCGGCGCCAGCTTGGCGGCCTTCGCCGCGGGTGCGCGCGCCGCGGTGCGCTTCACGGGGGCTCGGGCCAGCGGCTCATCCTCCTCGAAGGGGTCGTCCGCCGCAATCGCACCGATGCGGTCGCGCCGGTCGAGGCTCAGCCCGTCGCGCGCCTTGCCCGCGTTGCCGAAGCTCGGCTCGCGGCGCTCGCCGCCGTCCTGAGATCGCGCCATCCGCCGCCGGTTCCTCTCGCCCGTTGCCAGGGAGGACGGGGAGTCCACTGTCGATGTGGCGATTTAACGATCGGTGAAACCGATCAGGACAATTGCCGGTATATCCTCGGTCAGCCGACGGCCGTGCCGGGGCGAACCTCGCTGCCGCCCGAATCGCGACCGACGCTGGCGGCAGGCACAACAGGGGGATCAGGGCGTGACGGGGGCTCGCAACGACGCGGCAACGGCCGGCTTCTACGACGGCGTTCCCGTGGTCGCGGGGTTCGCCGACCTCGCCGATCCGGCGCGCTACCAGGCCCTGCCGGACGACTGGACGGTCGCCGTCACCGACGTCGTCAACTCCACCGGCGTCGCCGCCGCCGGGGGTGCCAAGGCGGTCAACACGGCCGGCGCCGCCGCCATCGCCGCCGTCTCGAACGCGCTGGCCGGCCGCGCCTTCCCCTACGTCTTCGCCGGCGACGGAGCGGCGCTCGCCGTCGGGCCGGACGATGCGGCGGCCGTCGCCGAGGCGCTCGCCGCCACCGCCGTGTGGTGCCGCGAGGAGCTCGAGCTCGGCCTGCGCGTCGCCACCGTCAGCGTCGCCGAGATCCGCGTCGGCGGCCGCGACGTCCGCGTCGCCCGCTTCGCCCCCTCGCCGGACATCGACTACGCGATGTTCGACGGCGGCGGCATCGCCTGGGCGGAGCGGCGCCTGAAGGACGGCAGTCTCGCGCTGCCGCCGGCACCCCCGGGCACGCGGCCGAACCTCGAAGGCCTCACCTGCCGCTGGAACGAGATCCCCGCCCAGCACGGCGTCGTGCTGTCGCTGATCGCCACGCCCGTCGCCGGCGCCGAAACGCAGGAGGTTTTGGCCGCCTTCCGGCAGCTCGTCGCCGACGTGCTCGCGCTGACCGACGAGCAGCCGGCCGCCGGCCGGCCGGTGCCGGACGACGGGCCGGGCATCGGCTGGCCGCCGCCCGGCTTCGAGCTTGAGGTGCGCGCTTCGCGGCCGAGGGGCGCCTCGCTCGTGCTGCATCGCCTCAAGGTCGGAGCGGCGACCCTGTTCGCCTACGTGCTGTTCCGCTTCGGCATCCGCATCGGCGTCTTCGACCCCGCCGCCTACCGCCGCTCGCTCGTCGAGAACACCGACTTCCGCAAGTACGAGGACGGGCTGATGATGACGATCGACTGCACGCCGGCGGTGGCCGACCGCATCGTCGCCCGCCTCGACCGCGCCGTTGCCGAGGGCGTCGCCCGCGCCGGCTCGCACCGCCAGGCCTCGGCGCTGATGACCTGCTTCGTGCCCTCGCCGCTCAGGTCGGACCACGTCCACTTCGTCGACGGCGCCGGCGGCGGCTACGCCGCGGCGGCGCAGCAGCTGAAGGCGCTGCCGATCCGGCCGGCTACCGCCGCCTCCTGACACCAGCGCAGACCGTCCGCCCGGGATATCTCGCAGCCGATCGGGGACGGCACAGCCTCTCGGCTTTCCTCGCCGCCGCCGCGGTGGCATGGTCCCGCCCATGTCGGACGCACCCCCCCAGGCCAGCCCCGAGCCGGCCCACGTTCACACCGGACCGAAGCCGCTCGGACCTGGCGACCGCCTGTTCCTGGTCGACGGCTCCTCGTTTGTCTTCCGCGCCTACTTCCAGTCGATGAACCAGGACCGGAAGTACAACTACCGCTCCGACGGGCTGCCGACCGGGGCGGTGCGGCTGTTCTGCACCAAGCTGCTGCAGTTCCTGCGCGAGGGTGCCGCCGGCGTCACCCCGACCCACCTCGCCATCATCTTCGACAAGTCCGAGAAGACGTTCCGCAACGACATCTACGACGGCTACAAGGCGCACCGGCCTGAGCCGCCGGCCGATCTCGTGCCGCAGTTCCCGCTGATGCGCGCCGCCGTCGAGGCGTTCGGGCTGTCGCCGATCGAGATGGGTGGCTACGAGGCCGACGACCTCATCGCCACCTACGCCAAGGAGGCGCGCGCGAGCGGCGCCGAGACGCTGATCGTCTCCGCCGACAAGGACCTGATGCAACTCATCGGTCCCGGCGTGTCGATGTACGACCCGGCCTCCGGCGATTCGAAGAAGGGCTCCTTCCGCGCCGAACGCTTCATCGGCGTGCCGGAGGTGCTGGAATACTTCGGCGTGCCGCCGGAGAAGGTGGTCGACGTGCAGTCGCTCGCCGGCGATGCCACCGACAACGTCCCCGGCGTGCCCGGCATCGGCATCAAGACGGCGGCCACCCTCATCAACGAGTACGGCGACCTCGACACGCTGCTCGCCCGTGCCGGCGAGATCAAGCAGCCGAAGCGCCGCGAGGCGCTGATCGCCAATGCCGACAAGGCGCGGCTGTCGCGCCAGCTCGTGCAGCTCGACGACAACGCCCCGCTCCCGGTCCCCGCCGCCGATCTGGCGGTAATGCCGCTCGACGCCAAGCACCTCGTCGCCTTCCTGAAGGGCCTCGAGTTCACCACCATCACGCGCCGCGTCGGCGAGCTCTACGAGGTCGACGCCGGCGCCATCGAGCCGGCGATCGTCGTCGTGCCGGGCTTCCCGCCGGAGCCCGATCCGACGACCGAAACCGTATTCGCCGGCGGCACGCCAGAGACGTCGGCCTCGGCGCCTGCCGACGGCGCGACCCCCGCCGACCTCGTCGCGAGCCGCCGCGGCAGCGCCATGGCGGTGGCCGTCGACACCTCGAACTACGAGACCGTCGGCAGCCTCGACCGCCTCGATGCGTGGATCGTGGAGGCGCGCGAGCGCGGCCTCGTCGCCTTCGACACCGAGACGACCTCGCTCGACCCGATGCAGGCCGATCTCGTCGGCGTGTCGCTGGCGCTGGAGCCGGGGCGGGCCTGCTACATTCCGATCGGCCACCGGGCGGCGACCGATCTCTTCGAGGGCGGCGGCCTCCATCCCGGCCAGTTGCCGATCGCCGACGTGCTCGCCCGCCTGAAGCCGCTGATGGAGGACAGGACCGTCCTCAAGGTGGCGCAGAACCTGAAGTTCGATGCCCTGATGCTCGCCCGTCACGGCATCGAGACGGCGCCCGCCGACGACACCATGCTGATGTCCTATGCGCTCGACGCCGGGCGCGGCAACCACGGCATGGACGAGCTCTCCGAGCGCCACCTCGGCCACAAGCCGATCGCCTTCAAGGAGGTCGCCGGCTCCGGCAAGGGGGCGGTTTCCTTCGACGCCGTGCCGATCGACCGCGCCACCGCCTATGCGGCGGAAGACGCCGACGTGACGCTGCGCCTCTGGCTGATCTTCAAGGCCCGCCTGCCGGCGGAGCAGATGACCACCGTCTACGAAACGCTGGAGCGGCCGCTGTCGGGCGTGCTCGCCCGCATGGAGCGGCGCGGCATCTCGATCGACCGGCAGATCCTGTCGCGGCTTTCCGGCGAGTTCGCCCAGGTGATGGCGCGGGTCGAATCCGAGATCGGCGAGATCGCCGGCGAGCCCTTCAATGTCGGCTCGCCGAAGCAGCTCGGCGACATCCTGTTCGGCAAGATGGGGTTGCCCGGCGGCCGCAAGACCAAGACCGGCGCCTGGGCGACCGGCGCCGACGTGCTCGAGGAACTCGCCGACCAGGGCCATCCGCTGCCGAAGAAGATCCTCGAGTGGCGCCAGCTGGCGAAACTCAAGTCGACCTACACCGACGCGCTGCCGACCTACGTCAATCCGGAGACCGGCCGCGTCCACACCTCGTTCGCGATGGCGGCGACGACCACCGGCCGGCTCTCCTCTTCGGAGCCGAACCTGCAGAACATCCCGGTCCGCACCGAGGAGGGGCGCAAGATCCGCACCGCCTTCGTGGCGCCGCCGGGCCGCAAGCTGCTCTCGGCCGACTACAGCCAGATCGAGCTGCGCGTGCTCGCCCACATCGCCGACATCCCGCAGCTCCGCCAGGCCTTCGCCGACGGCCAGGACATCCACGCGATGACGGCGTCGGAAATGTTCGGCGTGCCGATCGCGGGCATGGACCCGATGGTCCGCCGCCGCGCCAAGGCGATCAACTTCGGCATCATCTACGGCATCTCGGCCTTCGGTCTGGCGAACCAGCTCGGCATCGGCCGCGAGGAGGCGGGCGCCTACATCCGCAAGTACTTCGAGCGCTTCCCCGGCATCCGCGACTACATGGATTCGACGCGGGCCTTCGTGCGGGCGAATGGCTTCGTCACCACGCTGTTCGGCCGCAAGGCGCACTATCCTGAGATCGACAGCCCGAACCCGTCGATGCGCGCCTTCCTGGAGCGCGCCGCCATCAACGCGCCGATCCAGGGCTCCGCCGCCGACATCATCCGCCGCGCCATGGTCCGCATGGACGGTGCGTTGGAGAAGGCCGGCCTGTCGGCGCTGATGCTACTGCAGGTCCACGACGAACTCGTCTTCGAGCTCCCCGAGGAGGAAGTCGCAGCGACGATCCCGGTGGTCACGGCCGTGATGGAAGAGGCGGCCGAGCCCGCCGTGCAGATGCGCGTGCCGCTGAAGGTCGACGCCAGGGCCGCGGGCAACTGGGACGAGGCGCACTGAGGGGGAGGGGGAGACGCCGAGGGGGCGACGCTCACTCCGCCGTCGTGTTTCCTCCGCCTTCCCGTCCCTCGCCCCGTCATCGCCCGGCTTGACCGGGCGATCCATCCGGACTGCAAGCGCCCGTCGTGTGATGGATCACCCGGTCAAGCCGGGTGATGACGGATTGCGTCAGAGGTGGGCCGGGAATGGCCGCGACGAAAAGGCGAAGCCCCCTCACGTCAGCGGGATCATCACCGCGTCGCGGTAGGCGGGGCGTTCGGTCAGGCGCTGGTACCAGGCCTCGACGTTCGGCAGCGACGGGCGCTCGATCGGCAGATTGAAGTAGCCGTAGGCCGCGCAGCCAAGCGGGATGTCGCCGACCGTCAGCCGGTCGCCGCCGAGGAAGGGCCGGCCGGCAAGGGCCTCGTCGACGATGGCGAGCAGCTTGCCGCAGTCCGCCGCGGCGGCGGCGATAGCGGCTGGGTCGCGCTTCTCCGGCGGAAACCGCACGAGCGGCAGGAAGACGTTGGTGAACGGCGGGGCGAAACTCGCCGTCGTCCAGTCCATCCAGCGCTCGGCGTCGGCGCGGGCCCTGAGGTCTGCCGGATAGAGGCCGCCGGTGTCGTGCTTCGCCGCGAGGTAGCGGACGATGGTGTTCGATTCCCACAGCACGAAGCCGTCGTCGTCGATGGTCGGCACCTTGCCGTTCGGGTTCATCGCCCGGTAGGCCGGCTCGCCGACGACGCCGAACTTGCCGCCGGCGTCGATGCGCTCGTGGGCGATCCCCAGTTCGCCGACAAGCCACGTCACCTTCTTGACGTTGGTGGAATTCACCCGTCCCCAGATCTTCAGCATCGTTTCCTCACCGTCCCGTCGAGCCGAACCCGCCGGCGCCGCGCGCCGTGTCGTCGAGCTCCGTGGTTTCTTCGATCGTCACCGCCGTCACGGGCGCCACGACGAGCTGCGCGATGCGCAGGCCGCGGGTGATCGTGAACGGCTCGGCGCCGTGGTTGATCAGGATCACCTGCACCTCGCCGCGATAGTCGGCGTCGATGGTGCCCGGCGCGTTCAAGACCGTCACCCCGTGCTTGTCGGCGAGGCCGGAGCGCGGACGCACCTGGCCCTCGTGACCCGTTGGAATCGCAATCGAAAATCCCGTCGGCACCCGCGCGCGACCGCCCGGCGGCAGCACCGTCGGCTGACCGTCGGCGACGGCGGCCATCAGGTCGATGCCGGCGGCGGCGCCGGTGGCAGCCGTCGGCAGCGGCAGGCCGGCGCCGTGGGGAAGGCGGAGAAGCTTCAGGGGAATCAAGGAGTTCAGGCCTTCCGGGAGGGTGGTTTCGACGGGCGTTTGCGGGCACCGTCGACCGGCACCGGTGGCGGAGATTTTTCCGCAACCGTTTCAACGGGTTGGGCTGCGAGCATGGCCGCGATCCGATGCACCAGTTTGACGGCGACATCCGCCTTCGTCATCCGCGGCCACGCCTCCGCACCGTCGGCGGACACCACGGTGACGGTGTTGTCGCCACCGCCCATGATGCCCGTCTCGGGGCGGACGTCGTTGGCGACGATCAGGTCGCAGCCTTTTTTCGCGAGCTTCTTCCGGGCGTTGGCGACGACGTCGTCGGTCTCGGCGGCGAAGCCGACGACGACGCGCGGCCGTGCGCCGGGACCGAGCGCGGCGACGGTGGCGAGGATGTCGGGATTCTCCACCAGCACCAGCGCCGGCGGCCGGCCGGAGCCGTCCTTCTTGATCTTTGATCTCTGATCATGATCGACCCGCCAGTCAGCAACGGCGGCGGTCATTACCACGACGTCGGCCGGCAACGCCGCCTGGACCGCCGCGAGCATTTCCCGCGCGGTCTCGACCTTCACGACGGTGACGCCCTTGGGATCCGGCAGGGCGACCGGACCAGAGACGAGCACCACCTCGGCCCCGGCCCTGGCGGCGGCGGCGGCGATGGCGTGGCCCTGCTGGCCGGAGGAGCGGTTGGCGATGTAGCGCACCGGGTCGATCGGCTCGTGCGTCGGCCCGGAGGTGACGACGACGCGCCGGCCGGCCAGTGGTCTGTCGGTCAGACCATTGGCGGCGCTTCCGAAATGGCGCTCGACGGCGGCGACGATCTCGTCCGGCTCGGCCAGGCGCCCGGGGCCGAACTCGTTGCAGGCCATGACGCCCTCGTTCGGCCCGACGAAGGCGACGCCGTCGGCCGTCAGCGTCGCGACGGAGCGCTGCGTGGCGGGGTGGAGCCACATGCGGACGTTCATCGCCGGGGCGACGAGCACCGGCTTGTCGGTGGCGAGGAGGACCGTGGTGGCGAGGTCGTCGGCCATCCCGGCGGCCATGCGGGCGAGGAGATTGGCGGTGGCCGGGGCGACGACGACGAGGTCGGCCGAGCGCGACAGCACGATGTGCCCCATCTCGGCCTCCGAGGTGAGGTCGAAGAGCGCGCCGTAGACCTTGTCCTCGGTGAGGGCAGCGAGCGACAGCGGCGTGACGAACTCGGCTGCCGCCGGCGTCATCACCGCCCGGACGGACGCGCCGCGCTCGCGCAGGCGGCGGACGAGCTCGAGCGCCTTGTAGGCGGCGATGCCGCCGCCGACGACGAGCAGGATGCGCTTTCCGGTCAGCATCGCTTGCCGCTCAGCATGGCTTGCCGTTCAGCATCGCGCGCGTCCTCGGTGCGGCTCCGCCGGGCTCGCCTCAGGACCCTGCGCCGAACGATCGCGGTGCCGGGCTGATGACGCGCACGGCGCCGCCGTTCACCTGGTAGACGGCGAGGCCGCGCTGCGACAGGCCGTTCGGATCGAAGCGGAACAGGCCGTTGACGCCGATGAAGCCGCTCGGGTTGGCGATCACCTGTTCGGTGAAGGCGCCGCTGCCGCGTGCCTTGACGAGGCCGACGGCGAGCGTCGCGCCGTCGTAGGCGAGCGAGGCGGTGCGCGGCGGCACCGAGCCGAAGCGGGCGCGGTACTTGCCGAGATAGGTCTCGTAGGCGCCGCGCTCGGGGGCCGGATAGAGGGCGCCGGCGAGATTGGGGTCGCCGGCGATCGCCGGATCGTCCCACTGGCCGGTGCCGAGGAGCTGCACCTGACCGGTGGCGATGCCGGCCCCGCGGAGCGCCGCGGCCACCGCGCCGGCGCCGCTGCCGCCTTCCGGCACCAGCACCGCGTCGACCTGGCTGCCGTAGCCGGCAATCGTCTGGGCGGCGGCGGCCAGGTCGGAGCGGTTCGGGTTGTACTGGGCGAAGCCGACGACACGGCCGCCGACGCGCGCGGCGGCGTTGCTGAGCGCCTCGATCGCCACGCCGCCATAGTCGTTGGCCGGGACGATGGCGGCGAAGTTGCGCTTGCCGACGCTCGCCGCATAGGAGACGACGCGGTCGATGTCGCCCTGCGGCAGGAAGCTCAGGAGATAGACGTTGCGGCTCGCGAGGTCGGCGCGGGTGGAAAAGGCGATCACCGGCACGCCGGCCTGTCGCGTCACCGAGGCGGCGCCGCCGACGGCGGGCGCGAACACCGGGCCGAGGATGAGCTGGGCGCCCTCGCCGATCGCCGCCTGGGCGGCGGCGCGGCCGCCGGCTTCCGAGCCGCCGTCGTCCTTGACGAGGACGCGCACGACGCCCGGGTTCTCGGAGATCGCCAGCGCCGCGGCGTTCTTGAAGGACTGCGCGAGGCCCGCGGCCTCGCCGCCGGCGGTCAGCGGCAGGAGCAGCGCTACCGTGACCGGGCCGTCGCCAAGGACCTCGCCCTGGGGCTGCGCAGGGGCCTGCGGCGTGGCCACCTCGACCGGTCCGGTGACGTCGCCGCGCGAGCAGGCGCCGAGCGCGAACAGGGCGACGGCCGCCGCGAGGACGCGACGGCGCGGAAGAAGATCGGCCGCCCGTGACGCGGCGGCTTTCAAGACGCGCGACACCAAGCGCACTCCCTGCTAGATCAAGTCGAGCCTCCGCGACCCTTACCACTCGGGGCGGCGGAACGAAACGTCACGCGTCGCCGCTCCCCCGCATCGGAAGGCCGGCGAACTCTCCGCGGACGGCGTGTGACCACGGCGCAACGCCCCGCGAGTGTGGAAGGTCGGGCCCGCCCTGTCAAAGAATGCTCCAGAGGCGCGCGCGAAGGACGGCCGCCGGCGCCCCGGCGCGGCCGCTGCCACGCCCGATGCGCCCGTCCGCGCCTTCGCCGTCGACGCCCGCGCCTTCACCGCGCCGGCGCTTTCGCCCGGCCTCTACATCGTCGCCACCCCGATCGGCCATCTCGGCGACGTGACGCTCCGGGCGCTGTCGACGCTCGCGGCCGCCGACCTGATCGCCTGCGAGGACACCCGCGTCACCCGCGTGCTGCTGGAACGCTACGGCATCCGCACGCCGACGATCGCCTATCACGAGCACAATGCCGGCCGGCAGCGGCCGCGACTGATGGCCGAGCTCATCGCCGGCCGCTCGGTGGCCCTCGTCTCCGACGCCGGCACGCCGCTGATCTCCGACCCCGGCTACCGCCTCGTCGCCGAAGTGACCGCGCTCGGGCTGCCGGTGATCCCCATTCCCGGTGCGTCGGCGCTGCTGGCAGCGCTGGTCGTCGCCGGGCTGCCGACCGACACGGTGCTGTTTTCCGGCTTTCTTCCGCAGAAGGGTGGGCCGCGGCGGCGGCGCATCGAGACGCTTGGCCTCGTGCCGGCGACGCTCGTGCTCTACGAATCGCCGCACCGCGTCGCCGAGACGCTCGCCGACCTTGCCGCCATCCTCGGCGCCGACCGGCCGGCGGTGGTGGCCCGCGAACTGACCAAGCTCTACGAGACGGTGGTGCGGGCGCCGCTCGGGGAACTCGCCGAGCGCTTCGCCGGGGCGCCGCCGAAGGGCGAGATCGTGCTCGTCATCGGGCCGCCGCCGGAGCGCGAGACGTCCGAGGCCGACGCCGACGCGCTGCTGATCTCGGCGCTCGCGACGATGTCGGCGAGTGCGGCCGCCGGCGACGTGGCGCGCGCCACCGGCCTCGACCGCCGCGAGCTCTATCGCCGGGCGCTCGAGCTGAAGGGGGCGCTGCAGGCGGACGACGGCGACGGCGACGCTGCCGCCGACGAAGACGCCGAAGACGCTGCCGGCGCTAGCGGCGATGGCGAAGAGGCCTGAGCCTCCGCCCGCCGATCCCCGCCGCCGCGCCGCCGAGCGCCGCGGCCACGGCGCCGAGACGCTCGCCGCCTGGGCGCTGCGCCTGAAGGGCTATCGCATCCTCGGCCGGCGGGTGAAGACGCCGCACGGCGAGATCGACCTCGTGGCCTGCAAGCGCGACACCGTGGCGGTCGTCGAGGTGAAGGCGCGCGCCGATGCCGACACGGCGCTCGAGGCCGTCGGGCCGGGCGCGCAGCGACGGCTGTCGGCGGCCGCAAGGGTCTGGCTCGCCCGCCATCCGGCCTATGTCGGCCACACCATCCGCTTCGATATCGTCCTGGTGGTGCCGCGGCGCTGGCCGACCCACCTCGTGAACGCGTTTTCGGCGACGGATTGACGGCCGCGGCGGGCGGGTGGAAACCGTCGTGCCGGCTTCCCACATCCTCTCGACGCCGCCACCGGAGAGACGCCGATGACCGAAGCCGCCCGGAAGCCTGAGAAGCGGCTGCGCGTCGCCATCCAAATGGACCACGTCTCGACGGTGAAGATCGCCGGCGACTCGGGCTTCGCGCTGCTGCTCGAGGCGCAGGCCCGCGGACACGAGCTCTTCCACTACACGCCCGACCGCCTCGCCATGCGCGACGGCGTCGTCACCGCGGCACTCGAGCCGATCACCGTGCGCGACACCGCCGGCGACCACTTCACGCTGGGGACCCCGGAGCGCCAGCGCCTCGACGCCCTCGACGTCGTGCTGATGCGCCAGGACCCGCCCTTCGACCTCGCCTATGTGACGGCGACCCACATGCTGGAGCGCATCCATCCGAAGACGCTGGTGGTGAACGACCCGGCCGAGGTGCGCAACGCGCCGGAAAAGATCTTCGTGACGCTGTTTCCGGAACTGATGCCGCCGACGGTGATCACCCGCGACCGCGCCGAGATCGACGCCTTCCGCAAGGAGTTCGGCGACATCGTCATGAAGCCGCTCTACGGCCACGGCGGCGCCTCGGTGTTCCGCCTCACCGCCGAGGACCTCAACTACGGCTCGCTCTACGACCTGTTCGCCAACACCTTCCGCGAACAGTGGGTGGTTCAGCAGTTCCTGCCGAACGTGAAGCACGGCGACAAGCGCATCATCCTCGTCGACGGCAAGTTCGCCGGAGCGGTGAACCGCGTGCCGGCGCCGGACGACCTGCGCTCCAACATGGTACGCGGCGGCGCGGCGAAGGAGACCGACCTCACCGACCGCGAGCGCGAGATCTGCGCCACTATCGGCCCGGAGCTGGCGCGCCGCGGCCTCCTGCTCGTCGGCATCGACGTCATCGACGGGCGGCTGACGGAGATCAACGTCACGGCGCCGACGGGCATCCGCGCCATCCGACGCCTCGGCGGGCCGGACATCGCGGCGATGGTGTGGGACACGATCGAGGCGAAGGTGGCGGCGCGGGGGTAGTTTCGGCAGTGGGCAGTGGGCAGTAGGCAGTGAGCAGTGGGCAGTAGGGGGTGCCCTCCTCTCCGTAGTCATTCCCGGGCTTGTGCCGGGAACCCATGCGAGGATGCCACGGATTGGAAGGCTGCCTTTGAGCGCCTCGCTCGCGGAGAGGAATGGGTTCCCGGGACAAGCCCGGGAATGACCCCGGAGGGAAAATGACTCCGGAGGGAACGGGAGACGAGACGATGGCCGATACAATCCGTGCCGACGCCCGTGCCGAGCATACCGGCGCCGAAAGCACCCGTGCCGACGCCTCCCATGCGGAGACCGTCCCCGCGCGCCGCCCCGGTCGCGGGCGCATCTACGGGTCGATCACCGAGACGGTCGGCGATACGCCACTGGTGCGGCTCGACCGGCTGGCGAAGGCGCTCGGTGTCGGCGCGACGCTGCTCGGCAAGCTCGAGTTCTTCAACCCGATCGCGAGCGTCAAGGACCGCATCGGCGTCGCCATGATCGACGCCCTGGAGGCCGCAGGCACGCTGAAGCCGGGCGGCACGATGGTGGAGCCGACGTCGGGCAACACCGGCATCGCGCTCGCCTTCGTGGCGGCGGCGCGGGGCTACCGGCTGATCCTGGTGATGCCGGAATCGATGTCGGTCGAGCGCCGCAAGATGCTGAAGCTGCTCGGCGCCGAGCTCGTGCTGACCGAGGCGGCGAAGGGCATGAAGGGGGCGATCGCCAAGGCCGAGGAACTGCTGGCCGAGATCCCCGGTGCGGTGATGCCGCAGCAGTTCCGCAACCCGGCGAACCCGGCGATCCACCGCGCCACCACGGCGGAGGAGATCTGGACCGACACCGGCGGCGACATCGACGCCTTCGTGGCGGGCATCGGCACCGGCGGCACCATCACCGGCGTCGCCCAGGTGCTGAAGCCGCGCAAGCCCTCGCTCCACATCGTCGGGGTGGAGCCGGCCGACAGCCCGGTGCTGTCGGGCGGCACGTCCGGCCCGCACAAGATCCAGGGCATCGGCGCCGGCTTCGTGCCGGAGGTGCTCGACACCCACGCCTATGACGAGGTGATCAAGGTCACCAACGACGAGGCGTTCCAGAACGCCCGCCTGCTCGCCCGCCTCGAGGGCATTCCCGGCGGCATCTCGTCGGGCGCGGCGGTGACGGCGGCGGCGACGCTCGGGCGGCGGCCGGAATTCGCCGGCAAGACCATCGTGGTGATCATCCCCTCGTTCGCCGAGCGCTACCTCTCGACGATGCTGTTCGAGGGGCTGGAGTAGGCGCAGGCCTCCGGCTGGGGCCGGCCGGCCGTGGCGTCACGCCGGCCCCTGGTCCTGGAACCAGGCCGTGCCGCGCTCGCGGATGAGGCGGATGGCGATATCGGTCGCCTCCGGGTCGTAGAGCCGGCCGTGGCCCCGCTCCAGTTCGTCGAACACCGTGTCGAGCGCGATCGCCGGTCGGTAGGGGCGGTAGGCCAGCATCGCCTCGGTGACGTCGGCGACGGCGAGGACCTTCGCTTCCTCGGCGATCTCGCCGTCCTTCAGGCCGAGCGGATAGCCGGAACCGTCGAGGCGCTCGTGGTGCTGGGTGACCATCTCGAGGATCGGCCAGTCGAAGCGGATGTTGCGCAGGAGTTCGCCGCCCCGGGCGGCGTGCGTCTTGATCAGGGCGAACTCCTCCGGCGTCAGGCGGCCCGGCTTGGTCAGGAGCTCGGCCGGGATGGCGATCTTGCCGATGTCGTGCAGGAGCGCGCCGATGCGCACGCCCTCGACGCGCTCGGCCGACCAGCCCTTCGCCTCGGCGATCGCAACCGCCAGCGTGGCGACCTTGCGCTGGTGGCCGGCGGTATAGGGGTCGCGCACCTCGACGACGGTCGCGAGCGACCCGACGGTCTCGATGAGCGCCTCCTTGACCCGGGAGACGGCGGCGACGCGGCCGGCCTCGCTCTCCTGGTAGCGGACATAGCTGTCGAGCGTCGTCAGCGCGCGGCCAAGCTGGTCGGCGAAGGCGGCGAGGGGGGCGAGATCCTCCGACGCGAACACGAGCGCTTCCCTGGCGCAGACGGCGAGCACCCCGATCGGGCGGTCGGAGAAGAGCATCGGCACGACGATGCACGAGCTGAGATCGTGCGGCCCTCGCAAATCGCGTGCCCAGTCGAATTCCGGTTGGTCGGCTAAGTCGTTGCAGAGGCAGGGCTCACGGGTGCTGATCGCCGTGATGGTGGGCCCAAGGACGTCCGGCCGGGTGCGGATCGCCTCGATCACCGCCGGTATCTTGTCGGCGAGGTCGCCCGAGGCGGCGAGCAGGCGAAGGGATTGCGGTCCGTCGTCGAGCTCGGCGATGTAGGAGAGCGCGAAGCCCGACTCGACCAGGGCGCCGGTGACCGCATGTGCCAGCCCTTCCCGGTCGGTCTCGCCCTGGATCGCGAGGAGACCGCTGACGATTGCGGTGAGGGTGCGGTTCTTTCGGGCGAGCAGCTCGGCGCTCGCTACGGCGGCGGTGATGTCGTGGGCAATGGAAAGCACGTCCACTCGGCCCGTCGCCGGGTCGGCGAACGGTCGATCGCTGTGTTCCATCGTGAAGCACGCGCCGCCTTCCCAATAGCGCGTCTGCCCATTGACCGTCTCGCCAGTTACGAGGACGCGGGCGATGTTCGCAAGGAGTTCGCCTCGTGCCGCCTCCGGGAAGCCGGACTCCTCCAGGCTCAGCTCGCCCTCGGGTGGCCCGGTCCGGCCGAGACCGCGCCAAGCGACGGCGTTAGCGCGGCGGATGCATCCGTCGGCGCCGAAGACGAAGATCCGGTCTTCGATGCTGTCGAAGACGGCATTGATGAAGGCGCGGTCCCGCTGGGCGGCGGTGCGGGCTTCCTGCGCTGCGATCGCCTCGCTGCTCAGTCTCTCGGTGAGCCGCCGCTCGTGCTGCAGGGCGGCAAGGACGGCGAGAAACAGCGCGACCGCCGTCAGGGCGATGTAGAACAGGCCCTTGATTGTGGAGACCACGACACTCTGGTGACCGTCGGTGTTCCCGGTGACGAAATCGGATCCGAATATCCAGGCTGCGCCGACCAGCGCATAGACCACGGCGATCAGCGTCGCGCGCCGCACCGTGCTTTGGGCGATCGGCTCGGGGAGCCTGTCGCTCTCTCCCTCAGGCCGGGCTGGCGGCACGCTGGCTATCACGATCGCGCACTCCGCCGACGCCTCCCGCGGGAGCGAACCGAGTGCGACGTGGAGAGGGCTGCCACGTCTAGACCCAGCGCGGTGGCACGCCAGAACGGTCGCGCCGCGAAGGTTGCTTTCTCCGGTGGACGTTAGACCCACTGTGGAATTGCTCAAGGGCCCGCGCGTAAAATGTTCGTGCCGCACACCTTCGAGGCCGTGAAGCCGAACGGAGCCGGGATGACGCTGACGACGGACGAGATCGCCCGCTACGCTCGCCACCTGGTGCTGCCGGAGATCGGCGGGCCGGGGCAGCAGAAGCTGAAGCGCGCGCGGGTGCTGGTAGTCGGCGCCGGCGGGCTCGGGGCGCCGGTGCTGCTCTATCTCGCCGCCGCCGGCGTCGGCACGCTCGGCATCGTCGACGACGACGTGGTGGAGGTGTCGAACCTGCAGCGGCAGGTGGTGCACGACACCGGCTCGGTCGGGTCCGCGAAGGTCGACAGCGCGGCGGCGACGGTGGCGCGGCTCAACCCGCACGTCGCCGTCGAGACACATCGCGAGCGGCTGACGGCGGAAAGCGCACGGGCGCTCGTGGCGGCCTACGATGTGGTGGTCGACGGCTCCGACAACTTCGCCACACGTTACGCCCTGGCGGACGCCTGCGAGGCGGCGCTGCGGCCGCTGGTGACGGCGGCGGTCGGCCGCTTCGACGGCTCGCTGACGACACTCGTGCCCTACGAGAGCGGCCCCGACGGCCGGCCGAACCCGCGCTGGCGCGACCTCTTTCCCGAGGCGCCGCCGGCCGGCACGGTGCCGAGCTGCGCCGAGGCCGGCATCCTCGGCGCGGTGGTCGGCGTGCTCGGCACGCTCGAGGCCTGCGAGGTGGTGAAGCTGATCACCGGCGCCGGCGAGCCGCTGATTGGCCGGCTGCTGCTCGTCGACATCCTCGGGATGCGGTTCGAGACGATCGGGTATGGGCGGGGGTGAGGCGCGGCCGTGCGGCTACGGGCGGGTTGAGCCCCGCCCTCACAGCATCGAGGGCAGCACGCGGTCCGGCGGGCGGTGGCCGTCCATGAAGGTGCGGATGTTGATGATCACCTTCTCGCCCATGTCGATGCGTCCCTCGATGGTGGCCGAGCCGAGGTGGGGGAGGAGGACGACGCGGCCGGCCTCGGCGAGCTTCATCAGCTTCGGGTTGATCGCCGGCTCGTGCTCGAAGACGTCGAGGCCGGCACCGGCCATCGCGCCCGTCTCGAGCTGGCGGATCAGGGCCGCCTCGTCGATGAGCTCGCCGCGCGCGGTGTTGACGATGTAGGCCTCCGGCCGCATCAGCTTCAGCCGCCGCGCCGACAGGAGGTGGAAGGTCGCCGGCGTGTGCGGGGTGTGGATCGACACCACGTCCATGCGGGCGAGCATCTGGTCGAGGCTTTCCCACCACGTCGCCTCGAGGCCGTCCTCGATCGCGGCGCCGAGGCGGCGGCGGTTGTGGTAGTGGATCGACATGCCGAAGGCGCGGGCGCGGCGGGCGACCGCCTGGCCGATGCGGCCCATGCCGACGATGCCGAGGCGCTTGCCGGAGATGCGGCGGCCGAGCATCCAGGTCGGCGACCAGCCGCCCCAGGCGTTGTCGTGCACGGCGCGGATGCCGTCGGCGAGGCGGCGCGGCACGGCCAGCATCAAGGCCATCGTCATGTCGGCGGTGTCCTCGGTGAGGACGCCGGGCGTGTTCGTCACGGTGATGCCGCGGGCGACCGCCGTCTCGACGTCGATGTTGTCGACGCCGTTGCCGAAGTTGGCGATGAGGCGGAGGTTCGGGCCGGCCTGGGAGAGCACGGCGGTGTCGATGCGGTCGGTGATGGTCGGCACCAGCACGTCGGCGTGGCGGACGGCCTCGACGAGCTCGGCCTGGCTGAGCGGCCGGTCGGTCTCGTTGAGCTTCGCCTCGAACAGCTCGCGCATGCGGGTCTCGACGACGTCCGGAAGCTTCCGGGTCACCACCACGTGCGGCTTTTTCCTGGCCATGCTGCGCGTGCCTCGGGGCTCTGGACGGATGCCGGGTTCAGCGCCGGTTAACCCTGAGGCTGCATGCTCGGCGGCGTCCCCCGTGCGCTTCGGCCTTCTGTATCAGAGCGATGCGGAAACACAACGGGCCGGGGGCGGGCGGACGGTCGGCGGGCGAAGAGGGTCTTCGGGATGAACGTGCTTTCCAGGATGGTCGCGGGGCTCAGGTGGACGGCCGTCGGACTGGGGGCGGCGGTGCTCGTGGCGACGCCGCCGGCGGCGCCGCCGGTGCACGCCCAGCAGACCACCGGGCTGCCGCTGCCGCGCTTCGTCAGCCTGAAGGCGAGCCGCGTCAACGTGCGCATCGGGCCGAGCAACGAGCACGCGGTGAAGTGGATCTTCGTACGCGCCGGGCTGCCGGTGGAGATCGTGCAGGAGTTCGAGAACTGGCGCCGCATCCGCGATTCGTCCGGGGCGGAGGGCTGGGTCTACCACGGGCTGCTG
>CALRZT010000041.1:0-20917 GCA_943372725.1 Pseudoxanthobacter soli DSM 19599
CGTCGAGGCGAATGCCCCGGCGCTTGCCCGCCTCGAGGCGGCGAACTCCACCCGGCCGATCGCCGAGACGAGCGTCCGCGATGCGGTGCGCACGGCCGGCGTCATCCGCTACTACGCCGAGTTCTGCGACAAGCTCGAGGGCGACATCACCGCCACCGAGGGCAGCGTGCTGTCGCTCGTGAAGGGCGAGCCCTACGGCATCGTCGGCGCCGTCGTGCCGTGGAACTTCCCGATGATCACCGCGGCGTGGAAGTTCGCCCCGGCGCTCGCCGCCGGCAACGCCGTGGTGATGAAGACGTCCGAGCTGACGCCGTTCTCGCTGATCGCCCTCGCCGTGCTCTCCGCCGAGGCCGGGCTGCCCGCGGGCCTCCTCAACGTCGTCAACGGCCTCGGGCACACGACCGGCAGCGCCATCGTCCGCCACCCCGACATCCGCAAGATGTCCTTCACCGGCTCCACCGCCACCGGCGCCAAGCTGATGGCGGAAGCCGCCCTCCACGGCCTGAAGCCCGTGACGCTGGAGCTCGGCGGAAAGAGCCCGCAGCTCGTCTTCGCCGACGCCGCCGACCTCGACGCCGTCGCCGGCCACGTCGCCCGCGGCTTCCTCGGCAATGCCGGCCAGGTCTGCACCGCCGGCTCGCGCCTCGTCGTGCAGCGCTCCGTCGCCGAGCCGCTGACCGAGAAGATCGAGGCCGCCTGCGCCGCCGTGCGTGCGGGGCCGACCTGGGAGGGCGCCACCACCTTCTCGCCGATCGTCAGCGCCCGTCAGGCCGAGCGTATCGACGCTCTCGTGCGCGCCACCATCGCCGAAGGCGCCACAGCGCGCATCGGCGGCCGGCCGCTCGAGACCCGCAATGCCGGGGCCTGGTACGCACCGACGATCCTGGAAGGCGTCACCGAGGCGATGACCGGCTACCGCGAGGAGTTCTTCGGCCCGGTGCTGTCGGTCCACCGCTTCGACGACGTCGACGAGGGCATCGCGATGGCCGGCCACCCGGTCTACGGGCTCGCCGCCAGCGTCTACACCGCCGACATCGGCAAGGCGCTGCGCGCCAGCGACCGCATCGCCGCCGGCATGGTGTGGGTCAACCACCACGGCCGCGCCCCCGAGTTCACCTTCCCCGCCGGCGGCTTCAACGGCTCCGGCTTCGGCAAGGACATGGGGCGCGCCGGCATCGAGGGCTTCCAGCGCCAGAAAGCCGTGTGGATCGACTATGCCGCCTGACGCCCTCCCCCCGCGCTTCGACTTCGTAATCGTCGGCGGCGGCTCCGCCGGCTGTGTACTGGCGAACCGCCTGTCGGCGAACGGCCGCCACACCGTCGGCCTGTTCGAGGCCGGTCCCGACACGCCGCCGGACGCCGTGCCCGACGTCATCGCCGACAGCTACCCGGGTCTCTCCTATTTCGACCCGCGCTATCACTGGCAGGACCTACGCGTCTACACGCGCTCGCCGCGCCTCAACACCGGTGCCGCCAAGCCCTCGAAGCTCGAGCAGGCGAAGGTGATGGGCGGCGGCTCCAGCATCAACGGCCAGTTCGCCATCCGCGGCATGCCGGCCGACTACGACGCCTGGGCGGCGATGGGACTGCCCGGCTGGGACTTCGAGGGGCTGCTCCCCTACTTCAAGCGTCTCGAGCGTGACCTCGACTTCAATGGCCCCCTGCACGGTCGCGACGGACCGCTGCCGATCCGCCGACTGTTCCCGAAGGACTGGGCGCCGTTTACCAAGGCCACCCTCGCTGCCTTCGAGGCCCAGGGCTTCCGCTACGGCGACGACATCAACGGCGGCACCTCCGACGGCTGCTTCCCGCTGCCACTGACGAACGAGAATGACCGCCGCGTCTCGACCGCGCTCGGCTACCTCTCCCGCGAGGTGCGGGCGCGCAAGAACCTGACGATCGTCCCGCTCGCCCACGTACGCCAACTCCTGACCGAGGGCCGGCGCGTCACCGGCATCGAGGTCGACGTCGCCGGCGCCACCCACACGGTGGCGGCGGGCGAGGTGATCGTTTCCTCCGGCGCGCTGCATTCGCCGGCGATGCTGATGCGCGCCGGCATCGGCCCGGCCGGCCACCTCAAGCACCTCGGCATCGAAGTGGTCGCCGACGTGCGCGGTGTCGGCGAGAACCTAACGGATCATCCGCATATCTCGATCGGCACGCACCTGCGCCCCGCAGCCCGCCTGCCGGCCGGCCAGCGCCGCCACATCTTCATGGGCCTGCGCTATTCCTCCGGCGTCGAGGGCTGCACGCCGGGCGACATGCTGCTGATGCCGGCGAACCGCACCGGCTGGCACCCGCTCGGCAAGCGCATGGGCTCGCTCGGCGTCTGCGTGAACAAGTCCTACTCGCAAGGCACGCTCCGCCTCGCGAGCCCCGACTTCCGGGCCGAGCCGGTCATCGACCTCAACCTCGCCGCCGACGGGCGCGACCTGAAGCGCCTCGTCGAGGCGTTCAAGCTGATCTACCGCACGATCGAGTCGCCTGAGGTGAAGGCCGCCACCACCATGTGGTTCCTCGCCGGCTACACCGACGAGGTGCGGGCGATGTCGGTGCGCAAGCCGTCGAACTGGCTGAAGACCGCCGCTGCGGCGTTCCTCTTCGACGCGAGCCCGCTCACCCGCAACTGGCTCTATCGCAACCGCTTCGGGCCGGCCGAGCGCCTGCACGCGATGGCGCGCGACGACGAGGCGATCGCCGAGTGGGTGAAGTCCACCGTCTGGTCCGGCTGGCACGTCTCCGGCACCTGCCGAATGGGCGGCGACGACGACCCCACCGCCGTGCTCGACGGCCGCCTGCGCGTGCGCGGCGTCGAGAACCTGCGGGTGGTCGACGCCTCCGTGATGCCGTCGATCTGCTCGGCCAACACCAACATCACCACCATCGCGATCGCCGAGAAGGCGTCCGACCTCATCCTCAACCCCTGACGGCCACGCCAAAAAGGACTTCCATGCGCGAGAACAAGATCCAGACCATCTGGGCGGCCGGCGGCACCGTGATGAACGGCTGGCTCGCCATCCCCTCCTCGATCTCCGCCGAGGCGATGGCCGTGCAGGGCTTCGACGGCCTCTGCATCGACATGCAGCACGGCGCCATCGACTACCAGGTGATGGTCACCATGCTGCAGGCGATCTCCACCACGAACGCGACGCCGCTCGTCCGCGTGCCGTGGAACGAGCCCGGCATGATCGGCAAGGTGCTCGACGCCGGCGCCTACGGCGTCATCTGCCCGATGGTGAATACCCGCGCCCAGGCCGAGGCCTTCGTCGCCGCCTGCCGCTACGCCCCCGTCGGCCACCGCAGCGTCGGCCCGCTGCGCGCCTCGCTCTATGGCGGGCCGGACTATTTCGCCAAGGCGAACGAGACCATCCTGACGATGGCGATGATCGAGACGCAGCAGGCGGTGGACAATCTCGAGGAGATCCTTTCGACCCCGGGTCTCGACTCCGTCTACATCGGCCCCTCCGACCTTTCCGTCTCCATGGGCCACGCGCCGGGCTTCGATCCGCGCTTCCCGAAGGTCTACGAGACGATCGTCAAGATCGCAGAAGCCGCCAACCGGCACGGCGTGGTGCCCGGCATCCACGTCGGCTCGGTCGCCTACGGCCAGGAGATGATCGACGCCGGCTACCGGCTGATCTCCTACCTCTCCGATTTCCGGATGCTGCAGTGGGTGGCCGGCAACGGCCTCAAGGCGCTGCGCGCCGGCACGCCGGCCGCCAACACGCCCTGAGCCTCGGCGAGACAGGAGAGCAAACCGATGACCGGCACCGAGGCCTCGCGTCGGCGCGCGATCGTCGTCGGCGCCGGCATCGTCGGCGTCTGCTCGGCGTCGTACCTGCAGCGCGCGGGCTACGACGTCGAGCTGATCGACCCGGCCGAGCCCGGCAGCGAGGACCAGTGCAGCTACGGCAACGCCGGCGGCATCTGTCCGGGCTCGTGCGTGCCGATCGGCATGCCCGGCATGCTGAAGAAGGTGCCGGAGTGGCTCCTCGACCCCGAGGGGCCACTGTTCGTCCGTCTCGGCTACCTGCCCCAGGCGATGCCGTGGATTCTCCGGCTGCTGTCGGCCGGCCGGCGCTCGCGGGTGCCGGCGATCGCCGACGCCATGCGGGCGCTGCACCAGGGCACCTATGACGCCTATGCGCCGCTCCTGAAGGAGGCCGGCTGCGAGGACCTCCTCGCCCGCCGCGGCCAGCTCTTCGTCCACGAGAGCGCGAACGCCGTGTCGCCCTCCGACTTCGGCCTGACGCTCCGGCGCGAGCGCGGCGTGGCGATCGAGTTCCTGAACGAGGACGAGATCCGCCAGCTCGAGCCGGCGCTCGCCCATCGCTTCAAGAGCGCGGTGTTCCTGCCCGAACAGGGCCAGTGCAAGAACCCCGGCCGGCTGGTGGCGAGCCTCGCGGCCGCCTTCGTCCGCAACGGCGGCACCCTCACCCGCGCCCGCGTCACCGGTTTCGAGACCGGGCCGGCGGGCATCGCCGCCGTCCGCACCGACGCCGGCCGCCGCCCGGCCAACACCGTCGTTCTCTCCGCCGGCGCCTGGTCGAAGGCGCTCGCAAAATCCCTCGGCTACCGCGTGCCGATGGAGGCCGAGCGCGGCTACCACGTGCAGGTGACCGGCGCCGATGTCGGCCTCCGGACCCAGACGATCTGGTCGGAGCGCAAGTTCGTCGCCTCGCCGATGGAAGGCGGCCTGCGCTTCGCCGGCACCATCGAGCTCGCCGGCCTCGGCCAGCCGCCGAACTACCGCCGCGCCGACATCCTGCTCGCCATGGGCCGCGAGATGGTGCGCGACCTCGAGGTCGGCGAGGTCACGCGCTGGATGGGCAACCGGCCGGGCATGCCGGACTCACTCCCCGTCCTCGGCCGCGCGGCGCGCCACCAGAACCTCATCTTCGCCTTCGGCCACGGCCACACCGGCCTCATCGCCGGCGCCGTCACCGGCCGCCTCGTCGCCGAGATCGCCCGCGGCGAGACGCCGTCTATCGACCTCTCGCCCTACCGGCTGGAGCGGTTCTGAGCCGCTCCGGTCGCCGAGACCGCCCGGCGTGTAGACGCGATGGCGGGGCGCCGCCATCGCGCCGTTGCCGCCTCAGGCGGCGTCGTAGAGGCGGCGGTCGACGAGCACGCTGCCGCGCAGGCGGTGAAGGGCCTTGGCGATCGCCAGCACGGCGAGGTCGGCGAGCGGCTCGACGACGACGACCAGCATGTAGGCGGCGCCGAACGTCACGATCGACGCAAGGGTCTCGGCGGTGAAGCCCTGGCCGTAGACGGCCCAGAACGCCACCCAGGTGACGATGCCGGCCTGGTACGCCGTCGACATCGCCAGCGCCTGCCAATAGCTCAATTCCACATAGGGCGTCTTGGCCGGGATGATGCGGCGCGAAAGCGCCGCGAGGGCGAACAGCGGCACCAGCAGCGTCGTGACGTTCATGCCGTACTGCGGCAGGTCGAACGGGGCGACCAGGAGGCCCTGGAAGAGCAGCCCGAGCGCGAGGCCAATGGCCGCCGGCGCCGCCCCGAACAGCAGGAACAGGGTCGAGCCGAGGATGAGATGGACCTCGGACACACCCACCGGATAGTGCGGGAACACCTCGAAGAAGCAGAACACCAGGGCTGTCGTGGCGACGCTGCGGGCCAGCAGCGACAAGGCGCCGCCCTCCCGGATCGTCTCGGAGGCGAGCTTCAGCGTGAAGGCGCCGACGCCCGCCGCCGTTGCATAGCTCAGAAGGATCTTTCCACCGTCCACAAGGCCAGGCTCGATATGCATGACGTCCTCCTCGACCGTCTCACCCGACGGGTCGCACTGGTCACCACGCGCCTGGCCGGTCTCCTGACTCGCGGGTCGTCGCTCACCCTCCGTCTTCCCGGCGCCGCCACCCTTGGGAGGCGGGCAACCAGTGACATCGTGGAAGGCGGCTCTCCGCATACAGTCGCGGGGGCGGTCGGGGCTTCGGGCCAAGGCCCTCTCCCCGTTCCCGTTTCATCCGAAGTGCACCATGCACGTCCGGACACCAGGCGCGTCCCGAGCAGGCTCTGAATCGAGACGGCCGTCAAGGGTCGAGCGGCTCCTCGAACGGCGGCGACTCCCGTCCGTCGCGAGGGGGAGAGTGTCTTCGATCAGACGGCTACGCGCCCTGTCCGGCCCGCCGCTCAGGCCGCCTCCGCGACCTGGTTCGCCGCTACCGTGTCCGCCGTCGCTGAACCCCGGTCGTAGGCCTGCTGGGCCGCCAGCACCGCCTCGATGTTGTGCTCCGCCCAGTGGGCGAGCGCCGCGATGGTGTCGGTGAGCGTCCGGCCGAGGGGCGTCAGGGCATACTCGACCGTCACCGGCACGGTGGCGAAGACGGCACGGGAGATCAGACCGTCGCGCTCGAGCTTCTTCAGGGTCTGCGACAGCACCTTCTGGGAGATGCCCTTGATGGTGCGCCTGAGCTGGTTGAACCGCACCGGCCCGTCGCACAGCCGGTCGAGGATGAGCACCGCCCACTTGTCGGCGATGCGGTCGAGCACCAGCCGGGTCGGGCACATCTTCTCGTAGACGTCGGGCAGATACATCACGGGTACTCCAAATCTTCTGCGCTGCGTGGGTCGTCCCTCCCCTGCCAGGGGGAGGACACGTCCTGCCCTCCGGCCACCACCGCCCCCCACATCCTGCGAGCACCCGGTTTCCCCTGAAAAACCATCGCACCGCAAGGTGCTCTCTTTCGCTCGTTTCCAGACCGCAGTATCTACCCAACCGACAGCAGGTATCTGCTGGATACTAAGGAGACGAACGATGTCTGGCAAGATTCTCGTGCTCGGCGCCACCGGCAACGTCGGCAGGCCGCTGGTGGATGCGCTGGTGGCGAAGGGCGAGGCGGTGAAGGCGGCGTCGCGCGCGGGCGGGCCGGTCGGCGGCGCCGAGGGCGTGCGCTTCGACTATACCGATCCGTCGACGATCCCGGCGGCGCTCGAGGGCGTCGACCGCGTCTTCGTCATGCAGGCGGCCGGCTACACCGACCCCGTCGCCATGCTGTCGCCGGTCGTCGAGGCCGCTGCGGCGCACGGCGCCAAGGTGGTGCTGATGACCGCGCTCGGCGTCGATGCCGACGACAACATTCCCTACCGCCAGGTCGAGCTGAAGCTGATCAAGTCGGGCGCGGCCTACGTGATCGTGCGGCCGAACTGGTTCTCCGACAACTTCCACACCTTCTGGAAGGCGGGCGTGACGGCCGGCCACTTCGGCCTGCCGGCCGGCGACGGCGCCACGAGCTTCATCGATCTGCGCGACATCGTCGCCAGCATCGCCTCGGCTCTGACCACCGACCGCTTCGACGGCCAGGCCTTCGCGCTGACCGGGCCGGAGGCGCTGACCTATGCGCACGCCGCCGCGATCCTGTCGGAGGTGATCGGCCGCCCCGTCGCCTACGAGGCGATCGACGACGCCGCCTTCATCGCCATGCTGACGAGCTTCGGCGTGCCGGAGGCCTACGCGACGTTCCTCGCCACGATCTTCTACCCCGTCCGTCAGGGCTGGGCCGCCGGCGTGTCGGACGCGGTCGAGACGCTGACCGGACGCAAGCCGATCCCGCTTGCGACCTACGCCCGCGACCACGCGGACGCCTGGAAGGCCTGACCGGCCCTAGACGGTCAGCACCGTCGAGCCGACCGTGGCGCGCGCCTCCAGACGGGCGTGCGCCTCGGCGGCGGCGGCGAGCGGCAGCCGCGCGCCGATCATCGGCTGCACGGTGCCGGCGGCGATGGCGGCGAACAGCCGTGCCGCCATCGCCCGGAGTTCCTCCGGGTCTGACGTGTAGTGGCCGTAGTTGGGCCGCGAGATCGTCGCCGACTTGCTGGCGAAGGCGCCGATGTCGTGGGCGCCGACCGGGCCGGAGGCCTGGCCGAAGCTGACGAGGTGGCCGCGCACGGCGAGTGCGGCCACGGAGGCCGTGAAGCTGTCGCGGCCGATGGCGTCGTAGATGACGTCGGCGCCGCGCCCGCCGGTCGCCCGCAGCACGGCCTCGCTGAACGGTTCGCGGCCGTGCACGACGACGAGGTCGCAGCCGGCGCGGCGGGCGAGCGCAGCCTTCTCGTCGGTCGAAACCGTGCCGATCACCGCCGCGCCGAGCGCGCTCGCCCACTGGCAGAGCATGAGCCCGACGCCACCGGCGGCGGCATGCACAACCACCACCTCGCCCGCCCGCACCGCGTGGACGCGGTGGAGCAGGAACTCCGCCGTCAGCCCCTTCAGCAGCACGGCGGCGGCCGTCTCATCGTCGATGGCCGCCGGCAGCTTCAGGACGAGCGCTGCGTCCATCGTGCGGGCCGCCGCATAGGCGCCGACCGGCGGGCAGGCGTAGGCGACGCGGTCGCCGGGGGCGAAATGCGTCACCCCCGGCCCGACGTCGACGACGACGCCCGCCGCCTCCATGCCAGGCACGGCCGGCGGCGTCAGCAGGTCGAAGTAGCCGGTGCGGCAATAGACGTCGATGTAGTTGATGCCGATCGCCGTCTGCCGGAGCCGCACCTCACCCGGCCCCGGCGGCGGCACGCTCACCGTCGCCGGCACCAGCACCTCCGGCCCGCCGTGGCGGGAGACGACGATCGCCGCGGCTTCGATCGCGCCTGCGACCGGCCGGCCGGAAGACGGCAGCGCCGCCCGGCCTTGTCCCTGCCCCTCTCCGCGACCCTGCTCCGGCAGCGGCTCGGCCGACCGGGCCACCGCGAGCGTCCGCGGCCCGTCATCGGTGCTCCGGCCGCCGCTGACCGCCGTCGCCTCGATCTCCGCCCGGCGCACGACGGTGAAGACGTCCATGCCATCCTCCTCGCGCCCCGGGCGCGCTTCCCACTGGGGCGACGGTTCACCATCGTCCCACGGTCGCGCCGCACCGGCATCCCGCAGGCCCGTCGCTGCGCTGTTTGGAACCGCCACGGCCGTCTGCGTCACCGGCGCCACCGGCGGTGCCGCCTCCGTCCGCACCGTCTCGAAGGCCGGATGCTGCGGTTCCGCTGCTGTCAGCGGCCGAAGCGCCGCCGTCGCCGCGCCAATGGCGGCGGTCGGCCGGGTCGCCGCCGTCGCCGGTCGCGCCCCACCGCCCGCCCCGGCGAACCGCCGCTGCAGCGCCGCGAGCCCGGCCTCGTAGATCTCGTCGGCGACGAGCCGCAACAGCCGCCCGGCCTCGGCCGCCGGCGGATCGAAGCGGGACTCCCATTCCACGAACGTCCGGTCGCCGTCGGTCACCGGCGTCGCGGTCAGCGTCGCAACGTAGCCGTCTAGTCGGAGCGGCGCGTCGAGGATGCAGTAGGTGAGCCGGCGGGCGCGGTCGTCGAGGCCGATCAGCCGTTCGCGCAGGAACGCCCCGTCCTTCAGCCGGAAGGCGCGGACGCCGCCGACCTGGTCGACAGGCCGGCTCCCCTCCATGCGGCTTGTGGCGACGGCCGGATGCCAGCGGTCGTGGGCGTTGAAGTCGCGCAGCAGCGCCCAGACGGTGGCGACGGGTGCATCGATGACGGCGCTGCGCCGAACGCGGACGACTGTCACGATGCCCTCGCCGCCACGAAGCCCTCAGCCCCCAAAGCGCTGCTTCAGCGCCTGCAGGGCGGCGTGGAAGACGTTCTGGCCGATGAAGGTGATCAGGTCCTGGTCGTTGCCGGCCGGGGCGCGGAACTCGGCCGACCACTCGATGTAGGTGCGGTCGCCGTCGGTAACCGGCTTCAGCGCCAACGTCGCCACATAGTCCTCGACCCCCATCGGGCTTTCGAGGATCGAGTAGGTCATCGAGAAGTCGTAGTCCGACAGGGCGAGCAGCCGCTCGCGCAGCCGCGCACCGTCCTTCAGCGAGAAGTTGCGGACGCAGCCGATCTGGTCGGCCGGCGCCCCCATCTCGATGCGGCTCTCCGCCGCGAACGGCGTCCACGCCGGCAGGCCGTTGAAGTCCCGCACCACCGGCCACACCTGGCCGACCGGCGCGCCGATCACCGTCGACACGAACACCTTCGCCATCGTCTCTCTCCCCGCCCGGCCGGTGCGATCCGGCTCAGTTCTGGTCGCGATCGCGGTCGCGATCGTCGTCGTCCTTGCGCGCGGCCTTGCCGTTGCCCTTGCGCGCCCGTGTCAGGCTGTCGATGTCCTTGGCGTCGCGCAACACGTCGGTCATCCGCCCGACCGAGCCGCCCTCGATGCCGACCTCCTTCATCAGGCTGTCGATCATCGGCGCCTGCACGCGGTAGCGCAGCGCCGAGTCGATCACCTCGTCGGTGACGTTCTTGCCGGACCCGCCGCCACCACCGCCGCCGGTGAGCCCGTCGACGTGCAGGATCTTGATCGCCTCGATCTTCTCCATCGGCTTGACGCTCTCGCGGACAATGCCCTCGATGCGCTCGAGCAGGGCCTGCTTGAGGCGGCCGGCGCGGGCCTCCTCGGTGAGCAGGTTCTCCGCCTCGTTGAGCTGCCGGGCGCCGTCGGCGTCGACCTTGTACTGGGCGGCAGTGGCGCCGGTGCGGATGAGGGCGGCATCGGCCTCCGCCTTGGCGGCGATCGTCTGGGCTTCGGCGAACGCCTTGGCGGAGTCCTTCTCGGCCTCGGCCTTGGAGACGAGCCGCAGCCGTTCGCGCTCGGCGTCGCGGGCCGTGCCGATCAGGTCGATCGCCTTGCGGCGCTCGGCGATCTCGCGCTCGCGCACCGTGAACGACTGTTCCTCGGCAAGCACCGCCTTGGCGCGGGCAGCTTCCGCCGCGGCCATGGCGGCGGAGCGCGCCTGCGACTTCTCGGCGAGCTCGATCGCCTTGTCGATCTCGGCGCCCTCGACCGCCTTGTCGCGTTCGATGGCGAGCTTCCTGAGGTCGCGGTCGCGGACGAGCCGTGCCTCTTCCAGGCCGCGGTCGGTGGCGATGCGGGCACGCTCGACCTCCTCGCCGGCGACGATCTCCGCCTCCTCGAACGCCTGCCGGCGGGAGATTTCCAGACCCTGCAGCGCCTTCTCGCGGTCGATGCGGGCTTCGTCGAGCTTGCGCTCCTGGGCGATGCGGGCGCGGTCGAGCTCGATGCGGGCGACCACCTCGGCGCGCCGTGCCTCGGTGTCGGCCTCCACCACCTCGAGCGACTTGCGGGCGAGCGCGATTTCGCGCTCCCGCTCCGCGAGCTCGAGCGACTTGCGGCGGTCGACCTCCAGTGCCTCCTGCTCGCGCCGCTGGGCGATGCGGTCGGTCTCCAGCACCAGCGCGGCGGCGATCTGCTCGCGCTCGACGTCGCGCTCGGCGACGATGCGCGAGCGCTCCACCGCGTCGCGGGCGACGATCTCGGCCTGTTCGGACGACTGCCGCTTCTCGATCTCCAGCGCCTCGAGGATGCGCTCGCGCTCCAGCCGCGCCTGGTCGAGGGCGCGGTCGCGATCGAGGCGGGCGGTCTCGAGCTGCAGCTCGACGGCGATCTCGGCCTGGCGGCGCTCGCCCTCGGCCTGCGTCACCACCATCTGCTTCGCCGACAGCGCGATCTCGCGCTCGCGCTCGGCGAGCTCGACCGCCTTGCGCCGCCCGACCTCGAGCTCCTCCTGCTCGCGCTGACGGTTGATGCGCTCGCGCTCGACGGCGAGACCGGTGGCGATCTCCTCGCGCTCGGTCAGCTCACGGCTTTTGAGCTCCGCTTCCTGCAGTGCCCGGCGGCGGGCGATCTCGCGGGTCTGGATCTCCTGCTCGCTGGCGATGCGGCTTTCGGCGAGCGCCCGCTCCTGGGCGATTCGCGCCTTCTCGACGAGCTCGTTCGAGGAAATCTGCGCCTGCTGCGCCTCCTGCTCGCGGGTCGCCCGCTCGCGGGTCAGGTCGGCGCGCTGGATCGCCCGGCGCACCTCCACCTCGCGCTCCTGCTCGAGGCGGGCGTACTCGCCCTCGCGGTCGATCTCCAGCACGCGCCGCTCGCTGTCGAGGTTCTGCGTGCGGATCTCCACCATCGTCTGCTGCTCGATGAGGTTGCGCATCTTGCGGCGCACCTCGATCATCTCGGTCAGCTGCGTCAGGCCCTCGGCGTCGAAGGCGTTCGACGGGTCAAAGAATTCGAGCGCCGTCTGGTCGAGATCGACGAGGGCGACGCTTTCGAGCTCCAGTCCGTTGTTGGCGAGCGCGTCGGCCGCACTCTGCTTCACCCGCTCGGAGAAGGCGCCGCGCTGCTCGTGCATCTCCTCGAGCGTCATTTCGGCGGCGACGGTGCGCAGGGCCGCGGCGAACTTGCCCTCGAACAGGTCGCGGATGCCGTCCGGCTGCATGGCGCGGCGGCCGAGCGTCTGGGCGGCGAGGCCGACGGCCTGCTTGTTCGGCTGCACGCGCACGAAGAACTCGGCGATCAGGTCGACGCGCATGCGGTTCTTGGTGATCAGCGCCGTCTGCTGGCCGCGCCTGACCTCGATGCGCATGACGTTCATGTTGACCGGCGTCACCTCGTGGACGACCGGGATCACCAGCGCGCCGCCGTTGATCACCACCTTCTCGCCGCCGAAGCCGGTGCGGACGAACGCCGTCTCCTTAGTGGAGCGGCGATAGAGCCAGCGCAGCAAATAGACGGCGATCACCACGACGATCGCCAGCACGATCAGCCAGAGGATCACGGCTCCGAACACATCCGCCGTCATGGTCTTGCTCTCCCCAATCGTCCGGTCCGAAGCGGCGGCCGGGCGTCTCGTTCATTCAAGGGCGTTCGGCGTGCCGCGGCGCGCCTCAGGCCCTCATCTTCAAGGGCGTCGCGATCTCCTCGAAGGCGCGCGCCAGCGCCTCGGAGACGGACGGGTCGTTGATGTTGCCGGGCACGCGCACGACGCGCCGGTTGCCGGTCTGGGTGACGGTCTTCTCGATCGTCTCGAACAGCGCCGCGTCGGCGTCGGGGTCGTGGAAGGGCTTGCCCGGCTGGTCGAGCAGCGATACGCCGCCCTCCGGCAGCAGGAAGCGCACGGGGCCCTGCATGGCGTTCAGCCGCTCGCCGATGAAGCGGCCGAAGGCGACGTTCTCGTCGCGCGTCGTCCGCATCAAGGTCACCTGCGGATTGTGGATGACGAAGGTGCGGCGCCGGAAAGCCTCCGGGACCGTGTCGCGCGGCCCGAAGTTAACCATGTCGAGCGCGCCGACCGAGCCGACATAGGGCAGCGGCCGGCGGATGAAGGCGCCGAAGCGATCCTCGGTCGCCGCAAACACGCCGCCGACGATCATGTCGGCCACCTCGGTGGTGGTGGTGTCGATGGCGCCGGCCAGCAGCCCGGAGTCGGCGAGGTTCTCCATCGCCCGGCCGCCGGTGCCGGTGGCGTGGAAGACGAGGCAGTCGTAGTCGGCGGACATCCGCGCCGTCAGCGCCTGCACGCACGGCGTCGTCACGCCGAACATGGTGATGCCGAGCGCCGGCTTGGCGGTGCGCGCCGCCTTAGCGCGATCAGCGGCGGTCGGCTGGCGGGCGATCATGCCGGCGAGCGCGAAGGCGCCGTTCGCCAGCACCCGCTCGGTGATCGAGTTGAGGCCCTGGATGTCGGCGACCGAGTGCAGCATCAGGATGTCGGAGGGGCCGACATAGCGGCCGACGTCGCCCGAGGCGACGGTGGAGATCATCACCTTGGGCACGCCCACCGGCAGCCGCCGCATGCCCGGTGTTGCGAGCGATGTGCCGCCGGAGCCGCCGGCCGAGATGATGCCGCCGATGTCGCGCTGGCGGACGATCCAGTGCTCGAAGGCGACCGCCATCTCCGCCACCGCGCGGCCGCGGTCGCCGTTGAAGACGGCGCTCGGCCCGCGCGGGTGGGCGCCGGCCACCTGCTGCGGCGGCACGTCGGCGGAAGACGGTTTGCCGGAGGTGGAGAGGTCGACCGTGCGGGTGCGGATGCCGACGGCGCGCAACTGGTCTCGGAGATAGACCAGTTCGCGTCCCTTGGTGTCGAAGGTGCCGGCGACGAGCGCCGTGCGGCCGTAGCGCTCGCCGAGCGGCACGTCGAAGAGCTTGGCCGTCTCCGGCTCCGCCGAGGCGACGAGGCGGGGGGCGGTGCGGACGCTGCGGCCGAGCTCGGCGTCGGTGAGGTCCCAGCGGTTCGGCACCGAGGATGCCGTACGCCAGTCGGAACCGCCGGACGTCCCCTCGTCAGCGCCGGGGCGGACGATGCGGTAGACCTCGGCGAGGCGCTCCTCGGCCGCCTCGACGGCGGCGGGCGCGAGGCTTTCCTCCGGGTCGTCGGCGTGGCGGCCGACGCCGAGGAGGCGCTGCTGCAGGTCGCGGTCGTGGGCGAGCTCGGCCGCCGGCATCAGCCGGGCGATGCGGCCGTTGACCATCACGCCGACCTCGGCGGCCACCCGTGTCGCGACGCCGATGTTCTGCTCGATGACGAGGATCGAGATCTCCCCCTCTTCGCCGAGCTCGACCAGCATGCGCTCGACCTGGTCGACGATGATCGGGGCGAGGCCTTCCGTCGGCTCGTCCATGACGAGGAGGCGCGGGTTGCCGAGCAGCGCGCGGCCGATCGCCAGCATCT
Organism: Pseudoxanthobacter soli DSM 19599; assembly: GCA_943372725.1. Classification (GTDB taxonomy): domain Bacteria; phylum Pseudomonadota; class Alphaproteobacteria; order Rhizobiales; family Segnochrobactraceae; genus CAMDHY01. Next base: position 14,478 of record CALRZT010000041.1, read on the forward strand.
GCTGCTCGCCACCGGAGAGCTGCGAGCCGCCGTTGGTCTTGCGCTCGGCGAGCCGCGGGAAGGTCTGGTAGACGCGATCGACCGTCCAGGCAGCGTCGCGGCCGCCGCGGGCGGCGAGCTTCAGGTGTTCGTCGACGGTGAGGCTCGGCCAAACGCGGCGGCCCTGCGGCACGTAGCCGACGCCGACGCGGCTGATCTCGTGCGGCTCGAGGCCGGAGATCTCGCGTCCCGCCACCGCGATCGAGCCGGAGCGCGCCCGCTTCAGCCCGGTGATGGTGTTGCAGAGCGTCGTCTTGCCCATGCCGTTGCGGCCGACGATCGCCAGCACGCCGGACGGCAGGGTGAGGTCGATGCCCTGGATGGCGTGGCTCTCGCCATAATAGACGTGCAGGTCGCGGATGCGCAGGATCGCGCCCTTGCCGCCCTTCTCGCGTCCGCCAGCGTTGTCGTGCCGGGACCAGCCGTTCTCAGCCATGCCCGCCCCCGAGATAGATCGCCTGCACCTCGGGGTCGCGCTCGATCTCGTCGGGCGTGCCCTCCTTGAAGATGCGGCCGTTGTGCATCATCGTCACCCGCTCGGAGACGCGCAGCGCCACGTCGAGGTCGTGCTCGATGATGATGTAGCCGATGTGCGCCGGCAGCGACTTCAGGATCGCCACGAGGTCGCGCCGCTCGGTTGGCGACAGCCCGGCCGCCGGCTCGTCGAACAGGATGAAGCGCGGCGCGCCGGCGAGCGCCATGGCGATCTCGAGCTGGCGCTGCTGGCCGTGACTGAGCTCGCCGACCGGTCTGTCGCGCTCGCGCTCGAGCTTCACCGCCTGCAGGATCCGCTCGGCCTGCTGCATCGTCGCGTCGTCGCGGCGCGGCCGGATCAGCGAATAGCGTCGCCGCGAGACACCGCGGCAGGCGAGGAAGATGTTGTCGATCACCGACAGCCCGTTGAAGAGCTGCGAGATCTGGTAGGTGCGCCTGAGGCCCCGGCGGATGCGCTCGTGGGCCGGAAAGGCCGTGACGTCCTCGCCGAAGAAGCGGATCTGCCCCTCGGTCGGCGGGAAGTCGCCGGTGATGGTGTTGAACAGCGTCGTCTTGCCGGCGCCGTTGGAGCCAAGCACGGCGCGACGCTCGCCGGCACGCACCTTGAGGGTGATGTCGGCGAGCGCCACGAGGGCGCCGAAACGACGGCCGACGCCGGTGAGCTCGAGGGCGTTCGCCCCCGTGTCGCTCAACGATGCGGCCATCGCGTCGGTCATCGCTTCATGCCTTCGACTGGAGCCGCGATCACTCGCAGCTGGGGTTCTCGCGGGAGACCGCGCCGAGCGCCATGAACTCGTCCACCGGGATGCCCAGCGTCTGGTTCACCTGCGGCACCACCTTGACGAGCTTGTTGTAGAGGTTGCCGTCCGGCCCCTCGCTCACTTCCGTCAGGTAGATGTCGGCGATGGCGTTGCGGTTCGCGTCGAGCGAGACCTTGCCCGTCGGCGTGTCGAAGGAGAGCTTCGCCAGCGCCGCGCGGAACTTCGCGCCGTCGTCGGAGAGATCGCCGCCGACCTCGTCGAGGGCCTTCAGGGTCGCGACGGTGGCGACATAGTAGGCGTGGGCGAACAGCGACGGCGACGGGAAGGCGCCCGGCTGCTTCTTGTAGTCCTCGACGAACTTCTTCCACGCGGGCGTGTCGTTGGTGTCGGCGATCGGGCCCGCCGACGGCGTGCCGATGACGACTTCGCGGATCTTGCCCTGGGACGACAGCACCGTCTGGTCGACGGTGATCGAGCCGCCGATCAGCGGCGCCTGGCCGCCGGCCTGCTGGTACTGCGTCAGGAAGTTGACGCCGTCGGCGCCGCCGAGCGCCACGTAGATGGCGTCGACGTCATCGGGGATCGCGGCGATCACCGAGGAATAGTCCTTGTTGCCGATCGGCACCCACGACTTCGACGGCACCTTGCCGCCCGCCTTGCAGAACTCGGCCATGAAGCCGAACACCTGCGTGTAGGGGAAGGAGTAGTCCTCGGCGACGGTCGCCACCGTCTTGTAGCCCTTGTCGTTGAAGGCGTAGGTGCCGAGGCCGGCCATCCACTGGGCGCCGTCGGTGGAGAAGCGGAAGAAGTTCTCGGCCGGGTCGCGCAGCGTGGTGTCCTGCGCGGCCGACGAGCCGTTGATGAAGGTCACGTTCGGCTTCGTCTTGGCGTAGTCCTTGACGGCGATGCCCTCGTCGCCCGACAGCGGGCCGATGACGATGTCGACGCCGTCCTGCTCGACGAGCTTGCGCACCGCGCGGACGGCGCTGTCCGGCGAGGCGTCGGAGGAGCCGCGAACGAACTCGACCTTCTTGCCGGCGGCCATGCCGCCCGCTTCCTCGAGCGCCGTCATGGCGCCGCGCAAGCTATCCTCGCCGAGCACGGTGAACGGCCCCTCGAAGGTGGCGAGCAGGCCGACGCGGATGGTGTCGTCCTGGGCGATGGCGAGGGTCGGGGCGGTGAGCCCGCTCGCGACCGCGAGGGCGATGAGCAGTCGACGGTTGATGTGCATGTTTATCCTCCCTGTTTTGTCCGACTTTGCGTGACGATTTTCCGCGCCCTCAGGGCGACGGGCCGACCTGCTCCTGGCCGGTGCGGGGCTTGAAGCGGCCCCAGAGGCCGAGCAGGCCGTCCGGCGAGGCGAAGACGATGACGAGAAAGAACAGTCCGATCAGCGTGTTGAAGCGCTCGGCCCCGATCAGGTCGATGGCGAAGGTCTGCATCAGCACGACGACGAGGGCGCCGAGGAACGGCCCGATCGGGTGCCGCATGCCGCCGATGACGGCGATGATGAGGATGTTGATGGCGGCTGCGACGTTGATCGTGCCCGGCGAGATGCGACCGTTGAACCAGACGAGCAGCACCCCGGCGAGCCCGGCGATCAGGCCGGCATAGAAGTAGGCGACGATCTTGTGGGCGGTGACGTCGAAGCCGATCGCGCGCATCCGCCGCGGGTTGTCGCGGATCGCCTGCAAAGCGAGGCCGAACGTCGAGCGCGCGGCATAGAGCACGGCGGCGTAGCAGAGTGCTGCGACCGCGAGAGTGACGTAGTAGAACGGCACCGGGTCGCGCCAGAACACGCCCCAGAACTCCGGCGCGCGGATGCCAGCGAAGCCCGGAAAGCCGTTGAACAGCGCGTAGTTCTGCTGGGTGAAGTAGAACGTCGCGGTGGCGATCGCGAGCGTGATCATGATCGTGTAGATGCCGTCGGTGCGCGACGAGATCGCCCCGATCAGCGCCGAGGCGATGCCGGCGACCAGCACGGCAAACGGCACGACGATCCACCACGGCCAGCCGAAGCCGTGCACGCCGGAGCTGTTCAGCCCGAAGATCGCGACCGCATAGCCGGCCATGCCGGCGACGGAGAGCTGCGCGAGGCTGACCATGCCGCCATAGCCGGCGAGCAGCATCAAGGACAGGGCCACCATGCCGAGGATCAGCGAGTAGGCGCCGATCTGGGTCAGGAAGAAGTCCGACGCCACCGCCGGATAGAGCACCAGCACCGCCGCCAGCACGAGGTGGGCGAGCCCGCCGCCGGCGAACGCCGGGGTGGCCGCGCGGGTCGGGTCGGAGGTCGGCAGCGCGAGGCTCATCGCGCCTTCCCCATGATGCCCTGGGGCCGGATCGCGAGCGTCACCACCATGATGACGAAGGTGAGCACGATGCCGTAGGTCGGGAAGTAGACGAGGCCGACCTGCTCGGCGAGGCCGATCAGCAGTGCCCCGATCGCCGCCCCGGTGATCGAGCCCATGCCGCCGACGATGACGACGACGAGCGAGGCGAGCAGGTAGCGGACGTCCTCGCCCGGCGCGACCGACAGCGCCGAGCCGCCGACGACGCCGGCAAAACCCGCGAGCCCCGCCCCGATCGCGAACACCACCGCGAACACCGCGTGGACGTTGACGCCGGAGGCCGCCAGCATGGCGCGGTCATCGACGCCGGCGCGGATCATCATGCCGACGCGGGTGCGGTTGAGCAGAAGCCACAGCCCGACGCCGATCACGATCGCCGCCGCCAGCACCACCAGCCGGTAGAACGGATAGGTGAGGAACACCGCGTCGCCACTCGAGCGGTAGGCGGTGACGACCGGCAGCTTCACCGCCCCGTCGAGCCAGGCGGGCGTGGCGATCTGGTAGGTGGCGCCGGTCCACATCCACAGCATCAGGTCGGCCGCGACGATCGAGATGCCGATCGTCACCAGCGTCTGGCGGAGGTCGTCGCCCTCCAGCCGCCGGAACACGAACACCTGCATCAGCAGTCCGAGCACGGCGAGCACGGCGAAGCCCGCGGCGACGCCGACGAGCCAGTAGCCGGTGAGGCGCGTGACCTCGTAGCCGAGATAGGCGCCGAGCAGGTAGAGCGAGCCGTGCGCCAGGTTGACGTTGCGCATCAGCCCGAAGACGAGCGTGAAGCCGCTCGCCACCAAGAAGTAGAGCCCGGCCAGCGTGATGCCGTTGAAGATCGAGGAGAAGAACGCCTTCTTCGAGATCAGGATGGCGTTCAGCCAGGCCGGCCAGACGGCAAACAGCAGCCAGGCGAACAGCGCCGCCGCGAAGAACGCGACGATGCCCCACGCCTGGCCGCGCGTGATCACGCGCGGTGCCTGTCCCGTCTCGCCGGCGATGCTCATGCGATCAGCCGCCGCCGCTCGCTCTGCACCTGCGGCCGCTTGTGGAACTTGCCATCCTTCATGATGGCGAGCAGCCGGTCCTTCTCCTGCAGGATGCGGACGTTGGCGATCGGGTCGCCATCGACGAGCAGGAGGTCGGCGAGGTAGCCCTCTTTGATCATGCCGAGCTCATTGCCCATGTTCATGATCTCGCCGCCGTAGCGGGTCGCGGCGATGATCGCCTCCATCGGCGAGAAGCCGAGCAGGTCGACGAAATACTCGATGTCCTTGGCGTTGGTGCCTTGCGGCGTCCAGGCGAAGCCGTAGTCGCCGCCGATCAGCACCTTGATGCCGCGCTTGTGCATCTTGCGCATCGTCTCGACCGCCATCTCAAGCTCGCGCTCATAGAGGACGGTGACGGGCGAGCCCGGCTTGATGCCGTAGTCGCCGGCATTGCGCGCCGTGTTGATCAGCCAGGCGAGGCCGGGCGCCACGAAGTGCTTGTGCTTGACGGCCTCGAGCATGTCGAGCGCCTCCTCGTCGGCAAACGAGGCGTGGTAGATGTTCTGGATGCCGTGCCGCACGCACTGCTTCACCGAGCCTGACGAGCGGGCGTGCGCCGACAAGACCTTGTTGCGGCAGCGCGCCTCGGAGGCGGCCATCGCCACCTCCTCCTCCGACATCGGCGTCTCCTCGGCGCCCATGCCGGTGATCTCCTCGCCGGAAAGGTTCAACTTGATCGAGTCGACGCCGTACTTGATCAGCGTGCGCACCACCCGCCGGATCTCCTCCGGCCCCGACACGACGATGCCGAGGTTCAGCCCCTCGTGCGGGATGTGCGAGGGCGCCGCATCGCCGAGGCCGCCGACGGTGGTGATCTCGGGTCCGGCCGCCAGATAGCGGGGCCCGGGGTAGCGGCCCTGGTTGATGAACTTCTTCGCCACCACGTCGAGGCGGGGCTTCGCCGCCGCCGCCCCGCGCCCGGCGGTGAAGCCGGCGTCGAGCACCAGCTTCGCCATCTCCATGGTGACGAGCATGTGCTCCTCGACCTCCATCATCTGGATGGGGTCGATGCCCGGCGCGTTGTTCCAGGAAAGATGCAGGTGCGCGTCGATCATGCCCGGCATCAAGGTCGCGCCGGCGCCGTCGATGACGGTCGCGCCGCCGCCCGACAGGCCCGAACCGCCCATTCCGGAGCCGCTCATGCCCGAGCCGCTCATGCCGCCACCGAAGCGGGCGCCGCCGCTGCGGCTCACCTGCTTGATGCGGTTGCCCTGCACCAGCACCTCGCCGGTGTAGGGATACTCGCCCGTCGCATCGAGGATGCGCACGTTGGTGAACAGGACGCTGTCGGGCTCGCGCCCGTTCGCGCCCCAGCGGGCGCCATACATGCCGTTGTCGGCCATCGTCGATCCTCCCTGTCGGTGCCGGCCGCCGCTTGTTCTCGTCCACCCCTTGTCTGGAGTGGCGCGGCCGGTCACCCGCGGTCGTTCGTCCTCACGAAGTCGCCGAGGCGCCGCGCGCACTCGGCGGGTTTCTCGATCGTCATCCAGTGGCCGCAGCCGTCGAGCACGACGGCCTTGGCGCCGCGGATTCGGTCGGCCAGCGTCTGGCCGACGCTCACCGGCGCGACCGGGTCGTCCGAGCCGGCGACGATCAGCGTCGGCGCGGAGATCAGCCGGGCGTCGGCCGCTGTCGCCTTGGCAAGCGCCTCGCAGGTCCGAGCATAGCCCTCGCCGTCCTGGCGCATCAGGGACTCTCGCACGAAAGCCACTGCAGCGGGATTGCCGGATCGCGTCGCCGCCGACAGCGTGTTG
>CALRZT010000042.1:0-20388 GCA_943372725.1 Pseudoxanthobacter soli DSM 19599
ATGCCGCGAGGGCGTTTGCCGGTCGCATCCCACAAACCGCGCTCGGAGAGAGCGGCGATCACGTCTCGCTGGGCGCAACCGGCATGGCAGCGCACAAGCACCTTGCCGTTCTTTCCCGCGCTGATCGCAAGGCTTGGGCGTAGATCGTCATGGGCCGGGCATCGCGCCATCCAGGTTGCGCCCGCCAGATGCCCGCCGAGGGCTTTGGCGATGGTTTCAGCGGTCATGGCGCACCTCGCCATCCTTCGCTTCGCCCAGCGCTGCGCGATCATTCGCGGCGGCGAGCAATTCGGCGCGCCGCCATTCCGCGAGCATGCCGAAGAAGCCGGTGACGGAATGGAGGATTTGCCGCGCGTCCTCGTCGTTGAGGTCGCGGCCCATGCGCGGTTGCCAGAGTTCGCGGGTATGGGCGATCTGCCGCCCTACGTCATTGTCGTTTGCAGCGCCGAGACGTTTCATCGAAAGCCTCACGGGCGGTTCCGCCGCTCCGTGCTCCTGGCCTCCGGTCTCGGTTTCCCACCGATGACGTTGTGCCCAACGGGATTTGCATCTTCTGGCGTCCCCGTCTCAGGGATCGCCGCTTGGCGTCGACTAACGCGGCACCTCATGTTCGGGGATCGTGAACTTGTGGCTTTTGCCAGCCCGGATCACCAGTTGCCGCTTGCCGCCGTTCGCGACCTCGCAAGCGATCGTATAGTCGAAGAAGCCGTGCTTCAGGCCATCGACGACAAGCCCTTCAAGTCTGTCGAGGGCTTCGCGCACCTGCCCGCTCTTGACCCGCTGGAACGAGGTCGCTTGTTGGGGCTCAGCCATTGTGGAGCAGTCCTTTCATGTCCTTGATGGTGGCGGCGAAAGCCAAGGGGCGCACGCTGGTCGCATCGCCGTAGAAGGCCATCACGTCATCGCGGCGCGAGGCGCGATCCCGAAACACGAAGACCTTGCGCGACCCTTCGGCACGAAGGCCCTGAAGCTCGTAGCCCGAGCAGCGCAGGAAGCAGGCGAGATAGAAGTCTCGCGTCTCGAACGCGGTGGATTCACCTATCTGCTTCCGGCTTCGCCTTTGTTCAGTTGACACTTGACGATCTCCTCAAAAAAGGGGGTTCACGCGCCACCGGTGAGAACGCGCTGCAGCGGCACCGTGCGGTGCAGGAGCCCAAGCTTCTCCAGGCGGATGCGCATCGCGATCGGCGAGACGAGGAACTGTTCGGCGAACGGACTGGCGAAGCTGTCCAAAGCCTGATCGTCAGTTTCCGTGAACTCGGCACCAGCAATGCGGCACTCGAAGCGAGCGATCTCGACGAAGGGATGCTCGACCGGCGTCGCGGGTTGAAGCACCCGCTGCTTGCGGTCGGGAAACGCCGCATCCCAGGCAGCGAGCACCATTTTCCGCGGCATCAGCACGCAGGAAGCATAAAGGTCGGCCTGAAACTCGATCCGCTCCTTCGCCTGACTGCTTCGGCAGACGACACTCGGCACGGCATTCGGTGCAAGAAGCGATATCTGCGCCGGGTCTTTGACGAACAAGCCGCGATGCAGCCGCCAGTGGCCGACCTCATGCGCCGCCGTGTAGCGATAGCGCCCTTCCCTGGCCGGGTTGGCATCGGGATCGAGGCTTTCGTCGATCACGATCCGCTTCTGGTCGAAGAAGATGGCGCCGAGGATATCCGGGACGGATCCGTTTCCCGAGCGCAGCACTCCGAACAGCCGGTGAGTGTCGTCCAACTCGATACCGATCTTCAGGTGCTTCTCGATGATGTCGTCGATCGGGATTGGGGTACCGATCGTGACGCCGCGTGCATACGCATAATCGGCGAGCAGCGCTTCGGCATCCCCTTCGATCGCCTCGTTGGGCATATATGGAATTGACTTTGTCATTTTCCGTCGATCCGTATCTGCATATTCGGAGCCGCCACGGTCCTTCAGGTACTCACTCGTCCTTCACTTTCCGCGCATCGCGCGCCAGCCGGGTGATGTCTTCGGTCGTCAGTCCCTTGGTGGTCCGCAGCAGCGCCGCCAGTTCCACCGGGTGGCGCTTGATGATGTCCGAAAGGTCGCTCGCCACGCGGCCAGCCCGTGCCAGCAACTCGTCCTCATCGCAGCCGATGATGTGCGCAATCGCCTTGACCTTGTCCTCGGCCGGCGGGGCGAATTCATCCCGCTCCACTTTCGACAGATAGGTCGGGCTCACCTGGATCATCTTCGCCATCTCCCGCAAACCGATGTCCTTCGCCTCTCGCGCGCGGCGAACGAAAGCGCCGAACTTCTCCCCTGACATTCCGATCTCTCCGTCCCCTGTTTATGAACCGCTTTACATTTCAATCGCCGATTCGCACCGAGCCGTCAACTGTCGACTAAACGCTTGCCAAGAAGTTGAAGGGGCTTTCTCGCGGATGACCCAGCGTGCGACGCCGTCGCCGGCGTCGTCAGCCAACGCACTCTCGATTGGCCTGCCACTCTGAAGTGGTCATCCCTGGATTTGGTTTTAAGCCCTATTCAAGGACGAGCAGATGGCGAGGAAGCTTCAAATGCCCGAAGAGATCGTCGCAAAGCTGCGGCAAGTTGAGGTTCTGACGGCGCAGGGGAAGCTGGTGGCAGAGTCTTCCGATTGATAAGGAATACTATTCTAGGCGCTTCCTGCCATTTTTGGAAGGGACGAAGCTCACTTGCAAAGCTAGTAGCGCATCGACGATTCACACTTCCCTTTTCGACTGCTCATAAGCCCAAACCGCGCGCCCGACTTTGAGAATACGATTATTCCAAACAAATACCCGAGCACCCTCGCTAGCGACGGCGATGATGTCTAAAAGAAGACCTTCTCTGTTCCAAAGACGAACGAGGCCATCTGAACTCCAGCCGGCGAGTGCATCACCGACATCAAGCACTTCCTGCACGCCATCGCCGTGGGCTTTGTGATCTCTCCACGGCCGCGGGCTACCATCGCGCCCCCAGAAGCGGATGGCTCCGTCTTTACCCCAGCTGACCAGCGCATCATCAAGGGCCAGCATGCCCCGTACGCCGCCCCGATGGGCGTTCGCATCGCCTCCCTCCCTGAGGCTGCCGTCGTGTCCCCAAAAATGGATGGCTCCGTCCGAGCCCCAGCTGACCAGTGCATCACCAACAGTACGCAGTCCCTGCACGTAACCGTTGTGGGCTTTGGGATCTCCCCCCGCCCTGCGACTGCCGTCGTGTCCCCAGAAACGGATGGCTCCGTCCGAGCCCCAGCTAACCAGTGCATCATCAAGGGCCAGCAGGCCCCGCACGTAGCCGCGATGGGCGTTCGCATCGCCCCCCTCCCTGAGGCTGCCGTCGTGTCCCCAAAAATTGATGGCTCCGTCCGAGCCCCAACTGACGAGCGCATCATCGACAGAAAGCACTCCCTCGACGGAACCGTCGTGGGCTTTCGGAAGTCCCCCCACCCTACGGCTGCCGTCGTGTCCCCAGAAACGGATGGCTCCGTCCGAGCCCCAGCTGACGAACGCGTCTTCGATCGCAGCCAAGCCACGCACGGCGCCAACATGGGCACAACCATCGCCACCCGCCAAACGGTTGCCGTCGCGGCCCCAGAATCGGATCGACCTCCAATTCATGTATGTGTTACCCCCTTGCCTACTCCAACTAACCAGCACATCCCTGAAAGCGAGTACGCAACCTACAGGTTCTTTATGTGCCCTGCGGTCGCCCCCCGGCCGCGGGCTACCATCGCGGCCCCAGAAGCGGATGGCTCCATCTGCCCCCCAGCTGACGAGCGCATCATCGACAACGAGGACCCCCTCCACGCCGCCGTCGTGGGCTGCGGGATCTCCCCCCGCCCTGCGGCTGCCGTCGTGTCCCCAAAAATGGATCGCTCCGTCCGAGCCCCAGCTGACCAGTGCATCACCAACAGTAAGCAGTCCCTGCACGTAACCGTTGTGGGCTTTGGGATCTCCCCCCGCCCTGCGACTGCCGTCGTGTCCCCAGAAACGGATGGCTCCGCCTCGACCCCGGCTGACCAGCGCATCATCGAGGGCCAGCACACTAACTATTGAGTCCTCTATGGCTCTTTGATCGCCCTCCACCGTAGAGCCGCCATCGCGGCTCCAGAAGCGGATAGTGCCGCGTTGGTTCCAGCTGACCAGAACATCGTCGAGCGAAAGTAACCCTACAGCATACTCGAAACGGTGAGGAACAAAATCTTGGCTCATCCTTGGGCTGCCATCACTGCCCCAGAAACGCACAAGACCGTCATTGCCAACGCTGACCAGCGCATTGCCGATGTCGATTACGTATCGAACGGAACGCATATGTGCGTGATCCGCGCCACCTTGCCTTAGGCTGCCATCCCGGCCCCAGAAGCGGATGGCTCCGTCTTCGCCCCAGCTGACCAGCACATCATCGACAGCAAGCACACCCCAGACTTCGCTTCTGTGTCCGCGCCCACCGCCGGGCCTTAAGCTGCCGTCGCGGCCCCAGAAGCGGATGGCCCCGTCTTCGCCCCAGCTGACCAGTGCATCATCGACAGCAAGCACTCCCGTCACGGAACCGTTGTGGGGTCCGACAACTTCCTCCGGCTTCCGGCTGCCGTCACAGCCCCAGAAGCGGATGGCTCTGTCTTCGCCCCAGCTGACAAGCGCATCATCGACAACGAGCACACCCTCCACGGCACCGCCGTGGGCCATTTCGTCGCCCCCCGGCCGCAGGCGGCCGTCGCGGCCCCAGAAGCGGATGGCTCCGTCTTCGCCCCAGCTAACCAGCGCATCACCGAGGGCCAGCATGCCCCGTACGCCGCCCCGATGGGCGTTCGCAGCGCCCCCGGCCCTGCGGCTGCCGTTGTGCCCCCAATATTTGATGTCTCCGTCTTCGCCCCAGCTGACCAGCGCATCACCGACAGAAAGCACTCCCCTAACGGAACCGTTGTGGGCTTTGGGATCTCCCCCCCCCCTGCGGCTGCCGTCGTGTCCCCAGAAACGGATGCCTCCGTCTTCACCCCAGCTGACCAGCGCATCATCGAGGGCCAGCAGGCCCTGCACGCAGCCCCGATGGGCGTCGGGATCGCCCCCCGGCCGCAGGCTGCCGCGTCGGCTCCAAAATCGGATCCCACCTTCGACACCGAGGCTGACCAGCGCGTCGTCAAGCGCGAACATCCGTAGTCCCCAAGCGTGCGGGCTCTCGATAGACCGCAAGAGCCCGCGATCAGCGGGCGGATGGGGAAACAGCGCTCGAGATGGCGGCGGCGATCGATCCGAACCAGCCGTGCGCGTATCGCCAAGACAGTGAAGCATCGGTAGTACGGTGTCGCTGCCGGCCCACGCTGCCTCAGCCGTCGCGTGCCGCAAGCTCGTCTCATTTTCCGCCCAGAAGGCACTCCACGGTCGCGAGCCTGGCAACTCGTTTCGGGTAGCGAACGGCAAGTCATGCCAGGCATCGATCGTCGCGCCCAATCGGCGCGCCGCATGGGCCGGGTCCTTGAGACGAGCCGCCAGAAAGGTCGGCGAGGACAGGAGAACCGCCGCCTCGCGCTTCTCCCGCGGACCCGAGCGCTCGAGGTGAGTGGGCAACCAATCCAGCGCATAGGCAGAACCGCCGAGCCGGCCACGCGGCATCCAGGCTGACCGCATCCACTCGACCAGATCCTCGACCGCCGTATCGGACGCATCGCCGAGGGCTTCGGCAAAGGCTTCGGCAAGACGTGGGTGGGCGAAGGCGAATTCCCGCCTGCCGCGATCACCCCTGATGGACAGCCAGCGGCCGATGCGATGATCAATCGCGGCCGGCGTCAGGACCGGACAGGCTGGAAACGCCGCATCGTTGGCGCGACGGAAGGCGAAAAGCGCTTCGAGCTCCTTCTCAGTGATGGGGCCGAGTGTCCGCGTGAGCAGGGCGAACAGCTTCCTCGCGGAGGGTGTCCAGTCAGGGCCGAGATCGTGTTCGAGTTGGTCCAGCTCTCGCACGATGTATTCGGAGAAGGAAGCTGGCAAGTCGCTGACCAGACGCAGCCGTTGATCGCGCGATTCTGCACCAGGAAGACTCGTTTGCAATCGTTTGAATATATCTGCCAAGAAAAGTGGCAGTCCATCCGTCGTCTTTTGCAACCGATGGCTCAGCATCCGCATTTCATTCTGATCGAGATGACCGATGACCTCCTCCAGCCACATCAAGACGTCGTCGAGCTGCAATCCCGGGACATCGAAACGCATCCGGGGGACGTCCCCAAGCGAGAAGCCTAGCCAGTTCCGCAGGTAAGGTGGGACTTCTGCCGCCGTGGCACGGCCCGAGACGACGACGAAGACACCGGGCGCCAAGGTGCCGCGGACGAAGATGTCGGCCAGCGGCGCTTGCAGCTCGTCGAGGCCATCGAGAACGATAATCAGGCGCTCGCCAGCTACGGGCTGTTCCAGCCGACGGCAGAGTCGATCCGATAAGCCCTTTTCATCATCCGGCAGTTGGTCGGAGAGTTTGGAGGGATCGGCTCCGTCGATTTTGCGAAGTTGCGCGCAGAGATGCCGGAGCACGTCAACGACATCCTTGGTGGCGAGAAAGCGGGTCGAAACGAAATGCCGGACGACGAGGTCTCCACGCGCCCGGCGATGCGCCACCCAGTGCGCCAGCAGGGCGGACTTCCCGCCGCCGGCCGGAGCGGCGACAACCATGAGGCCGCGCGCGTTGTCATTGATGAAGGCATCCAGATGTCGAAGCTCGGCTTCGCGCCCGAAGAAGGCTTTGGACAACTCTGCGATGCGATCGCGCACATCGACCGTAGCGCGGCTCGCAGGCCCTTCGTCATACGGTGCTTCGACGCCGCTCCGTCGCCGCAGGGCATCGATGAAGTCCGCTCGCGTCAAGGTGTCGATGAGCGCCTCGACGATACGACCGGTGTCGACGTCGACTTGTCTGTCCACCAGACTATCGAGCATGGCTTCGAGCCGGTCGAAGCGCGCGGCGAGCCGCGTATCCTGATTGCTCAAAAACGCGAGGGCATCCCTGATGCCGGAGCTGATCCTTTCCGTCGCGAGGTTCATCTCTTTGAATTGCTGCAGGAAGATCACCGTCCGCAGCCGTTCGTTTGTCTTCACCGCCTCGGCGAAGAAGGCCTGGGCGGCCGCCATCCAGCCCACCGACGGGATGTCGCTGTTCGCGTCTTTCCCGATGAACCATGCTTGGAAGCTATCGAGCAGCGGCACTCCCTCCGCTGCCAGGGCAGCCTGGAACTCCATGAGGGCGGCATCGACTCCGGCCCGGCCGAGCCCGGCGACGATTTCAGGCGTCGGCTCGACGGCCACCCCCAACTCATTCAGGGCCTGCTCGATCGGCGCAGCACGCATGAAGTCGCGATGATCGGCCGCCCGCAGTTCGCGCTCGATCCATTGTTCGGCACGCTTGGAGAATTTGGCGACGAGTTCGACGTCGTAAGACAGGCCATCACCGGCGGCGGCAGAACGGTGTTCCTCCACAAGAAATCTCAGCGCGAGGAGGTGAGATCGCCTGATGGCGCGAGCCAGGTCGTGGTTTTCCGGGAGCCGGCCCGTTTCCCCGGCGTTGCGAAGACGGGAGGCAATATCGACCACGCCCCTGATCGCGTCATGCGTGACGGTCCCGACAAGGCCCGAACCGACATTTCCGAGCGCGCCCCCCAAGACAAGGGCCCCGGCGCTACTGCCGGCCTCGGGACCAAGTACCGCCCCGGCCACGACCGCGCCGACCCCTGCGGCGACGGCGAGCATGGCGGCTGCGGCTTCCTTGCCAATCGCCATGACGCCGTGGGCCCCCGCCGTCGACAGCCAGTTCTACCGGAAGCCACAATCTGACAACGCAACACCGACAGATCAAGTTGATCCTATCGCCGGCTCGAACAACGGCCCGACGGCCCGCATTTCCCTCGCACGGAAAGCTCGGAAGGTTACCTTTTAGACGGCTTTGAGAACTGAGCGGTCCCTGAGCTTGAAATCGAGCGTTGTCTCGATCGCGCCGTCGGCCTCTGGTCTGGCGGCATCCCTGCTGATGGCCCCGAGAATGGCTCCAGAGTGCGGGATGCCACCCCTCAAGCGGCACGGTGCAGTTCCATGACGTCTTCCAGCAGGCGGCGAAACTGCGGGGTCGGCGCCAGACATGCGGTTCGATAACGGGACAGGAAGGGGAGCCAACACTTTCAAGCGCTTGGCTGTGCTGGCCGGACCCTCGAAAATCGTCGATCTACGGAATGTCTACGGGCGCGTAGACTAGACACTCCGGCATCAACGTCCTTTACGATACCCGGACAACTGCGCGCCCGCGGGCACCGCGCAGGCGGAGATTGCCGCCGCCACCGCATCGTCGGTCCCCACGATCGAACGCGCGGAGAGGGACCGGGATGTTCTGTCTCGACAGACGCTATCGACGCGATCCGCTCCGCCCATGAAGCCGCAGGCGTCGAGTCATCGTTGAGAACGGTGGCGGGGCCGGGCGTGTAGCTCAGCAAACGAAGAGCCGGCCCTACAGGCAAGGCTCACGGGTCGCGTCGCCGGACCAATCTTCGCGGCCATCACACTGCTGTGACTGACGCGGGGGCACCGCGTGCGTACTGTCTTCCGGGATCGGATCGTGGTGGCGCGTGATCGCCGGCGAGGCCGGAAGCTTGGAGTGTCCCATGTTCACACGTCTGCTGGCAGCAGCCCTGGCCGTCACCCTCCCGTCCACCGCATTCGCAGCCTGCACGCAGGCCGACCTTAAGGGAAAATGGCGGTTCAACTTCGACCTCAATCGCACAATTACCATCGACAGCGCAGAGCGCGTCCAATTCTTGAGCTGCGTCCTCAACATCAAGGCTGACGGAACCATCACACCGGGCGAATGTGACACCGTCAACAACAGCGGAGACCCTGGAAGCTTCTTTATCGCTCCCTCCGCCAGAAAACTCGTCATGAAAACTTCAAACTGCACGGCAATATTCAGTGGAGACATTGTTTTTACGAATGATTTTGGCCTGGTCCTCGGCAACGTGACCTACTTCGTCAACGGCGCGAAGCTGTCGATTTCCCCCGACAAGCAGATGCTGCTCGGGTGGGTGTCCGTCGCCGGCACGCCGTGGTCCGCCGTGACGGCCATGAAGATCGCCACGCCTTAGCGGCATCCCGGGCCCTCGCCCGCTGAGGCTTCGGACGCGCCCTCAGCTCCGGTCGCCCGACCCCGACACCGTCTCCAGCCGCGCTTCCCGGCCCCCGCCGCTCGCTGCCACCTCGCCCCCCTCCCCCGCCGCCCCGCACGCCTCGGCGCTGCAGAACAGGTCGTAGAGCGTCTCGACGATGCGGCGGGCCGGTGGGCTGACGATGCCGTACCACATCGTCTGGCCGTCGCGCCGCGCCGCCACCAGCCCATCCTTGCGCAGGAGCGCCAGGTGCTGGGAGACGGTCGAATCGCGCAAATCGAGGGCGGTGGCGAGCTGGCCGACCGAATGCTCGGCCTCGATCAGCCGGCACAGGATCAAGAGCCGGTGCCGGTTCGACAGCGACTTCAGGAGTTCGCTCGCCTTGTCGGCGGCGGACGACATGATGGCGGGATCGACGTTCATCCGGGCACCGATATCACGGGTGTTCCGGCGGGGGAGCCCCCTCCGGCGCCGGCCTCGGCCGTGAGCGACCCCGGGTCGAGGGCGGCGATGGCGTCGTAGTGGCTGCGGAAGACGCGGCCGCCGAGATGGGCGAGGAAGTCGGTGCGGCCGAGGCGGTCCATCACCGGACCCTTCACCTCCGAGAGATGGAAGCCGACGCCGAGGTCGGAAAGGCGCCGATTGATCTCCTCGAGGCTTTCGAGCGCGCTGGCGTCGATCTCGTTCACCGCCGAGCACTGCAGCACGACGTGGCGCACGCTCGGCCGGGCGGCGACCAGGGCGGCGATGCGGTCCTCGAGGAAGCGGCTGTTGGCGAAATAGAGGCTCTCGTCGACGCGCACGCCGAGCACGACGGGCGAGGTGGCGACGGCGTGGCGGTCGATGTTGCGGAAGTGCTCGGTGCCCGGCACTTGGCCGACCACCGCCATGTGCGGCCGGCTGGTGCGATAGAGGAACAGCGCCACCGAGACGCCGACGCCGGCGCTGACGCCGATCTCGACGCCGACCGTGAGCGTCACCAGCATCGTCGCCGCCACCGCCGCGAAGTCGGCCTTCGAATAGACCCAGGTGCGCTTCAGCACCGACAGGTCGACCAGCGACAGCACGGCGACGACGATGGTGGCGGCGAGCGTCGCCCGCGGCAGCGCCGTCAAAAGCGGCGTCAGCAACAGCGTCGCCAGCGCGATGCCGACGGCGGTGTAGGCACCGGCGGCGGGCGTCGCGGCCCCGGCGTCGAAGTTCACCACCGAACGGGCGAAGCCGCCGGTCACCGGATAGCCGCCGGAGACGGCCGCGCCGACGTTGGCGGCACCCAGCGCAACGAGCTCCTGGTCCGGCTCGATGCGCTCGCGGCGCTTGGCGGCGAGCGTCTGGGCGACGGAGACGGATTCGACGAAGCCGACGATGGAAATCAGCGCCGCCGCCCCCGCGAGGTCGAGCCACAGCGCCGGGTCGAGCGGCGGCAGCGCCAGCGGCGGCAGCCCGGCCGGCACGGCGCCGACCACCGCGACGCCGCGGCCGGCGAGGTCGAAGCCCACCGAGGCGAGGATGCCCGCCGCCACCGCCACCACCGGCCCGAGGCGGGCGGCGAGGTCGGCGCTGCGCCCGGTGATGCCGAGGCGGGCGAGCATCGGTTTCAGGCCGCGGCGCACCCAGAACAGGAAGGCGAGCGTGCCGAAGCCGACGACCGCCGTCCAGAGGTTCGCTTCGGTGAGCCGTGGCAGCAGCGACTGGCCGAGCTCGATCAGCGTCTGGCCGCTCCCCTTGATGCCGAGGAGGTCCTTCAACTGGCTCGCGGCAATCAGGATGCCGGAGGCGGAGATGAAGCCGGCGATCACCGGGTGGCTGAGGAAGTTCGCCAGGAATCCGAGCCTGAGCACGCCGAGGGCGATCAGCATCAGCCCCGACAGCAGCGCCAGCGCCACGGCGGCGGCCGCGTACTCCGGCGTTCCGACGGCGGCGACACCGCCGACCGCCGAGGCGGTCATCAGCGACACCACCGCGACCGGGCCGACGGCGAGCGCGCTCGAGGTGCCGAAGATCGCATAGAGCACCAGCGGCGCCACGCTGGCATAGAGCCCGACCTCCGGCGGCAGGCCGGCGAGCATCGCATAGGCGAGGCTCTGCGGGATCAGCATGATGGTGACGATGACGGCGGCGAGCAAATCGCGCCCGGCCTCGGCGCGCCGGTAGCGCGGCGCCCACGACAGCACGGGGAAGAACCGCGTGAGGCCGCGGGGACCACCCATGCCCTCGGGCACGCGGGCGCTGCCCCGCCCGCCGGCCGGGCCGTTCGCCTCGATCTCGAGCTTCATCGGCCCGTCCCGCCTTCCGTCCGTCACGACACGTCCGCTTTCGCGCGCGTCCTCACCCGGTGATCTCGGGCTTCGCCATCCATTCCCGGCCCTTCAGCATCCCCTGCCAGTACATCGGCGGCAGGATGCGCTCCTTCAGCCACCAGGCGGCCCGCGTCGGACGCGTTCCGTCGATCAGCCAGGTCGGGAAGCTCGGCGCGAGCTTGCCGCCATAGGCGAACTCGGCGAGCACGATCCTGCCCTTCTCCACCGTCAGCGGGCACGAGCCGTAGCCGTCATAGACGGCGTCGCCCCTGGCGAGGCCGAGGCCGACAAGGACGTTCTGCGCCACCACCGGCGCCTGCTTGCGCGCCGCCGCCGCCGTCTTGGCGTTGGCGGTGCCGGCGGCGTCGCCGAGGGTCGAAACGTTGGCGTACTTCGGATGACGCAGGCTTGCCGGGTCGGCCGCCACCCATCCCGCCGCATCGGCGAGCGGGCTGACGCGGACGAAGTCCGGCGCCGTCTGCGGCGGCACGGCGTGCAGCATGTCGAAGCCGCGCTCGACGATCTCGGTGCCGCCGTCGGCCGTGGCGCGACGGAAGCGGGCGAGCTTGCCCGGCCCGTCGACAGAAACAAGCGTCTCGCCGAAGTTCAACGCGATGCCGTAGCGTTCGACATATTCCATCAGCGCCGGCACGTAGGCGGCGACGCCGAACAGCACGGCGCCGGCCGTGTGGAAGCCGACGTCGATGTCCTTCAGCCGGCCGCTGCGCCGCCAGTGGTCGCAGGAGAGGTACATCGCCTTCTGCGGCGCGCCGGCGCACTTGATCGGCATCGGCGGCTGGGTGAACAGCGCCTTGCCTCGCTTGAGCTCCTGCACGAGCTGCCAGGTATAGGGCGCGAGGTCATAGCGGTAGTTGGAGGTGACGCCGTTGTGGCCGAGCGTCTCGGACAGGCCGGCGACGCCGTTCCAGTCGAGCTTCAGGCCCGGGCAGACGACGAGCTGGCGATAGGTCACCGGCCGGCAGCCTTCGAGGAGGACCGCGTTCGCCTCCGGCTCGAAGGCGGCCACCGCCGCCTTGATCCAGTGGACGCCGCGCGGCAGCACGCGCGCCATGTCGCGGCGGGTGACGAGCGGGTCGAAGACGCCCGCCCCCACCAGCGTCCAGCCGGGCTGGTAGTAATGGATGTCGGCCGGCTCGATGATGGCGATGTCGAGGTCGGGCCGGCGGGCGAGGAGGCTGGAGGCGACCGCGATGCCGGCCGAGCCGCCGCCGACGATGACGACGTCGTGGCTCGCCACCGCGCCCTCGGTCGTCACCTTGCCGCCGGCGAGCACGCGGCGGGCGATGCCGGACATGTCGAAGCCGGCTGCCTTGGCGGTCGTCAGGATCTCCGGCAGCGGCCGCCGTCCGGCCTGCGAGAGAGCCCACAGCGTCGTCGAGCGCGTGCCGGTGCGGCAGAAGGCGAGCGCCGGCTTCGGCAGCGCCGCCATCGCCGCGGCGAAGGCGGCGGCGTCCTCGTCGCGCACCTTGCCGGGGGTGACCGGCAGATAGCGCGCCTCGAGGCCGCTGGCCGCGGCCGCAGCGGCGATCTCGGCGAAGGACGGCTGGTCCGCCCCCTCGCCGTCCGGCCGGTTGACGATGATCGACCGGAAGCCCGCGGCGGCGAGCCCCGGCACGTCCTCCGGCCGGATCTGGGCGGTGACCGACAGGCCCTCGTCGAGACGCTTCACGTCCATGGCTTCGCTCCTCCGGATTTTCTTGGGTGTTGGGAGCCGGGTCTTGGGAGCCGAAGCTCAGAGCAGGTTCACCGGCAGTTTCAGGTAGCGCTGGCCGTTGTCCTCGGGCGGCGGCATTTCGCCGGCGCGCATGTTCACTTGCACCGACGGCAGGATCAGGCGCGGCATCGACAGCGTCGCGTCGCGGGCGGTGCGCATGGCGACGAACTCGTCCTCGCTGACGCCCTCGTGGACGTGGACGTTCTTCGCCTTCTCCTCGGCGACCGTCGTCTCCCAGCGATACTCGTCGCGGCCCGGCGCCTTGTAGTCGTGGCAGAGGAAGAGCCGCGTCTCAGCCGGCAGCGCCAGCACCTTCTGGATCGAGCGATAGAGCGTGCGCGCGTCGCCGCCGGGGAAGTCCGCCCGGGCGGTGCCGAAGTCCGGCATGAACAGCGTGTCGCCGACGGAGGCGGCGTCGCCGATGACGAAGGTCATGCACGCCGGCGTGTGGCCGGGGGTGTGCATGACGCGGCCCTCGAGGCCGCCGATCGAGAAGGTCTCGCCGTCCTGGAACAGGTGGTCGAACTGGCTGCCGTCGCGCTGGAACTCGGTGCCGGCATTGAAGATCTTGCCGAAGACGTTCTGCACGATGGTGATGTTGAAGCCGATGGCGAGCTTGCCGCCGACGCGCTCCTTCAGGTACGGCGCCGCCGACAGATGGTCGGCGTGGACGTGCGTCTCCAGCAGCCATTCGACGGTGAGCCCGTGGCGGCGGACGTGCTCGACGATCGCATCGGCCGACTTCGTCGAGGTGCGGCCGGAGGCGGGATCGAAGTCGAGCACCGAGTCGACGATGGCGCAGGCGTTCGAGGCAGGGTCCTTCACCACGTAGCTGACGGTGAAGGTCGCCTCGTCGAAGAAGGCGGTGACGTCGGGGCCGGCGACGGCGGCATGCGGCCTCACGGTGGTCTCGACGGCCCTGGTCTCCAGTGCGGTGTTCATGGCGGTTTCCTCTTCGTTTCTGGCACCGCCGGCGGACCGGCGGTGAGGATTGGCTCGCGCGGCCGACGCGACCGCGCCGGCGGGGGACATTGTGACGGGACGGTCAGTTGATCCGGCAGGTGCGGATGCCGAGCACGCGGTAGAGCGGGCAGAAGCGCATCGCCGCGGTGGCGAGCGCCACCAAGCCGACGACGACGGGCACCCACCACAGCGAGCCGCCATAGGCGAAGGAGCCGAGTTGCTCCGCCCCGCCGATGAACGGGATGGCGATCAGCACGAGGCCGACGAGGGCACGAAGCAGGCGGTCGACGGTTCCGACGTTGGACATGACGGCTCTCCCTTGTTGCCTACGTATCTTCGTTATTTCGAAGATAACAAGCAAGGGGGATCCGGTATCGTCCGGAGGCGGCGGGCGGGTGTGCGCAAGGGCGCCGCGCGAGGGCGCCGCGCCCGCCGCGCGGTCGCGCGCGCGGACCGGCACCGCAGATTTGGTCAGGCCGACAAGGGGCAGGCGGCGATACCGGCCAGGCGGACCGCAGGCCTCAGGCCGCCGGCGCGGCCTTCCGCCCAAGCGCCGCGTCGGCGGCGGCGTGGACGGCGACCATAGCCGCCTCGACCGTCAGGCGCGCCTCTTCCAGCGCCTCGGGCGTGGCGTCGGCGGCCACATAGATCGGCGCGCTCGCCACCGCGATCTTGCGGCCGAACGGCAGCGGGATCGACGCCCGGTCCCACGATCCGACCGTCCACGCGCGGCTCGTCACCACCGCGAGCGGCACGATCGGCCGGCCGGAGATGCGGGCGAGCGCGATGATGCCGGCCCCGCACACCCGCGCCACCTTCGGCACGTCGGCGGTGAGCACGACGGATTCGCCGCCCTTCAACGCCCGCACCATGCCGAGCAGCGCTGAGGCGCCGCCCTTCTTGACGGTCTTGCGGGCCCCCGCCCCGGAGCCGCGGATCGCCCGCACGCCGAGGTCCTCGACGATGGTGGCGGCGATCTCGCCATCGCTCGAGCGCGACACCAGGCTGACGGAGGGATGGTCGGGCCGGCGAACGAACGGCACCAGCAGGTGCTGGCCGTGCCACATCGCGATGATCGCCGGCATGTGGCCCTCGGCGATCTCATAGGGATCGACCGCGCCGGCGGCCCAGCGGTTGGTCGTCCAGACGAACTTGAGGTAGCGGGCGGCGAGGCGGCCGACGAGGGCCGGCGTCACCACGCGCTTCGCGAGCCGCTGCAGGCTGGACATTCGAACGGCCGCTCCGGGACAAGCGTCGGAAACGACGACTCGGGAACAGGCATCTGAGCGACGCCTGCGGGGATAAACCCCGGAACGGACGCTTCCCGCAAGACGCGTCGGAAGAGCAAGACGCGCCGGAAAGGCAAGACGCGCCGGAAACGACGACGGCCCCACTGCTAGGCAGAGGGGCCGTACGAGAGGCAAACGCGAAGTCGCTGCGGAGAGAGGCTTTCCGCCGAGCCGCCGGTACATCCGTGGTCGGCCGTGGCGGAAAGCGCGATCTCAGGCGGCGGCGCCAGGCCTGCCGCGACCCATCATCAGGTGATGGGCTGAAGCTTCTCGGCCGAGGACTTGCCGGTGCGACGGTCCACCACCAGCTCGTACTCGACGCGCTGGCCCTCGGAGAGGTGGGACATGCCCGAGCGCTCGACGGCGGAGATGTGGACGAAAGCGTCACTGCCACCGTTGTCGGGGGCGATGAAACCG
The DNA here is from genome assembly GCA_943372725.1 of Pseudoxanthobacter soli DSM 19599. Taxonomy (GTDB): domain Bacteria; phylum Pseudomonadota; class Alphaproteobacteria; order Rhizobiales; family Segnochrobactraceae; genus CAMDHY01. The sequence goes on from CALRZT010000042.1 coordinate 15,802, forward strand.
AAGCCCTTCTGGGCGTTGAACCACTTGACGGTTCCAGAGGTCATTTTCGAGATATCCAAACAGGAGAAAGTGCGGCGCGCCACCGGCGCTCCGTCATCATCGTCATATTGTTAGAAAAGTTATCAGCGCATGTGCAGCGTGTACGCCGCGACGCCGGTTCGTCTAACCGTACTTCGACAAACGGAATATGCGCCGAAGCGGCCGGGAATACAAGGCCTTCGGAAACTTCTTTCTCCCCGGGCTGAAATCCGGCCCGCCGCGGGCCATCGCCGGCGGCTGGTTGACGGGGCGCCGGCGCGGCTATGATGACGATCGAACGGCGGCGAGCGGACCCAAGGGCGATGTGCAATCTCTACAGCGAGACGAAGGGCCAGCAGGCGATCCTCGCCTTCACCCACGCCAGTCGCGACCGCGCCGGCAACCTGCCGCCGCTCACCGGCATCTTCCCCGACTATGCCGCCCCGATCGTGCGCACCGGCGAAGACGGCGTGCGCGAGCTCGTCACCGCCCGCTGGGGCATGCCCTCGCCGGTGTTCGCCCTCAAGGGCCGCACCACCGACCCCGGCGTCACCAACATCCGCAACGTCGCCTCGCCGCACTGGCGGCGCTGGACCGGCGAGGCGCACCGCTGCCTCGTGCCGTTCACCTCGTTCTCCGAATACGACACCGACGCGAGCGGCAAGAAGGTGCCCGTCTGGTTCGCCCTCGACGAGAGCCGCCCGCTCGCCGCCTTCGCCGGCCTGTGGACGACATGGACCTCGGTGCGCCGCAAGGCCGAGGGCGAGGTAACGGCCGACGTCTACGGCTTCCTCACCTGCGAGCCCAACGCCGAGGTCGGCGCCGTCCACCCGAAGGCGATGCCGGTGATCCTGACCACCGACGAGGAGATCGAGGCGTGGATGCGCGCTCCCTGGTCGGAAGCCCGCGCCTTGCAGCGCCCGCTGCCAGACGGGGCCCTCACGATCGTCGCCCGCGGCGAGAAGCAGGACGGCGCCGTTCCGGACGTCGGCCCGACGAACGTCCAGGCACCTGACCCGGCACCGGCCGCCCGGCAGCGTCAGCTCAAGCTGTTCTGATCGACGCCGCGCCGGCGCCGTCCTTGCGCACCGTCGGAAAACCGCTGCACAATGTCATCCCGTAATACGGGCGCCGGTGGAAGACCGGCGGGCCGGAACAATCGGGAGGCTCCGCGGTGGGTGACGTCTATCCGGTCGTGCGTGTGGCCGCCGTCCAGGCGGCATCGGTGTTTCTCGATCGCGAAGCCTGCGTCGAGAAGGCCTGCCGGCTGATCCTCGAGGCCGCCGACAATGGTGCGAAGTTCATCGTCTTCCCGGAAGGCTTTATCCCCACCCACCCGGTCTGGTACCACCACCATCCGGCGACGGGTGCGATCTCCAACCGCCTCGCGACCGAGCTCTTCAAGAATTCGATCGAGATTCCCGGCCCCGAGACGCGCGCCATCGGCGCAGCCGCCCGCGCCGCCGGTGCCTATGTCGTCATGGGTGCCTGCGAGAAGCTGCCGAACACCACCGGCACCATGTTCAACTCGCAGATCTATTTCGGCCCCGACGGATCGATCATCCGCAAGCACCAGAAGATCATGCCGACGGGCGGCGAGCGTCTCGTCCACATGGGCGGCCATGGTGACACGTTCGGTGCTTTCCCGACGGAGTTCGGTCCGATGAGCGGCCTCATTTGCGGCGAGAACTCCAACCCGCTCGCCGTCTTCGCGCTGACCGCCGAGGGCACCCGCATCCACGCGATGAGCTGGCCGAACCATTTCCGCGCCAGCGGCGACCCGATGCGCAATCGCGTGCTGGTCGATTCCCAGGCCTTCGCCCAGATGAGCAAGGCCTTCGTCGTTTCCGCCTGCGGCACGGTCGACGAGGACATGATCGAGCAGATGCGCCTGTCACCCGAGGGCGAGGCGTTCATGCGCAACCCGGACTGCTGCGGCGGCAGCGTCATCGTCGGGCCGAACAGCCGCGTCATTGCCGGGCCGATGGGCGCCGAGGAAGGCATCCTCTACGGCGACTGCGACATCGAGATGTGCATCCAGATGAAGCTGCGCCACGACTTCGCGGGCCACTACAACCGGCCCGACATCTTCCAGGTGCAGGTGAACCGCTCCGCGCCGCAGCTCTACCAGCCGAGCGGCCCGGCGGGCGAGACGAACCCGGCCCTGCCGCGTCCGGCCCGCGAGGAGCGTCGCGAGCGTCTGTCCGCGCAGCCCCAGCACCGCCTGTCGGGCCCCGGGGACGACACCGGGCGCGACTGACGCCGCCCTCAGTCCACCGGCAGCGACAGCCGGCCGACGACGGTGACGCCGTCGGCCGACGGCCGGACGACGACGCCCTCGCCGGAGCGCGGCACGATGCCGGTGAGCGCCGTGATGTTCACCTGGTGGGTCACCATGACGACGGTGTCGTCGCCGAGCTCGGCGAGGAAGGCCTCCAGCGCCTCCGTCTGCGCCGGCCCCTCGCCGCGGTCCTGGAAAAAGGAATCGATCGGCGGGAACGGCTCGACGGTGCCCACCTCCATCAGCCGCGCCGTCTCGAGCGCCCGGCACCAGCGGCTCGACAGCACCCGGTCGACCCGCACCCCGCCCGCCCGGATGGCGGCGCCGAGCCGTTGCGCCTGGTCGCGCCCGGCGGCCGACAGGTTGCGCTGCGTCGCGCAGTCGGTCAGCACGAAGCTCGAGGGATCGCCCGTCCCCGGCGCCAGCGCGTGGCGCAGGAGCAGCGCGTGCCCGCCCGAGCGCAGCGCCTGCCACGCCGCCTCATCCGCCCGCGCGGGGCCCCCAAGCCCCAGCATCGCCGTTACCGCCAGCGCAAAGGCGAGCCAGCCGAGCACTCGCCACGGCGGCGCCCTGTCCGTTGTTGCGGCCTTCGCGATGGCCCGTCCGCTCCGCTGGTCCGCCCTCTCCCGCATGTGACATGCCTCACTCGACCTGACCGGCCCCGAGGACCCTACGCAGGCCGGCGCGCCGCGGACCACCCTGGCGGACCGGAGGGCCGCCCCCGCCGATCCGGCGCTCAGCCATCACCCGTCGCGATGGGACCCGACCAGCCCGGTGTCGATGGCGAGCCAGACGAGCCCGGCATCGGTGCGGGCGCCGAGCTTGCCCTTGATGGCGTAGTGGTAGTTCTGCACCGTCTTGACGCTGAGGCAGAGCGCATCGGCGATCTCCGCCGCCGTCCGCCCGGCCGCGAGCAGCCGCAGGATCTCGGTCTCCCGCGGGCCCAGCCCGTCGAGGGGCGAGCGCTGGCTGGCGAGGCGCTCGGCGGCGATCTCGCGGGCGATGTCGGCCGAAAGCGCGCGCCCGCCCGCCGCCACGGTCTCAACGGCGCGTACCAGTTCGTCCGGCGCGCTCGACTTCGTCACGTAGCCGGCCGCCCCCGCCTCGAAGGCCTTCAGCGCGAAGGCCGCCGCCTGGTGCATCGAGAACACGAGGATGCGCGCCGCCTTGTCCCACTGCAGGATGTGGCGGACAGCCTCGAGCCCGCCCGGCACCGCCGCGCCGTCGCGCGCCCCGCCCGCCCCGCCGAGCGCGAGGTCCATGACGACGACGTCGGGCTTCGCCTCGCGGTAGCGCCGGTAGGCCTCCGCCGCACTCTCGGCTTCCGCGACCACACGGTAGCCCGGGTGCCGCTCGAGCAGCCGCCGGTAGCCCTCCCGGACGATCGGGTGGTCGTCGACCAGCATGATCGCGAGCCCGCTCACCGTCCCCCTCCGGAGGCCCAGCCCCCGGTCGAGGCTCCCGCCTCGCGCCGCCCGCTCACGCCGGCGCCGCCACGGGGATCAGCGCCGACACCCGCACGCCGCCCGCCGCCGGGCCGATCGTCAGCGCCCCGCCGAGCGCCTCGATGCGCTCGCGGATGCCGAGGATGCCGAAGCCGGCAGCCGTCGTGACCCGCGCCGGATCGCCGCCGCCGTCGTCGTCGACGATGAGCGCAACGCCGCCCTCGCCGCGCGCAACGCTGACCGAGACCCGGCTCGGCCGGCCGTGGCGGACGGCGTTGGTCAGGCACTCCTGGGCGATGCGGTAGACGCTGAGGGCGGCCTGCGGTGGCACCGCGCCGAGGTCGTCGGCGACGTCGAGATCGAAGGTCGTGCGGCCGGCGCCCGAAGGCCCGCCGCCAACCGTCCCGCCGCCGAGGTTCCAGCCGCCGACCATGGCGCGCAGGCTCGCCTCCAGCCCGACCTCGTCGAGATCGGGCGGGCGCAGCCGGGCGAGCGCGCCCTTCAGTGTCGCCATCATCTGCGCGGCGATGCGGCCGATCGCGCGGGCATCCTCGGCGAGGTCCGGCCGTGCCGCCGGCGCGCCGACCTGGATGGAGGCTGCGAGCGCGCCCGCCGCCGTCAGGCACTGGCCGAACTCGTCGTGCAGGTCGCGGGCGAGCGCCCGCCGCTCCTCCTCCTGCACCTGGAACAGCCGCCGCGTCAGCGCCGCCCGCTCGGCGGTGGTGCGCTGCAGCCGGCTCGCGAGATCGTTGACGGCGGCGGCGATCAGGGCGAACTCGCGGGTGCGGAAGGCCGGCAGCCTGGCCGCGAAGTCGCCGTGCTCGAGCCGCCGCAGCCCCGCGG
>CALRZT010000043.1:0-20122 GCA_943372725.1 Pseudoxanthobacter soli DSM 19599
GGCCATCTTCGAGGGTGGTCACGGGCGCCGGCGGCGACCGGGAGATGAACGGCCGAGGCTATCCGAATTCGCCGGCCGCGGAAGCCGCCTCGTCCGGGCGCCACGGCACCCGCCGGCCGCCGCTCGGGACTGCGTTCCACCAGCGCAACACTCGGTGCGATCGGCGCGGCTTCTGGCGCCCCGGGCCGCGGGCTAGCGTCCACCTCCTCTCCAGCGCCGCGCGGCCCGACGCGACGGATGACCTGGAGGATCGGGGTGAGCTGGAGAACGGCATGGCCGGCGCGGCGACGCAGAAGACGATGGCGCTCAACCTCAACCTCGTGCCCGGCGGCGTCTTCCCGGGCGCCTGGCGGGCGGCGGGCGAGGACGGCCACCACTTCTCCAGCTTGCCGCACTACATCGAGTGCGCGAAGATCGCCGAGGCCGGCAAGCTCGACGCGATCTTCGTCGCCGACATGCCGACCTGGCGCTTCAAGGGCGAGTTCCGCCCCTTCCGCGGCCTCGACCCGACGCTGGCGCTGGCCGCTGTGGCGCAGCACACGACACACCTCGGCCTGATCGCGACGGGCTCTACCTCCTACAATTCGGTCTTCAACCTTTCGCGGCGGATGTCGACGCTCGACCACATCTCGGGTGGCCGCGCCGGCTGGAACATCGTCGCCACCGCCGGCGACGATGCCGCGATGAACTTCGGCATGGAGCAGTCGCTCGACCACGACGCGCGCTACAAGCGGGCGCACGAGTTCGTCGAGGCGTCGCTGCAGCTCTGGGACAGCTGGGCGGACGACGCCTGGGTGGCCGACAAGGCGTCGGGCGTGTTCGTCGACGACAAGCGCATCCGCCACGTCGACTATGTCGGCGAGCACATCAAGGTGAAGGGGCCGCTCAACCTGCCGCGCTGCCCGCAGGGCCACCCGGTGCTCGTCCAGGCGGGCTCTTCGGAGGACGGCATCGCGCTCGCCTCGCGCTTCGCCGACATCGTCTACAGCGTCCAGCACACCCTGGACTCCTGCCTCGAGTTCCGCCGCAAGGTGCGCGAGCGCGCCGTCGGCTGGGGCCGCGACCCGAACACCCTCCGCGTGCTGCCGGGTTTGATCAACATCGTCGCCGGCACGGAAGCCGAGGCGCTGCGCCAGGAGCGCGACCTGCAGGACCTGCACCGGGAGCACTACGCGATCACCGCGCTGGCGCTCCTGATCGGCGTGCCGGTGGAGGCGCTCGACCTCAACAAGGAACTGCCGTGGGACCTCGTGCCGCCGGACGGCCACGGCGGCAGCCAGCAGGGCCACTTCGCCACCCTCGTCGCCACAGCCAAGCGCGAGAAGCTGACCGTGCGCCAGATCCTCGCCCGCCAGGGCGGCGGCATGACCCATGTCACCGCCGTCGGCGCGCCCGAGCAGGTGGCCGACCTGATGGAGGAGTGGTTCCGGGCCGGTGCCTGCGACGGCTTCAACATCATGCCGGCGTCACTGCCGAAGGGGGCGAAGGCCTTCGTCGAGGCCGTCGTGCCGATCCTGCAGAAGCGCGGGCTGTTCCGCACCGACTATCCGGGGGTCACGCTGCGCGACACGCTCGGGCTCGAGCGCCCGCCCGTGGGCTTTTCCGATGCGGACTTTGGTCGGCCGATCCTGCGCGTGAGCGCACGATGAGGGGCCGGACCGTCGTCGCCGACTTCCCCCCTCGGCGGCGACGGTCCGTGTCCCCGACCAGACGTTGAACAGCGGCGCAGGGTCTGCGATACGGCGTGTCGACATCATCAACTCGATCGATCGTAATCGCCGCCGCGCCGACCGCGCGATGGCCGGAGCCCTCCCGCCGCATGACCGACAGTCCGCGAGACCCGGTGTCGGGCGTCGATGCCGACGCCCTGAAGCGCGCCATGCGCACGTTGCCGGCAGCGGTCGCGGTCGTCACCGCCGGCGTCGGCGACGATCGCACCGGCGCCACCGTGACGTCGGTCGCTTCCTTCTCGATGACGCCGCCGACGATGATGGTGAGCCTCAACCGGTCGTCGTCGACCTGGCTCGCCGTGCAGCGCTACGGCCACTTCTGCATCAACGTCCTGCGCCACGACCAGCAGGCGGTGGCGGACCGCTTCGCTGGCCGCGGCGGGCTGCGTGGGCCGCACCGCTACGGCGACGACGCGTGGTCGCCGCTCGCCACCGGGGCTCTCGCGCTCGACGGTTCGCTCGCGGCGATCGACTGCGAGCTCGAGGAGGCCTTCGAGCGCCACAGCCATGCGCTCCTGCTCGGCCGCGTCTCGGCGATCACGTTCGGCAGCGGCGCGGCGCTCCTCTATGGCGACGGGCGCTACGGCACCTTCGCCGGCCCGCTAGCCTGACGTGACCCGGCGCGAGGGGGCGCGATGAACGAGAAGCCGGCGATGCCGGACCCGGCCGCCGGCGATCGCGTCGTCGCCGCCGTCTCGGGGCGGTTCTTCTATGGCTGGGTGATCGTCGCCGCCTGCTTCGGCGCCCAGGCGATGACAAGCGTCTCCATCCAGGGCCTGTCGACCTACGTCGCGCCCCTGCAGCGCGAGTTCGGCTGGAGCCTCAGCCAGACGGCGGCCGGACGTTCCTTCCAGCAGGCCGACAGCTTCCTCGGCCCGCTCACCGGCTGGCTGGTCGACCGCTTCGGCCCGCGGGCACTGATGAGTGCCGGCATCGTGCTCTATGCGGTGTCGTTCGCCGTGTTCAGCCAGATGAACAGCCTGTGGGGATACTACGCCGCCTGCGTGATGATGGCGGTGGCGAACAGCCTCGTCGGCCTGCTGATCGTCTCCTACACCCTGAACCAGTGGTTCCGCCGCAAGCGCACGACGGCGATGGGCATCGCCGTCATGGGCTTCGCCGCCGCCGGCATCGTCTTCCTGCCAGCGCTCGTCTTCGTGCAGGGCCTGTTCGGCTGGCGCGAGGCGGCCCTGGCGACGGCGGCGGCGATGCTGGTGCTCGGGCTGCCGATCGTGCTCTTGATGCGCAACTCGCCCGAGCGCTGTGGCCTGCTGCCGGACGGCGACCGGCCCGAGGACCTCGCGGGCATCCTCAAGACGGGGCGGGGCGGCGGGCTGGTCGACTTCACCACCCGCGAAGCGGCGCGGACGCGGACGTTCTGGCTGCTCACCATCGGCAACGCGCTCGCCCAGATGGCGCTGGCGGCGATCGTCGTCCACCAGTTCCCCTATCTGGAAGACCTGCTGACGCGGGAGACGGCGGCGCTGGTGCTGTCGGTGCTGAACGTCTTCAATCTTCTCGGCCGGCTGGTCGGTGGCGTGCTCGGCGACCGCTTCCGCAAGCACCGGATCATGGCGGTCAACATGGTGGCGGCGACCATCGGGCTCGCTCTGCTCGTCGTCGCCGACGGGCTGGCGCTACTCCTCGTCTATGCCGCGCTCTACGGGACGAGTTGGGGCATCCGCACCGCGGTGGCGAACTCGCTGCAGGGCGACTATTTCGGCCGCGCCTCGTTCGGCAGGATTGCCGGTCTCTCCCAGACGCTCGCCGCGCCGACGGCGATCCTGTCGCCGATCCTGTTCGGCCTGATCGTCGAGGCGACGGGTGCCTATCGCCCGGCGCTGATGACGCTGGCGGTGCTGACGGGCGTCGCCTCGGTGCTGTTCCTGCTGGCGACGCGGCCGCCGACGCCGGTGAAGCCAGCCTGACGCGGGATGGCACCCGCAGCGGGGGGAAGGCTCGGCCCCCCCTCGCGCTGCGGGAAGGCGCCTTCAGTCCGTCGCGTCGTCCTCGGACCGCGGCCCCGACAGACGCCGCGGCGGCTGCGACGGCAGGCGCTCGCGCCGCTCCTCGCGGGCCGGCCGGGGCAGGGCAGGGCTCGTCTCGCCGGCCGGGCCACTCGGCTGGTAGAGCTGCGGCGCCGTCCGGTTCACCTGCACCTGGAAGATGTCGGGCCGGTTGTAGTGGCCGGCGAAGTCGTGCCGGAGCTTCATCTGCACGCACAGTTCCAGGTCGCAGTCGCCGTAGAGGATGCCTTCCTCGGCCCCCATCGGCCCGGCGATGACCCGACTGTTCGGCCCGACGATGACGCTGCCGCCGCAGCAGTCGGGACTGCGCATGAACGCCTCGCCCTCGGGCGACAGCCGCATCCGGGCGATCATGTCCTCGTCGACCGTGCCGCAGGCGGAGACGACGAAGGCCTTGCTCATCTGGGCGAAGGCCTGCGAATCCACCAGCACACGGTTGCGCATCGGGTCGCCGCTGGTCGGGAAGTGGTTCGGCCAGCTCATCGCATGGATGCGGGTGCCCTCGGCGATCAGCGCGAAGACGGCGAGGGGATTGGAGTTTTCGCCGCAGATCAGGCCGCTCATCGGGCCGAAGGCGGTGTCGAAGGCGCCGAAGGTGTCGCCGTGGCCGCCCATGTGGACGAGACGCTCGCCGACCGTCGGCATGATCTTCTGGTGCTTGCGGATGATCGATCCGTCGGGGCCGAAGTAGACCTGCGAGTTGAACATGGTGCCGGTGGTGTTCGGCAGCTTCTCGCAGGCACCCATGACGACATAGGCACCAGCGGCGCGCGCCGCGGCGCCGATGGCGCGCGTCTCGGGGCCGGGAATCTCGATCGAATTCTTGAAGAGCTCGGTCGCGAGGCGGTTGGAGATCGCACCCGTCGCTGGATGGTGGTGGTACCAGACCGGGTGGGTGGGAATGAAGCCTTCCGGGAAGACGATGAACTTCGCACCATTGTCGGCGGCCTCGAGGATCAGCCGGCAGGCCTTCTCGACGCAGGCTTCGCGATCGAGGAACACCGACGCCGCCTGCACGGCAGCCACACGCACGACCGGATAGACGTCACCCACCTTGGAGCCTCCTGCGCTTCCGGCCGGCCGATACTGGCGCGACCTCTCCCCACTCGTTCTGACATGCACTCTGCGGCGAATGCGGCGATCGGCGCAATGTATACAGGTTAGCGTGCGTGTCGACGGTACGGATGGTAGCCGAGCCGTTCACCCTGGGGTGGCAGCCGGGGCCCGGCTGCCCGTTTCTCGCCACGGAGGCACCCTAGGGACGGGGAATGATCATCCGCTCGCTCCTGATCCTCGCCCTCGCTCTCGCCGCCGTGCCCGCCCGGGCGACGACGGAGACGCCCGAGACCGCCCGCGCTGCCGGTCTCGAGGCGGTGCTCGAGCGCGCCGCGGCGATCGCGCCGCTCGAGACTGTCGTGGTCGCCGTCGACGGGGAGAGGGTGGCCGAAAGCGGCTTTCGGGGCCACCGTGTCACCGCACCGACCAACATCAAGTCGGCCTCGAAATCGGTGATCTCGCTGCTGGTCGGCATCGCCATCGATCGCGGCGTGCTGGAAGGACCGGACCAGCCGATCGCGCCGCTGCTTTCCCGCGACCTGCCGGCGAACCCGGACCCGCGGCTCGCGACCGTCACCATCGGCAACCTGCTCTCCATGCAGGCGGGGCTCGAGCGCACCTCGGGGGCGAACTACGGGCGCTGGGTGTCGAGCGGCAACTGGGTGAAGGCGGCGCTCGCCCAGCCCTTCGTGGCGGAGCCCGGCGCCGAGATGCTCTATTCGACCGGCTCGACGCATCTCCTGTCGGCGATCCTGACGCGCGCCACTGGCCGGTCGACGCTCTCGCTGGCGCGCGACTGGCTCGCCCCGGTCGACGACTTCGCCATTGCCGCCTGGGAGCGCGATCCGCAGGGCATCTATCTCGGCGGCAACCAGATGGCGATGAGCCCGCGGTCACTTTTGGCCTTCGGCGAGCTCTACCGCACCGGCGGACGCGCCCCGGACGGCACGCAGGTGGTCTCGGCGGTGTGGATCGAACAATCCTGGCGGCAGCGCACCAACTCCCGCTTCACCGGCGACGGCTACGGGTATGGCTGGTTCCTGCGCGACATCGCCGGCGAGCCGGTACGCTACGCTTGGGGCTATGGCGGTCAGATGCTCTATGTCGTGCCGAGCCTCGGCCTGACGATGGTGATGACGTCGGACGATTCCGCTCCCGCCGGTCGCACCGGCCACCGCGACGCCCTGCACGCGCTCGCCGGCGAGATCATCGCGGTGGTGCGCGGCGGGGCCACGCCGGGGGCGGATGTGGCGGTGCCACTCCAGACCCCCACGCTGTCGACCCCGGCGGCACCCTCGCAGCCGGCCGATGCCGCGCCCTGACGCGCGCGATCGGCCACCGGCCCACCGGCCCTCATCGGCATTGCGAGATCCGCCGTGCGGACCCAGATCAGGCGCAGGCTTATGCTGCAGCCTCGCCCGTCATTCACAACCTTTGGGGTCTCGCCGCGGGAAACCGGGCGCGCTAGACGGTGGGCGGAGTGAAACGGCGGGACCCCGTCCGGGGGGAGGGTCCGACGGCGCCAGGGGAGGGGACATTCATGACGAACGAGATTAATCGCCGCGCACTGTTCGGCTGGACGGCCGTGGCCGGGGCGACGCTCGCGGCTCCCGCCGTTCTCTCGACGAGCGCCGAGGCGGCACCCGATACGGACGACATCAAAAAGGCGCTGCGCGGCTTCGACGCGCTGCCTGGCACTGTGGGCTACCGCATCAATGTCGGCCGTGGCGGCAAGCGCTTCACGGCCGGCAAGAAGGCGAGCGCGGCGCTGTTCGTCGGCAGCGCCATCAAGACCTTCATCCTGACGCGTTTCCTCAGGGACGTCGAGAATGGCCGGCTGAGCGAGGCGGAACAGCTCAAGGTCAACAACGCCGTCCGCTCGGTCTCGAGCCCGGTGTTCCTGAACCTTACGGGCACCACGCCGGCGAAGTCCGTGCTCGAGGCGATGATCACCCATTCCGACAACACCGCAACCGACATCGCCCTTCGACAGGTCGGTCCCGGGCGCGTCCGCACGCTCGTGGAGAACGCCGGCCTGTCGTCTGTCCAGATTCCCACCTCGACCCGGATACTGTTCTCCTACCTCGCCGGCGCGGACTTCGGGGTCGATGTCGGCTGGCAGGGAATGAAGCAGATCCAGGCGGGCGAACTGTTCGGTCCCGCACGCTCGCCGATGAACGATCGCGAGACGATGAAGGGCTCTGCCGACGACTTCGTCGACTATTACGAGCGCGCCCTCGCCGGCGAATTCATCCGCACGCCAGCGATGCAAACCGAGTTCCGGCGCATCTCGTCGATGGCCGACTCGCTTTGGCTCGTCGTGCCGGAGAACACGCCGGCCTACGGCAAGGGCGGCAGCGTCGAGTGGGACGGCTTCAACTGCTTCAGCCTGCCGGGCCAGATGCTGATCGGCGGCACGCTGCCGGTGACGTTCTCGTTCACGGTCAACTGGCAGGGCAAGCCGGCCACCATCCCCGGCGTCTTCGACCAGTTCGCCTCGGCGATCCGCGACACGCTCGCGGCCACGGCCAAGGCCTTCGGCTGAGGCGCGCCGGGGCGGTCAGCGGGAACTTGCGCACCGGAACGGTCCTTGCAATTCCGGTAACCGCGATCGGCGGGGGCGGCGCGGTGTTGCGGTCCGGCTCCGGGCAGGCCACCCTTGCCGCCCAAGGCCGGTGAGAGACGACGCCGGCCGCAACGGGCGAGGCGTTTGGGGGCTGCGGATGGGCTGGGACGACACGGGCAGGACGATGCCCGGCAGGGGACGCGGTGCCGCGTGGTTGTGGCTCGCGGTCCTCCTCCTGCTGGTGCTGATGCCGACGGGCGGGCGCGCGGCGGAGCGGAACGCAACGGTGCCGCTCCCCAATCTCGAGGCGCTCTCCGACTGGAGACCGTCAGACGCGCCCTGGAACGCCGCGCGCCAGGCGCTGCGCCCGCGCCGGCCCGCCTCCTATCCGCTCGCCGATCTCTGGGTGCCGCCGTCGCCCCGCCAGGACGTTCGCGGCGGCGTCATCACGATGCACGACATGGCCGGCGGCTATAACGCCGACCAGGACAAGTATCCCTCCGGTACTTCGAACAAGAACCTCTACCGTTTCACCTACTGGCAGTACATCGACACCTTCATCTACTTCTCCCACGCGCGCGTCAATTACCCGCCGCCGGGCTGGACCGACAGCGCCCACCGCAACGGCGTGAAGAGCCTCGGGACGTTCAACATCGAGGGGCTGACGGCCGAGAGCCTGCGGGACGTCCGCGATCTGCTCGATTCCCCCTCGCGGCGGCGCTCCTATGCGAAGAAGCTCGCCCAGGTAGCGCGCGCCTACGGCTTCGACGGCTACCTCGTCAACATCGAGACGCCATTGCCGGGAGAGGGCGCGGCGGTGCGCCGCCGCGTCCAGTCCCTCGCCAAGTTCGTCCGCGAGCTCCGCCGCGAGATGCGCAAGGTGACGACCGCGGCGACGGTGATCTGGTACGATTCGATCACGCTGTCCGGCGATGTCGACTACCAGAACGAGTTGAACCGCCAGAACGAGCTGTTCTTCGACGCGGCTGATGGCATCACCGTCAACTACGACTGGAGCCCGCCCGAGAAGGACGGCTCGCCCGAGCACTCGGCGAAGGTGGCCGGCCAGCGCGCCCGCGACGTCTTCTCGTCCGTCGACGTCTTCTGCCGGGAGAGCGGCCGCAAGTACTGCGGCTTCCAATCCTATCTCGGGGCAAGGGCGGCGCTCCACGCCGGGACCTCGTTCGGCCTCTTCGCACAGGCCTGGACATACGAGGGCGACGGGGCGAAGCCCGATCACAGCAACTTCGCCGCGCGCGACCGTCACTTCTGGACCGGTACCGAGGGCGAGGTGCGGCCGGTCGGCGGGGTGGCGGAGTTCGTCGCCGCCCGGCCGGTGCCGTCGGCGCTGCCGTTCTCGACCCGGTTCGACCAGGGCTTCGGCGACGCGATCTACCGGCGGGGCGCCGTTGTGAAGCGGGGGCCCTGGGGCAACGTCGGCAACGTCGACGTCCTGCCGACCTGGCGCGATGTGGCGCTCGCGGGCGATCCGTCCTACCGCTCGGAGCTGACGACAGAAGCGGCCTTCGAGGGCGGCAGCAGCCTGCGCATCCGCTCGAAGGGAACGCCCCGGAGCTATACGCTGCGGCCGCTGTTCGCCACGTCGTTCAAGGGCATCGAGCGCGTGACGTCGACCGTCCGCGAGACCGGCCTCGCCGCGGCGACGGTTCTCGTCGCGGCGCGGCCCGATGGGGACGGCCCGCGGATCGTGCTGGTCCTGCTGCCGCCGGGTGAGGATCGCTCGCCACCCGGCGTGCGATACGAGGTCGCCGGCAAGACCACGGTCGTCCACCTGAAGCCGGTCACCACCCGGAACGAAAACGGCTGGTCGACGCGGGCCTACGACGTCTCCACCCATCTCGATGGCCGGGCGGTGGGGGCGATCGGAGTGCTCGCCTATCCGAAGCCGGATGCCGACGCTGGTGCTAGCGTCCTGATCGGCGGGCTGGGCTTGCGCTGAGCTCCGGCCGAGCCGGCAGGGCAGGAGCCGGCCGGGGCGCCGTGCCGCGTCCGCCGGCATCGCCGCCGGAGGTGGCGATCCCAGCAGCGGCGGTGGCGCTGCACCGTGGGCAGGTGGCGCCTCTGCGACGGGGCGCCCTCCCGACTCGGGGATCCACCGCCGTCGTACTATCTCTTCCGGGCGACTATGGCCGTTGCCCGTCGCCCGCGGTAGACGGCCCGGGAACCGGCGGTGCGGGAGCCGTTGGGAGATGGCGCAGCTGCCCGGTGTGTCTGGTGACCCCGACGCGATTCGAACGCGTGACCCTCAGATTAGGAATCTGATGCTCTATCCTGCTGAGCTACGGGGTCCCACCGGCCGTTTAGCATGGAACCGCGCGGCGATCACCGGGGTTCGTGCACCGGGGTTCGTGACCGCGGCGCGCCTGCGATAGGCACGCCGGGCGGATCGCCCGGGGGAGGCGAGGCATGTGGTATCAGGACGGCCGGCCGTGAGCCGGGCCTTCACGCGCGAGCCGGACGGCGAGCTGCCGCCGGAGCCCCTCGCCGAGACGCCGTTGAGCCCGCATCGCAATCTCGTCACGCCCCGCGGCCTCGCCCTGCTGCGCGCCGAACTGGCGCGGCTCGACCAGGCGCTCGCCACCCTGTCGACCAGCGATGCCGACGCGGGCGAGCGGGCCGATGACCCCGTCGACGGCCACTCGCGGGCCGCTCACCTCTCGCGCGACCGGCGCTACATCGCACGCCGCATCGCCACGGCGGAGCCTGTCGCCGACGTGCCGACGGCTGACGGCGACCCCACCGTGACGTTCGGCTGCGCCGTGACGCTCGCGCTGGCGAACGGGCGTCGCGTCACCTGGCGCATCGTCGGCGAGGACGAGGCCGCTCCGGCGCACGGGCGTATCGCGTGGACCGCACCGGTCGCCGTCCTGCTGCAGGGGCTCGGAATCGGCGATACGGTGGTGCTGCCGGCAGGCCCGGCGGAGGTTGTTGCGATCGACCCGACGCCGGAGCCCGACCGGGACCCGCGCGTCCCAGAAACGCCCAATTCGGATTTGCCGATGGCGCGCCCCACGACTGGAGAGAGTGCTTGACGTCCAGGTTCGTCCCCGCCCGCCTCGCCGACTTCGCGCGCCGCGAAGTCGGCGTGCTGACGATCGTGCTCGCCATCGCCGTCGCGCTGCTCGCCTTCCTGGCGATCGCCGACGAGGTGATGGAGGGCGAGACCGGCGCCTTCGACGAGGCGCTGCTGCTCGCCCTGCGCGTGCCGACGGATACGCACGACCCGCTCGGCCCACGCTGGCTCGAGCAGGCTGCGGGCGACGTCACGGCGCTCGGCAGCGTCACTGTGCTGGCGCTGATCACGCTCGCGGCGATCGGCTTCCTGCTCGCCGACGGCAAGCCCCGCACGGCGCTCCTGGTGATCGCCTCGGTCGGCGGCGGTACGCTGCTGTCGACGCTGCTGAAGCTCGGCTACGACCGACCGCGCCCCGATCTCGTGCCGCACGGCGTGGAGGTCTACACGGCGAGCTTCCCGAGCGGTCATGCCCTCGGCGCGGCCGTCGTCTTCCTGACGCTCGGCGGGCTGCTGTCGTGGTCGCAGCCGCGCCGGCGCATCAAGATCTACATCCTGTCGACGGCGGTGCTGCTGACCATCCTCGTCGGCGTCAGCCGCGTCTATCTCGGCGTGCACTGGCCGACGGACGTGCTGGCCGGCTGGACGATCGGCGCCGCCTGGGCGCTCGCGTGGTCGGGCGTCGCTCTGGTGCTGGCGCGGCGTGTGCGGCCGGCACCGCCGGGGGAGGGGCCGGCCGGATGACGCCGGCGGCCCGGCCCGTCGACCCGCCGGCCAGGGCCGGCGGCAAGGGGCGCGATCAGCGCCCCACTTCGTCATTCAGGGGCGCGATCAGCGCCCTCCTTCGTCATTCCGGAGCGCGGATCGGCGCCCCTCTTCGTCATTCGGGAAGCGCGGGTCAGCGCTCTTCTTCGTCCTCGACGTCGCCGATGATGTCGGCCACGTCGTCGTCGCCCTCTTCCTCCTCGAGGAACTCGTCCTCGCCCGGATCGATCTCGGCGATCTCCTCGGGGTCGATGTCATCGACGACCTCACCGCCGCTCGCCTCGGCATCGGCCTCCTCGAGGCTGACCAGCTCGACGTCGGCCACCACCTCGTCGACCTCGACCTCTTCGATCGGGACGATCTTGGCGAGCTTCTCCGGGCGCACGGCCGGCTGCCCGGCGTCGAACGTCGTGCCGCATTTCGGGCACAGGATCGGGCTGCGATTGAGGTCGTAGTACTTGGTGCCGCAGCTGGGGCAGAGCCGCTTCACCCCAAGTTCCGGTTTTGCCACGTCGCGCGCCTCGCGGTGTCATGAAAGCGGGGTCCCCATACAGTCGCCCGGGCGGCTTTGTCAAAGCGGAATCCCGCGATGACCGCGGGGGGCCGATATGCCGCCACTCCGGCGGCTTTCGCCCGCCCGCCGGCTCGCCCCGCCGCGCCGCCGAAGTGGCCGGCGTAGCCGCCCCGACGACGGTTCGGCACGGGGCGCGGAGCGGCCATCGACGCCCTCGCCGCAGATTGACATTGGCAATAACAATTATAGTCTAGCCGAAAGACTGCGGGCCGCGCCGGATGTTCCGGAACGCGAGGACGACCGCCGCGCCGAGGCGCGGGGCGATCCACCCGCCGCCCCCGACGACGGGGGCCGACAGAGGAGGAGCGACAGGATGACGACGATCTTCAGCACCCGTGCGATTCTCAAGTCGACCGCGCTCGGCCTCGGTGCCGCCGCGCTGTCTCTCGCCCTCTCCGTCGGCGGCGCCGCCGCCCAGGAGGTCACGCTCAAGCTTCACCAGTTCCTGCCGGCCCAGGCGCCGGTTCCGGCCGGCGTGCTGGTGCCGTGGATGGAGGCGATCGAGAAGGAGTCGAACGGCCGCATCAAGTTCGAGCACTACCCGGCGATGCAGCTCGGCGGCAAGCCGGGCGAACTCTACGACCAGGTGGTCGACGGCGTCGCCGATGTGGTGTGGACGCTGCCGGGCTACACGCCGGGCCGCTTTCCGCAGAGCGAGGTGTTCGAGCTGCCGTTCATGATCAAGGACGCCGAGGGCGCTTCCCGGGCCTACTGGCAGCTCGGCGAGAAGCACATGTTCGACACGGACTTCAAGGACGTGAAGATCATCGGCCTGTGGACGCACGGGCCGGGCCTGATCCACTCGAAGACGCCGATCACCACCGTCGCGGACCTGAAGGGCGTCAAGTTGCGCGCACCGACCCGCGTCACCAACATGATGGCGACCTCGCTCGGCGCGACGCCGGTCGGCATGCCGGTGCCGGCGGTGCCTGAGGCGCTGTCGAAGGGCGTCATCGACGCGACGATTCTGCCCTGGGAGGTCACGGCCTCGATCAAGTCGTCGGAACTCGTCAAGAACCACACCGAGTTCCCCGGCGCGCCGCTCTACACGGCGACGTTCATCCTGGCGATGAACAAGGACGTCTACGAGGGCCTGCCGGCCGACCTGAAGGCGGTGATCGACGCCAATTCGGGCGTCGACTTCTCCGCCGAGGCGGGCCGCGTCAGCCAGGCGGCGGACAACGGCGCGCGCCAGCTCGCCGTCAATCTCGGCAACAACATCATCGAGCTGACCCCCGAGCAGATCGCCGAGTGGAAGACCGCGGCACAGCCAACGATCGATACCTGGGTCAAGGAAATGACCGACAAGGGGATCAACGGCCAGGCCCTCCTCGACGAGGCCCGCGCCGCCATCGCCGCCGGCAACTGAGCGCTGCGTCACAAGCGCGTGGGGCGCCAGCAATGGCGCCCCGAGGGGAGCGGGGCGGACGATGCAACGGCTTATCTCGCGACTGGCGCTCGCCTCGGCCACGGCCGGCGGCGTCGTGCTCGTCGCTCTCATCGTCATGACGTGCGCCAGCATCGTCGGCCGTGCCCTGATCGACTTCGGGCTCGGGCCGGTCACCGGCGACTTCGAACTGGTGGAAGCGGGCATCGCCTTCTCGGTCTTCGCCTTCCTGCCGCTCTGCCAGCTGCGGGCGGGGCACGCGACGGTCGACGTCTTCACCAGCGCGCTGCCGGACGGTGCCAACCGGGTGCTGCTCGCCGTTTGGGAATGCGTCGCGGCGCTCGCCCTCGCACTGATCGCCTGGCGGCTCGGCGCCGGCCTGGTCCAGAAGGTCGGCAACGGCGAGACGACCTTCCTGCTGCAGTTTCCGGTCTGGTGGGCCTACGCGGCCTGCAGCGTACCGGCCACCGTGGCCGTGATCGTCGCCGCGTGGTCGGCGGCCGACCGGGTGCGTGCAGTCTTCACGGGCCACGACACGCGCCCGATCGGCGGGGAGTCCGTCCATTGAGTGCCGTCGAGATCGGGCTGTGGTCGTTCCCCGTCCTCCTCCTCATCATCTTCCTGCGCGCCCCGATCGGCCTCGCCATGCTGGTCTGCGGCATCGGCGGCATGTGGATGGTGACGGGCAGTCCCAACATCGTGCTGGCGAAGCTGAAGACCGAGACCTACTCGACCTTCTCGAGCTACTCGCTGTCGATCGTGCCGATCTTCCTGCTGATGGGCTATCTCGCCGGCATCGGCGGCATGAGCCGGGCCCTGTTCAAGGCGGCGGAGGCCTTCCTCGGCCACTACCGCGGCGGGACGGCGATGGCGGCCGTCGGAGCCTGCGCCGGTTTCGGCGCAATCTGCGGCTCGTCGCTCGCCACCGCCGCGACGATGGCACAGGTCGCACTGCCTGAACTGCGCCGCGCCGGCTATGCCGGCGGCCTCTCGACCGCGACACTGGCGGCCGGCGGCACCCTCGGCATCCTGATCCCGCCCTCGGTGATCCTCGTCGTCTACGCGACGCTCACCGAGCAGAACATCGCCAAGCTGTTCCTCGCCGCCTTCATCCCCGGCATCCTGGCGGCGATCGGCTACGTCCTCGTCATCGCGCTCTATGTACGGATCTATCCCCACAGCGCCGGCCGGCAGCCGCGCATGGGCTACGCGGAGCGCTGGCAGTCGCTGCTGGCGGTCTGGCCGGTGATCCTCGTCTTCATCGCCGTGGTCGGCGGCATCTACACGGGCATCTTCACGCCGACGGAAGGGGCCTCGGTCGGAGCGCTCGGCACCGGCGTCATCGCCTGGGCGTCCGGCGAGCTCACCTGGGCGAAGCTCTGGCAGGCGCTGATGTCGACCGCGGTGGCGACCGCGATGATCTTCTTCATCGTGCTCGGCGCCGCCTTCTTCAACGCCTTCCTGGCGCTTACCCAGGTGCCACAGCTGATCTCGACATTCGTCATCGAGCAGGGCTACGGGCCGTGGCTGGTACTGACCATCATCCTGGTCATGTACCTCCTGCTCGGCTGCGTGATGGACAGCCTGTCGATGATCCTGCTCACCATCCCGATCTTTTTCCCGATGATGTCCGGGCTCGACTTCGGCATGAGCCAGGAGCACATGGCGATCTGGTTCGGCATCCTCGTGCTGATCGTCGTCGAGGTCGGGCTGATCACGCCGCCGGTCGGGCTCAACCTCTTCGTCATCAACGCGATGGACCGGACCACCCCGATCCGCGAGACCTACAAGGCGGTGATGTTCTTCGTCGCCACCGACCTCGTGCGGGTCGCGATCCTCGCGGCCTTTCCGGCAATCACGCTGTTCCTGCTGACGTGAGGGAGCGATGAAGGGCGCGACGGCCGATCCGCCGGGGGACAAGGGCGCGCAGGACGGAACCGTCTCTGATGCCCGCCTCGAGCGGTTCACCGGCTACCTGATGAAGCGCGCCTTCAACGTCGTGCAGTCGGACCTCGCCCGCGTGCTCGAGCCGTTCGGGCTGCGCATGCTGTCGTTCTCGACGCTGATGGTGGTGATCGACAACCCCGACATCACCCAGACGCAGCTCGCCCAGGCGCTGTCGGTCGAGCGCTCCAACATCGTCGTCGTCCTCGATGCGCTGGAGGAGGCGGGGCTGCTTAACCGCAATGCGGTGCCGCGCAATCGTCGCGCCTATGCTCTGCGCGCGACGCTCGCGGGCCAGAGGCTGGCGGAGAAGGCCTGCAAGGCCGTCGCGGCGCACGAGGCGCGGCTGTTCGGGGGCCTGTCTCCTGCCGAGCACGCGGCCCTGCGGGAGGCCCTCGCCCGCCTCAAGTCGGCCTCCGGCTGAAGGGTGCCGAGGCGGCGGGATGCGGGCGTCAGGCGGCGCCGATGGCGCCGAGCAGCCTGAGCGCGTTCTCCTTCAGGATCAGCGGCCGCACCTCGTCGCGGAACGCCGCCTTGTCGAAGGCGTCGAGCCACTTCTCCGGCGCGATCATCGGCCAGTCGGAGCCGAACAGCATCTTCTTTTTGAGGATGGTGTTGGCGTAGCGGACGAGGATCTCGGGGAAGTACTTCGGCGACCAGCCGGAAAGGTCGATGTAGACGTTCGGCTTGTGGGTCGCCACGGCGAGCGCCTCCTCCTGCCAGGGGAAGGAGGGGTGGGCGAGAATGATCGGCATGTCGGGGAAGTCGACGGCGACGTCGTCGATGTACATGGGATCGGAGAACTTCAGCCGCATGCCGTTGCCGCCGCGCATGCCGGCGCCGACGCCGGTCTGGCCGGTGTGGAAGAGGGCGGGCTTGCCGGTCTCGGCGATCGCCTCGTAGAGCGGCCAGGCCATGCGGTCGTTCGGGAAGAAGCCCTGCATGGTCGGGTGGAACTTGAAGCCCTGGATGCCGTGGTCGCGCACGAGCGTGCGTGCCTCGCGCGCGCCGAGCCGGCCCTTGTGCGGGTCGATCGAGGCGAATGGGATCAGGATGTCGGCGTGCCGGGCGGCGGCTTCCGCCACCTCCTCGTTGCGGTAGCGCCGGTAGCCGGTCTCGCGCTCGGCATCGACCGGGAATATGACGGCGGCGATGTTCTGGGCACGGTAGTGGGCGGCCGTCTCGTCGATCGTCGGCGGGTGCGTCCACGGCGCGCCGAAGTATTTCGCCATCGTCGTCTGCAGGTCGTCGTAGCCGTCGTCGGCGTGGTGGCCGCACGGCTCCTCGGCGTGGGTGTGGAAGTCGATGGCCCGGACAGCCGCGAAATCGACCATGGACGGCTCCTTCCGGTGCGTCAGAGGCGGACGACCGCCGGGTCGGCGTCGTCATAGAGGCGGTCGAGCAGCGCGGCGCGCCGCTTCAGCACGTTGGCGACGTTGAGCGAGCCCTTGTCGGTGATCTCGTGGCCGGCGACCGACGGCGGCTCGGAGAGCACGAGCGCGCGGGCGATGCGGCGCGACGAGCCAGTGGCCTCGGCGTTGAGGAGGTGGAGACGCTCGGCGACGGCCCGCTGCAGGCCGGCGTCGACGATCGCGCCATCGGCACCCGTGAGGCCAGCCGCGAGCGTGCGGTCGGGGAAGACGAACAGGCCGATCTCCGCCCGGTCGTGTCCGCAGACGACGACGTCGGCGGCGACGCCGCGCAGCTCGCGCATCGCATCGAGGCGCAGACGGCCGACGTGGACCCAGGTGCCGGTGCTGAGCTTGAAGTCCTCGCCGACGCGGCCGTCGAAGACGAGACCGCGCGCCGGATCGGCGGGGTCGGCGAAGCGGACGGCGTCGCCGGTCAGCAGGAAGCCCTCCTCGTCGAAGGCGCTTGCGGAGCGCTCGGGATCGTCGAGATAGGCGCGCATGACGTTCGGGCCGCGGACGCGCATCTCGCAGCGCAGGTCGGCGTCGGGGACGAGCTTCACCTCGACCCCCGGCAGCGGCACGCCGATGACGCCGGAGCGGCCGACGGGCTCCTGCACCATCACGCAGGAGGGCGCCGTCTCGGTCATGCCCCAGCTCGAGGCCATCAGCGGCAGGCGGCCGCTCTCCTCGAGGCAGTATCGCTCGAGCTTCTCCCAGATCGGCGCCGCCATCGAGGCTCCGGCGTAAAACAGCAGGTCGAGGTCGCCGAAGAAGCGCCGGCGCAGCGCCTTGTCCTTCTCGGCCGCCTCGACCAGCAGGCTGTAGGCGACGGGCACGTTGAAGGAGACCGTGCCGGCGTGGGCGAGGATGTTCTCGCAGGTCCGCGCGAAACCGGCGGGCGTCGGCTTGCCGTCGTCGATGTAGAGGCTGCCGCCGTGGGACAGTACGAGATTGACGTTCTTGCTGCCGCCGAAGACGTGGTTCCACGGCAGCCAGTCGAGCAGGCGGGGCGGCCGGTCGGCGAGGAAGGGCCACGCCACGGCGATCTGCGCCTGGTTCACGCACATCATGCCGTGGGTGGTGACGACGCCCTTCGGGGCGGAGGACGAGCCGGAGGTGAAGAGGATCTTGGCGACGGTGTCGTGGCCGACGGTTGCGTGGGCGGCGTCCACATCGGCTGTGGCGTCGCCGGCGAGGAGGGTGTCGAAGCCCGTCACCGGACGGCCGGCGCCGTCGCCGTCGACGGCGACGATCTCCGTGCCGGCAAGCTCCGCCGTCGCCAGCGCCCGGGCGAACGGGGCCGCCTTCGCGACGAAGGCCATCTGCGGGCGCACCTTGGCGAGGACGCCGGCGAGGCGGTCGGCGGCCTCGGGCATGCGGCCGTACTGTTCCGCGATGGGCACTGCGATGGCGCCGACATACTGCGCGGCGAGCGCCAGGATCAGGTGGTCGACGCCGTTGCCGGACAGGAAGGCGATGCGGCCGCCGCCGCCGAGGCCGCGCCCGAGGAGCGCGGCGCCGACGGCCCGCACCTGCTCGAGGAGATCGCGGTAGGTGACGGTGCGCCAGCCCTCGCCGGATCGTTCCGCGACGGCGACGCGGTCCGGTGCGGCAGCCGCCCACTGATCGAGCCAGGCTCCGACGCTCGCAGCGGCCGGCCCGACCGCGTCGGGCGCGCGCAGCATGAGCGTCCCGTCGGGGCGCCGGTCGAGGTCCACCCGCTGTGGCCGGTAGCGCGGCCCGCGCTGATCGTCAGGACGATCCACGGTCCCCTCCCAGGGAAATGTTGTCGTTGCATTCGGTCGGCACGGTTGTCGGCGGCGGCGGCGTGTCAGCGAAACGTCGGCGCCCGCTTCTCGAGGAAGGCCCTGAGGCCCTCGACGGCATCGGGGCTCGTCTGGGTGATGGCCGCACAGAGGCTCTCGGCGAAGAGGCCGTCGGCGGTCGCCATGTCGGAGATGCGGGCGAGCGCCTGCACCATGATGTAGTTCGACAGCGGCGCGTTACCGGCGATCTTCGCGGCGAGCTCGCGGGCGAGCGGCAGCGCCTCACCGGCACCGACGGAATAGTGGGCGAGCCCGAGCCGCAGGCCCTCGTCGGCACCGTACTTGCGGCCGGTGAGCATCATCTCGATCATCCGGTCGGCACCGAGGATGCGGCCGATGCGCACTGAGGCGCCGCCGCCGACGAAGATGCCGCGCCGGCCTTCGGGCAGCTGGAAGATCACCGATGGCTCGGCGATGCGCACGTGGGTGGCCGCCGCGAGCTCGAGGCCGCCGCCGATCACCGCGCCCTCCATCGCCGAGACCGTGACGAGGCCGCCGAACTGCACCGCTTCCATGACGCGGTGCCAGTTGCGGGAATGGCGCATCGTCGTCTCGGCGTCGCGGGCGACGTGCTCCGACAGGTCGAGGCCCGAACAGAAATGGCCGCCGCTGCCGGTCAGCACGACGACCCGCACGCCGTCCGGCGGGCGCGTGTAGAAGGCGTCGATGGCGGCGAGCAGCGCGTCGCACATGGCGTTGCGCTTTTCCGGGCGGCTCATCGTCAGGGTGGCGACGGGCCCGTCGATGGTGATGGCGAGGGTTTCGGCGGGAACCATCGTCAGCATCCGCGACGGGACGTCGTCGGGCCAGCAGGGCCAGCAGGGCCGGCAGGGGAGGCGATCGCGCCGCCGGGCGGCGGAAGGATGCAGGCAGTCATCCTGCTACCGGCGCTGTTCGCGCGCCCTGGCGTGCGGACCGAGGGTATCGACGGTCGCATGCGACCTCCCATAACTGTTATTGACCATAACAATACACGCCGGGAGCGCGAGTTCAAGCGGGCTCGCATGCGGGGAGGGCTCTGCGCTGTGATCCGTTGGCGGCAGGCGGCCGACGGACCGTGCACCGGCGTCCCGGCCGACGGCGCCGCCGTTCGCCCGCTTCGGGCGGGACGTCCTCGCGTGCCCGGTCGATGACGGCCGGGGGCGGACAGCGATCAGGATGCGCGGGCCGCCGGCGGTCTGCGGGGTGTCGCGGCGGCTTCCGCCGAGGCGAGGTCGAGCAGCCGCGCCAGGGCCTCGCTGTCGGCGAGGGCGGCGGTCTTCTCGCGGGGCGTGAGCGCCGAGAGAGCCTCGGCGAGAGACGCCGCGTCATCGACCTTCGCCCGCGCGACGAGGCGCTCCGGCGCGACGTCGCCGGGCTTGCGCCGGCCGCTGTCGGGCAACATGGCGCTGTGGAGGCCGAGAAGTGCGTCATCGGCGGCGAGAGCCCGCACCGCCTCGTGGTCGGCGGCGGTGGCGGGTGGCGTCGCGAGGAGGTCGGACAGGCCCGCGAGTTCCGGCGGTGGAGAGCTTTCCTCTGGCGTCGACAGCAGCCCGAGCTGCGCGAGGCCGATGCCGGCGGCGCGCGAGGACGTCACCATCGCGAGCGGCATGGCGAGGAGGAGACCCGCGACGACGGGGCTCATCCACAACAGCAGCGGCAGCGAGATCGCCCAGGCGGCGGCACCGAGCAGGACGCCGAGCAGCGTCGCGGGACCGTAGAGACGGACGAGTTCGCGTGCCGGTACCCGGCCGTCGTCGCGGCGCTGTGCGCTCCAGCCACCGTCGCGGCCGCGCAGCACGTCGACGACGCAGGCCGTCTG
>CALRZT010000044.1:0-20114 GCA_943372725.1 Pseudoxanthobacter soli DSM 19599
GACGGCGGCGAGCGCCCCGCCGGTCGCCAGCACCGCCATGCCGGCGACGATCCACGGCGTGCGCCGGCGGCTCTGGTCGGAGCCGTAGCCCCAGCGGGGCCTCAGCATCTGCAGGCCGTAGTGCAGGCCGACGAGGATGCCGGGCAGCATCGCCGGCAGGGCGAGTTCGACGACCATGACGCGATTGAGCGTCGAGGTGGTGAGCACGACGATGGCGCCGAGCGCGGTCTGCACCAGCCCAAGGCGGACGATGCCGATCCAGCCAAGGGTGGCGCCCGACATCAGCCGGCTCCGAGCGAGCGGATGGCGATGGCGGAGACCAGCATGCCGAGAACGTAGAGGGTGGTGCCGGTGGCGTTGTACCAGGCGGCCTTGCCGTTCGGGTCGGCGAGCAGGCGGCCCATCAGCAGCACCTGCGCGAGCAGCAGCATGGCGACAATGGCGCCGAACAGCGGCTTGCCCCAGGCGATCAGCAGCGCCACCACGACGATCTGCGGCACCGCCATGACGAGGCAGGCAAAGCGGGCGGCGCGGTCGACGCCGAGCTGCACTGGCAGCGAGCGGATGCCCATGCGGATGTCGCCCTCGACGGCCTTGAAGTCGTTGAGGGTCATGATGCCGTGGGCGCCGATCGAATAGAGCGCGGCGAGCGCCAGGATGTAGCCGTTCGGCATTGTCGCCGACATCACCGCGGCGCCGACGAACCAGGGCAGGCCCTCGTAGCAGAGGCCGACGGCGGCGTTGCCCCACCAGCCGTTCAGCTTGAGGCGGAAGGGCGGGGCGCTGTAGGCCCAGGCGAGTGCCAGTCCGACCACGGCGGCGGCCACCACGAACGGCCCGAGCGGGATCGCCACGGCGATCGAGAGCGCCGTCCACAGGAGGGCGATGTAGAGCCCCCAGCGGCCGGGGATGCGACCGGACGGGATCGGCCGGTTCGGCTCGTTGATGGCGTCGACGTGGCGGTCGAACCAGTCGTTCGCCGCCTGGCTGGTGGCGCAGACGAGCGGGCCGGACAGCAGGATGCCGGCGAACACCGTCGGCCAGTGGTCGGCGAAGGAGCCGCCCGAGGACACCACCCCGCACCCGAACGCCCACATCGGCGCAAACCAGGTGATCGGCTTCAGAAGCTCGACGACGGCGGGGACGGACGGAGCGCTCATGTCGCCGAGAGTAGATGCGACACTTCCGACTGTCTAGGCGAATTGACAGGCGAAAACGGCTGCTCGGCTGTTCCGGATCGCGCGGGACGGTGGCGGACGCGTCGCTCCGCGGTCATCGCGCGACGACCATCGCGTGACGGCGCCCTTTTTGTTTTTGCGGGCGGGCTAGTGAACCATGCTGGCCGGCGATGCGACGGGCTTGCGAACGAGGCGGGCCGCCGGCGACGCTCAGGCGTCGTTGTCGGAGGCGTCGTCGTCTATGTCGCCGATGCCGTAGCGGCGGAGCTTCGCATAGAGGCTCTGGCGGCTGAGGCCGAGGATCTGAGCGGCGGAGGCGCGGTTGTCCGAGGTGAGCTTCAGGGCCGCCTCGATGCACATCTGCTCGATCATGTCGCTGGTCTCGCGAACGAGTTCCTTCAGCGGCACGCGGCCGACGCGCTCGGTGATGTTGGCGACCGAGGGCAGGCGAGTCTCGCCGCCGTCCTGCGTCTGCGGGACGGGTCGGCGCCCGACCGTGCGCAGGATCAGGCCGGCACACGGCTGCTGCTGGTGGGGCACGGACACCGCCGTCACCTCCACCTCGTCGTGGCCGCCGTACTCGCCGCGCACGATCGTCGCGAAGTCGCGCAGCGAGCCGTGCTCGCGCAGGTTGGAGGCGAGGATGCGGACGTCGACGCCCGGCCGGCCGAGCCAGCGGTCGAGCGGCTGGCCGCGCGCCTGCTCGAGCGAGCCGAGCTCGACGAGCTCGAGGAAGGAGGCGTTGGCGTCGAGGATGCGCTGGCTGTCGTCGACGATGACGAGGGCCTCGGGCATGCCCATGGCGATCTCGTAGGCCTGGGCGCGGCGGACCTGGGCCGGATCGGCGGGCGGCTCGGCGTCTGGGTGCGACAGCCGCACCAGCAGGTGCGCGGCGCCCTCGTGGCGGAACAGCGAGATGCCGATACGGATGTCGGCGTCGCTGCCGGCGATGCGCACAAGCGTGTCGTCGGCGCGGCCGACCATGCCCGCCTTGTTGACGAGGGCCTGCACCACCGCGGCGCTGGCTGGCTCGAACAGGTCCGTCGCGTTGCGGCCGGCGAGCTTCGCCGCGGTGCTGCCGGTCAGACGCCCGGCGGCGGGATTGGCCTCGACGATGCGGCCGCTGGCCGCCTCGACGATGAGGATGGGCTCGGAGACGAGCTGGAACAGCAGGCGGTAGCGCGTCTCGGTGTTGCGCAGGCGCCCGTACTCGCGCTCCATGGCGCGCTGCGCCTCGACGAGGCGCTGCTGCAGTGTCCAGGTCGGCCTGAGGTCGCGGCCGAGCGCGACCACCGGTCCGTCGGGACCGAGGGCCACCGCCGAGCAGCGAATCGGAATGTCGCCACCGTCCGCGGAGGTCTGGTTGATCTCGCGCCAGGCCGGCGCGCGCTGCGCGGCGGCATCCTGGAGGAGCTGCTCGACCTTCGACTTGCTCTCGATGGTGACGGTCTCGACCCAGGGCCGGCCGACCCACTCGCGGCGGCCGATCGGGGCGCCGGCATCCTCCTCGGTGAAGGCGAGGTCGCGGATGACACCGTCGCGGTCGAGGAGAAAGGCGACGTCGGCGGCGACACCGATCAGCTTGGCGGCCGAAGAAGCGTCGAGGGCTTCGAGCCACGTCTCCGTGGCGGCGAATTCATTTGGGCGCCGAGCTGAGACCGAAGCCTCCATGGCCGAGCCAACCCCTCACATAGCGATCTAACCAGACCGACGGTCGCCCGCATGGCGCATGTCGCCCACCAGCCGGTGTGTCTGAACGATCGCCTCTCGTCCGTCAACCGCGGTCGCGTCCGCACCGACGGCGAATGCAAGCTCCGGGTCAGCCCCGAAGGCCCGTCCCCCGACGAGGATGGCGATATCCGGATTGCGGGACGAGCGACGCATCTCGCTGATCAGGGCCCGCAGGCCGTCCTGCGAGAAGCTGCAGCTGACCGAAATCCCGGCGGCGGAGAACCACTCCCGCGATACCGCCGTGCAGATTTCCTTGTCACCGCCGGGCATCAATAGAAGCGTGTCCCAGCCACCGCGACGATAGAATTCCTCGAGCATCAGCAGCCCGAAGGTGTGCTGCTCTCCGGGAATTGCCGTCAGGAGTACGCTGGAGGCGCTCGGGATCGGCTCCGGCTCTTCGTCGAAGACGGTGCTCAGCTGCCGGAGAACCTGCTGCAGCCGGCAGAGGCCGAGGGTGACCTCGGAAAACGAGCAGCGATCATCCGTCCACATCTCGCCGAGGAGGCGGGCCGTGGGCGCGAGCAGGTCGAGGAAGATGGTCTCGAGGCCGACGCCGCGCGCCCGCATCGACGACACGAAGGCATAGGCCGCATGGGCTTCGTCGAGCAGGACGATCTGCGTCAGGATCGCCACCTCCGTCTCCAGACGAGGCGTCGTCGTCAGCCGCGGGATCGACGTATTCGGCCGCGTGTGCGTCCTCGTCGTCCGCGACGAGATCAGCAGCCGCGGAATCACTTCTGCCTCAATCGTATAGATCGTGTCGGCAATGCCGGAATGTCGAGTGTCGTTTGAAAAGATCAGGCCGGGATGTGTGGGGCGGCGGCTCTGCTGGTCGTCGCTACACTCGCCGGTGCCGTCGAGACTGAAGCTAGCCTTGGTGACGTTGTCCATGTGCGGCATGGGGGTCACCTTTCGTCTTATGCGACCGTTGGTCGCTCCCCGCCTCTGAAGAACACACCGCAGTCCGGTCAGTGTCAATCAAAATTGTCAGTATTCCAGAAAGTCATCAATACAGTGCGCTGCAACAACGATCGCTGCGGTGCAATAGAGCCCGGGCGCCGCGAAGCGCGAGAGATGACCTCCGCTACACAGGCCGACCGATCCGCCGGCGAGCGCCGCCCACCGGGAGCCCACAGAGAGAAGCACCGCGCGCGAGGTCTGTAAATCGAAATTTACGTCCAATTTGATTGACACACCCCGTGGACCGGTTCTAGCTTTTGATCCAACGACACGGGAGGGTCGGCCTTGAAGATGCGGGACAGCGGCGCGCCATCGAACGGACGACCGGCCCTCTATACGGCCGCCGAGCGGGTTCGCCGCGATGCCACCCGCTGGACGCTGGTGCAGGGCGTGCTCGCGCCCGTCCAGTTTCTCGTCTTCCTGGTCAGCCTCGGCCTCGTCATCCGCTGGTTCCTCACCGGCGAGGGCCTCGCCATCGCCACCGCCTCGATCGTCGTGAAGACCCTGGTCCTCTACCTGATCATGGTCACCGGCTCGATCTGGGAGAAGGTCGTCTTCGGCAAGTGGCTGTTCGTACCCGCCTTCTTCTGGGAGGACGTGTTCAGCATGCTGGTGCTGGCGCTGCACACGGCCTACCTGGCGGCGCTCTACACCGGTTCGCTCGACGCCACGCAGCTGATGCTGCTCGCGCTCGCGGCCTACGCCACCTACGTCATCAACGCCGGCCAGTTCCTCCTGAAGCTCAGGGCAGCCCGCCTCGACATGGAGCGGGCGGACCGGCAGGCGGGCCCGGTGCACGGCCTGGGGGCGGCGTCGTGAACGAGCGCGTCGCCATCGCCCCGGCCGCGCTCGGCTGCGCCGACGCCGACGCCGGTGCCGAGCGCCCGGTCCTGCGCCAGCGCGGCCAGCGCGAGGTGTTCTGCGGGCTGACAGGCATCGTCTGGCTGCACCGCAAGATCCAGGACGCCTTCTTCCTCGTCGTTGGCTCGCGCACCTGCGCCCACCTCATCCAGTCGGCCGCCGGCGTGATGATCTTCGCCGAGCCGCGCTTCGCCACCGCCATCATCGACGAGCGCGACCTCGCCGGCCTCGCCGACCTCGACGACGAGCTCGACCGCGTCGTCGGCCGGCTGCTCGAGCGCCGCCCCGACATCCGCGTGCTCTTCCTCGTCGGGTCCTGCCCGTCCGAGGTGATCAAGCTCGACCTCACCCGCGCCGCCCACCGGCTGTCGAAGGGCTTCGCCCCGGCGGTGCGCGTGCTCGCCTACTCCGGCAGTGGCATCGAGACGACCTTCACCGAGGGCGAGGACGCCTGCCTCGCGTCCCTGGTGCCGGAACTGCCGGCGGCCGGCGCCGATGCGCCCGCCTCTCTGCTGGTGGCCGGCACGCTTCCCGACGTCGTCGAGGACCAGTTCCGCCGGCTGTTCGCCGAGATGGGCATCCCCGTCGCCTTCTTCCCGCCGCGCCGCTCCACCGAGCAGCCGGCGATCGGGGCGAACACCCGCCTCCTGCTGGCGCAGCCCTTCCTCGCCGAGACCGGCCGCCTGCTCGTCGAGCGCGGCGCGGAGCGCCTGTCGGCGCCGTTCCCGTTCGGCGCCGAGGGCACGACGGCCTGGCTGCAGGCGGCGGCGACCGCCTTCGGCGTCGCACCGGAGCGCTTCGAGCAGGTGACGCGCTCCGCCCGCGAGCGCGCGATCCGCGCCGTCGCCCGCCACCGCGAGGCGCTGTCGGGCAAGACGGTGTTCTTCTTCCCCGACTCGCAGCTCGAAGTGCCGCTCGCCCGCTTCCTCGCCCGCGAGCTCGGCATGCGGCCGATCGAGGTCGGCACGCCGACGCTTCACCGCAAGCACCTCGCCGCCGAGCTCGCGCTCCTGCCGGCCGGCGTGCAGCTCTCGGAAGGCCAGGACGTCGACCGTCAGCTCGACCGCTGCCGCGTCGCCCGGCCGGACCTGGTCGTCTGCGGCCTCGGCCTCGCCAATCCGCTCGAGGCCGAGGGCCTCACCACCAAGTGGTCGATCGAGCTCGTGTTCTCGCCGGTGCACGGCTACGAGCAGGCCGGTGACCTCGCCGAACTCTTCGCCCGGCCGCTCGGCCGCCGCGACCGGCTGGAGGTCTGACCGATGCAGCTCACGGTCTGGACCTACGAGGGCCCCCCGCACGTCGGCGCGATGCGCGTCGCCACCGCCATGCGCGGCCTGCACTACGTGCTGCACGCGCCGCAGGGCGACACCTACGCCGACCTTCTCTTCACCATGATCGAGCGGCGCTCAGAGCGCCCGCCGGTCACCTACACGACCTTCCAGGCCCGCGACCTCGGCGGCGACACCGCCGAGCTCTTCAAGGTGGCGATGCGCGACGCCTACCAGCGCCACGCCCCGCAGGCGATGATCGTCGGCGCCTCCTGCACGGCCGAGCTCATCCAGGACGATCCGGGCGGCCTCGCGCGCGCCCTCGACCTGCCGATCCCGGTGATCCCGCTCGAGCTGCCGTCCTACCAGAAGAAGGAAAACTGGGGGGCGGCCGAGACCTTCTACCGGATCGTCCGCGCCCTCGCCGGCCCGTCCGCGCCGGCCCCCGGCACGGAGCGCGCGCCGCGTGCCGCCGGCACCCGCCCGCGCTGCAACCTGCTTGGGGCCACCGCCCTCGGTTTCCGCCACCGCGACGACGTCAAGGAAGTCACGTCGCTGCTCGCTTCCCTCGGCGTCGACGTCGCCGTGTGCGCGCCGCTCGGCGCGACGCCGGCCGACATCGCCCGCCTCGGCGAGGCCGACTTCAACGTCGTGCTCTATCCGGAGACGGGGCTGACGGCTGCCACCTGGCTGAAGCGCACCTTCGGCCAGCCGATGGTGACGACGGTGCCGATCGGCGTCGGGGCGACGCGCGACTTCATCGCCGAGGTCGGCCGGGTCGCCGGCGTCGACGTCTCGGCCGTGCTCGCCGCCGAGGGCTCGCGTCTTCCCTGGTACTCGCGCTCGGTCGATTCGACCTACCTCACCGGCAAGCGCGTCTTCGTCTTCGGCGACGCCACCCATGCGGTGGCGGCGGCGCGGGTGGCGGCGAAGGAGCTCGGCTTCCAGGTCGTCGGCATCGGCACCTACGCCCGCGAGTTCGCCCGCGAGGTCCGCGAGGCGGCGAAGGACTACGGCGTCGAGGCGCTGATCACCGACGACTATCTCGAGGTCGAGGCGAAGGTCGCCGAATTGCACCCGGAACTCGTGCTCGGCACGCAGATGGAGCGCCACATCGCCAAGCGCCTGGGCATCCCGTGCGCGGTGATCTCGGCGCCGGTGCACGTCCAGGACTTCCCGGCGCGCTCCTCGCCGCAGATGGGCTTCGAGGGCGCGAACGTCCTGTTCGACACCTTCGTGCACCCGCTGATGATGGGCCTCGAGGAACATCTGCTCGCGATGTTCCGCGACGACTTCGAGTTCGCCGACGGCGCGGCCCCCTCGCACCTCGGCTCCCACCTCGCCACGCCGATGCCGGCCGCGGCGCCGGAGCCGGCGCCGGTCCTGGACGCCGCGGTCGCCGTGGCCCCCGCGCCAGCGGCGGGCGTCGCCGCCGCGCCGGCGGCCGCCGCACCGTCCGCGGTGTCCTGGGCCAGCGAGGCCGAGCAGGAACTGAAAAAAATCCCGTTCTTCGTGCGCGGAAAAGCACGCCGCAACACCGAACTCTTCGCCCGCGAGACGGGCGTCGCTGTCGTCACCCTGGAGACGCTGTACGATGCTCGGGCGCATTTCGGACGCTGATCCGACGCCG
Organism: Pseudoxanthobacter soli DSM 19599; assembly: GCA_943372725.1. Taxonomy (GTDB): domain Bacteria; phylum Pseudomonadota; class Alphaproteobacteria; order Rhizobiales; family Segnochrobactraceae; genus CAMDHY01. The sequence goes on from CALRZT010000044.1 coordinate 7,629, forward strand.
TTGCGCGTCGTGATCGTCACGCTCGACAACCACCTGAGCGGCGTGGTCGACCGCGCCCGGACGACTCTCAGCCGCGAACTGCCGGGCCTGACGCTGACGATGCACGCCGCCGCCAACTGGGGCGTCGACGACGCCGCGGTGAACCGCTGCCGCGCCGACATCGGCAAGGCCGACATCGTTATCGTCACGATGATCTTCCTCGACGAGCAGATCCGCGCCATCCGGCCGGCCCTGGAAGCCCGCCGCGACGCCTGCGACGCCATGATCTGCTGCATGTGCGAAGGCCAGATCACCAAACTGACGCGGATGGGCAAGTTCAAGATGGGGGGCACGCAGGGCGGCGCCCTGTCGTTCCTGAAGAAGCTGCGCGGCAAGCCCGGCGACCAGTCGGCGACCGCTGGCGCCCGGCAGATGAAGATGCTGCGTCGGCTGCCGCAGATCCTGAAGTTCATGCCGGGAACGGCGCAGGACCTCCGGGCCTATTTCCTGTCGCTGCAGTACTGGCTGGCGGGCTCCGACGAGAACATCGCCAACCTCGTGCGCATGGTCGTCGACCGCTATGCCGACGGTCCGCGTCGCGGGCTGCGCGGGATCCTCAAGGTCCGTCCGCCGATCGACTATCCGGACGTCGGCGTCTACCACCCGGCGATGCCGGGCCGCCTCGGCGAGCACGCCGAGAAGCTGCCGGCCTCGGCCGGGCCGGCGCGCGGCCGTATCGGCCTTTTGGTCATGCGCTCCTATCTGATCGCCGGCAATGCCGGTCACTATGACGGTGTCATCGCGGCGCTCGAGAAGCGCGGCCTCGACGTCGTGCCGGCCTTCGCCAACGGCCTCGACGCGCGCCCGGCGATCGACCGCTTCTTCATGAAGAACGGCCGCCCGACGATCGACGCGCTGGTGTCGCTCACCGGCTTCTCGCTCGTCGGCGGGCCCGCCTACAACGACGCGCGCTCGGCCGAGGAAGTCCTGGCCAAGCTCGACGTGCCCTACCTCGCCGCCCATCCGTCGGAGTTCCAGACGCTCGGCGAGTGGGGCGCCTCCGACCGAGGCCTGCTGCCGGTCGAATCGACCATCATGGTGGCGATCCCCGAACTCGACGGCGCCAGCGGCCCGATGATCTTCGGCGGCCGCTTCGGCGCCATCGGCGTCGCCTGCACCGGCTGCGACCGGTCGTGCACCGCGACCACCGTCGAGACCTCGCGCGACATGCAGGTCTGCCGGGAGCGCGCCGAGGTGCTCGCCGCCCGCGTCGACCGCCTGGTGACGCTGCGCCGGACCGCCCGGGCCGAGCGCAAGCTCGCGATCATGCTCTTCAACTTCCCGCCGAACGCCGGCAACACCGGCACGGCCGCCTACCTCTCTGTGTTCCAGTCGCTGCACAACACGCTGACGGCGCTCGCCGCCGACGGCTATGCGGTGGACGTGCCGCCGACCGTCGACGCCCTGCGTTCGGCGATCATCGAGGGCAACGCCGCCCGCTTCGGCGCGATCGCCAACGTCCACACCCGCATCTCCGCCGACGACCACGTCCGCCGCGAGCCGCACCTCAAGGAGATCGAGGCGCAGTGGGGCCCGGCCCCCGGGCGGCAACAGTCGGACGGCGCCTCGCTGTTCGTGCTCGGCGCCCGCTTCGGCAACGTCTTCGTCGGCGTGCAGCCCGCCTTCGGCTACGAGGGCGACCCGATGCGGCTCCTGTTCGAGAAGGGCTTCACCCCGACGCACGCCTTCTCGGCCTGCTATCGCTGGCTGCGCGAGGACTTCGGCGCCCACGCGGTGCTGCACTTCGGCACCCACGGCGCACTCGAGTTCATGCCCGGCAAGCAGGTCGGTCTCGGCGCCCGCGACTGGCCTGACCGGCTGATCGGCGACCTGCCGAACATCTACCTCTACGCCTCCAACAATCCGTCCGAGGGCACGATCGCCAAGCGGCGCTCCGCCGCCACGCTGATCAGCTACCTGACGCCGCCGGTGGCCCACGCCGGGCTCTATCGCGGCCTGCTCGACCTGAAGGATGCGATCGAGCGCTGGCGGCTGCTGCCGGCCCCGGACAGCGCCGACCGCCGCGACCTCGCCGGCGTCATCCAGGCGCTTGCCGCCGGCCTCGACCTCGCGCCGGCGGAGCCGGCCTGGCCGGCCGACGAGGCCGAGGCGGCCGTCGCCTCGCTCGCCGGTGCGGTGCTGGAGCTCGAATACACCCTCATCCCGCACGGCCTGCACGTCGTCGGCACGCCCGCCTCGGCCGAGGAGCGCGTCGACCTGCTGCTCTCGCTCGCCGACGCCTCGCACGGCGCCCGCCTCGACCGCACCGTGATCGCGCGCCTCGTCGCCGGCGAGCCGGCCGAGGTCGTCGCCGCTGCCGCGGGGGTCACCGATCCCGCCGGTATCGCGATGTTCGTCGAGCTCGCCAAGACCGACCGGCTGCTGCAGGTCGACACCGAAATCCCGGCGCTGCTGAGGGCGCTCGACGGCCGCTTCATCCGCCCGGCCCCGGGCGGAGACCTGCTGCGCACCCCGGCCATCCTGCCGACGGGCCGCAACCTGCACGGCTTCGACCCCTTCCGCATCCCGAGCGCCTTCGCCATGCGCGACGGTGCCCGCCAGGCGACGCGCCTGATCGAGCGGCACATGTCGGAGGGCCACCGCTTCCCCGAGACGATCGCGCTGGTGCTGTGGGGCTCCGACAACCTGAAGAGCGAGGGCGGGCCGCTCGCCCAGGCGCTCTCGCTGATGGGCGCGGGCCCGCGCTTCGACAGTTACGGCCGGCTCTGCGGCGCCGTGCTGGTGCCGCTCGCCGACCTCGGCCGCCCGCGCATCGACGTGGTGATGACTGTGTCCGGCATCTTCCGCGATCTGATGCCGCTGCAGATGCAGATCCTCGCCGAGGCGTCCTACCTCGCCGCCAGCGCCGACGAGCCCGACGACCAGAACTTCGTCCGCAAGCACGCCCGCCAGCATGTGGCCGCGCACGGCGGCGACCTCGAGACGGCGGCGCTGCGGGTGTTCTCGAACGCCGACGGCACCTACGGCGCCAACGTCAACAACCTCGTCGAGAGCGGCCTTTGGGACGACGAGAACGAGATCGCCGAGACCTACACCCGCCGCAAGTCCTTCGCCTACGATCGCAAGGGCCGCCCGGCGCAGCAGACGGCGCTGCTCGAGAGCGTGCTGAAGGACGTCGACCTCTCCTACCAGAACCTCGAATCGGTCGAGCTCGGCGTCACCACCCTCGACCAGTACTTCGACACGCTCGGCGGCATCAGCCGCGCCGTGAAGCGCGCGACCGGCAAGTCGGTGCCCGTCTACATCGGCGACCAGACCCGCGGCGAGGGTTCGGTGCGGACGCTGTCGGAGCAGGTCGCCCTCGAGACCCGCACGCGCATGCTCAACCCGAAGTGGTACGAGGGCATGCTCAAGCACGGCTACGAGGGCGTTCGGCAGATCGAGTGCCACGTCACCAACACGATGGGCTGGTCGGCGACGACCGGCCACGTCGAGCCCTGGGTCTACGAGCGCATCACCGAGACCTTCGTGCTCGACCCGGAAATGCGCGACCGCCTCGCCGCCCTCAATCCGACGGCGGCGGCGAAGCTCGCCGGCCGGCTGATCGAGGCGCACGAGCGCAACTACTGGACACCGGACGACGCCATGCTGTCGGCCCTGCGCGAGGCCGGCGACGACCTCGAGGACCGCCTCGAAGGCGTGTCCGTCGGCGTCGCGGCCTGATTGCGGACGAGGAGAGAAGCCCCGTGAACATCGCCCTCCCCAATATCCGCCCCGCCCGCGGCCTCGACGGCGACGGCAGCGTGCAGGTCCACATGGACCCGCTCGCCGACCCGGCGCTGGCGATCGGCACGGCGCGCGTCTTCTCCGTCTACGGCAAGGGCGGCATCGGCAAGTCGACGACCTCCTCGAACCTCTCGGTCGCCTTCGCCAAGCTCGGCAAGCGGGTGCTGCAGATCGGCTGCGATCCGAAGCACGACTCGACCTTCACCCTGACGAAGAGCCTGATCCCGACCGTCATCGACGTGCTGCAGGGCGTCGACTTCCACGCCGAGGAGCTGCGCACCGAGGACTTCGTCTTCGAGGGCTACGCCGGCGTGATGTGCGTCGAGGCGGGCGGCCCGCCGGCCGGCACCGGCTGCGGCGGCTATGTCGTCGGCCAGACGGTGAAGCTGCTGAAGGAGCACCACCTGCTCGACGACACCGACGTCGTCATCTTCGACGTCCTCGGCGACGTCGTCTGTGGCGGCTTCGCCTCGCCGCTGCAGCACGCCGACCGGGCGCTGATCGTCGCCGCCAACGACTTCGACTCGATCTTCGCGATGAACCGCATCGTCGCCGCCATCCAGGCGAAGGCGAAGAACTACCCGGTCCGGCTCGGCGGCGTCATCGCCAACCGCTCCGCCGCCACCGACCAGATCGACAAGTTCAACAAGGCGGTCGGCCTCGAGACGATCGCCCGCTTCCCCGACCTCGACGTCATCCGCCGCTCGCGCCTGAAGAAGGCGACGCTGTTCGAGATGGAGGCGGCGCCCGAGGTCGAGGCGGTGCAGCAGGAATATCTGCGGCTGGCGGCGGGCCTGTGGGCCGGCGGCACGCCCTACAGCTGCGCGCCGATGAAGGACCGCGACATCTTCGATCTCCTCGGCTTCGATTGAGAGGGGCGCGCGCGATGACCTCCGCCACCTACCGGGAGCGCCTCAGCCGCGTCGAGACCTACTTCGACCGCACCGCGGTCGAGGCATGGTCGCGGCTCACCTCCGACGCGCCCGTCGGCCGCATCCGCGCCACCGTGCGCGCCGGCCGTGACGCCATGCGGGCGACGCTTCTGTCGCGCCTGCCGGCGGATCTCACCGGCCGCCGCCTGCTCGATGCCGGCTGCGGCACCGGCTCGCTCGCCGTCGAGGCGGCCCGCCGCGGCGCCCATGTGCTCGCCGTCGACGTCTCGCCGACGCTGGTCGGGCTCGCCCGCGAGCGTCTGCCACGCGATCTCGGCGCCGGCTCGATCGACTTCCGCGTCGGCGACATGCTCGACCCGGCCTTCGGCCGCTTCGACCACGCGGTGACGATGGACTGCCTGATCCACTACCGCCTGTCAGACACCCTCGACGCGCTGGCAGCACTCGCCGAGCGCACCGAGACCTCGGTGCTGTTCACGTTCGCGCCGCGCACGCCGCTGCTCGCCACCATGCACGCCGTCGGCGGCCTGTTCCCGCGCAGCGACCGGGCACCCTCGATCGAGCCGGTGGCCGAGCGGGCGCTCCGCCGCGGCATCGCCGCGACCGCCGGCCTCGCCGGCTGGCGGCCCGCCGCCACCGCGCGGGTGTCGAGCGGCTTCTACATTTCCCAGGCGATGGAGCTCGTCCGGTCGTGAAGCGCTCCGCCAACCCTGCCGTGACGTCCCGCGCCCCGTCCGCCGGCCTGTCGCCGATGACGTGGGCGGCAGTGTGGATGCGCCTCGGCCGGCGCTTCCTGCCGTTCTCCGACGCGGTCTCGACCGAACTGCCGCTCGGCCGGCTGCTGCGCCTGTCGCTGTTCCAGGTCACCGTCGGCATGGCGACGGTGCTGCTCGTCGGCACCTTGAACCGGGTGATGATCGTCGAGCTGTCGGTGTCGGCCTCGCTTGTCGCCGTGATGGTGTCGCTGCCGCTCGTCTTCGCGCCGTTCCGGGCGCTGCTCGGCTTCCGCTCCGACCACCACCGCTCGGCGCTCGGCTGGAAGCGGGTGCCCTACATCTGGTTCGGTACGCTCCTGCAGTTCGGCGGCTTCGCCATCATGCCGTTCGCGCTGCTGGTTCTCTCCGGCACCGGCACCAACGGGCCGGTGTGGGCGGGCCAGCTCGGCGCCGCCCTCGCCTTCCTGATGGTCGGCGCCGGCCTGCAGACGACGCAGACCGCCGGCCTCGCGCTCGCCACCGACCTCGCCCCGCCGGACACCCGCCCGAGCGTTGTCGCGATGATGTACGTGGCGCTGCTGCTGGGCACCGTCGCCAGCGCCTTCTTCTTCTCGGCGCTGCTGCAGGACTACAGCCCGAAGCGGCTGATCCAGGTGATCCAGGGCGCCGCGGTGCTCACCGTCGTGCTCAACGTCATCGCGCTGTGGAAGCAGGAGGCGCGCAACCCGGCGGCGACCCGCTCCGACACCCCGCGGCCGGCCTTCGGCGAAGCCTTCCGCGCCTTCCTGCAGCGCACCGGCGCCACACGCTTCCTCGTCGCGGTGGGTCTCGGCACGGCCGCCTTCACCATGCAGGACGTGGTCCTCGAGCCCTATGGCGGCGAGATCCTGAAGCTCGGCGTCGGCGACACCTCGGCGCTGTCGGCGCTGCTCGCCGGCGGTGCGCTGGCGGGCTTCGTCGTCGCCGCCCGGGCGCTGGTGCACGGCGCCGACCCCTACCGGGTCGCCGCCTACGGCGCGCTCGCCGGGCTGCCGGCCTTCGTGCTGGTGTCGCTGTCGGCGCCCTTCGAGTCGGCCGGCCTGTTCCGCATCGGCATCGGCCTCGTCGGCTTCGGCGGCGGCCTGTTCGCCGTCGGCACGCTGACGGTGGCGATGGGCCTCGACGAGGGCCGCGCCACCGGCCTCGCCCTCGGCGCCTGGGGCGCCGTGCAGGCGACCGCGGCCGGCCTCGGCATCGCGGCCGGCGGCATCATCCGCGACGGCGTCGGCGCGCTCGCCGCCGCCGGCCACCTCGGCCCGACGATGGCGGGCCCCGCTGTCGGCTACGGCGCCGTCTACCAGATCGAGATCCTGCTCCTGTTCGCCACGCTGGTGGCGATCGGTCCGCTCGTGCGCCACGCGCGCACGCTCCGCCTGCAATCGTCGCGCTTCGGCCTGTCCGAGCTTCCCGGCTGAGCCGGGTACACAAGGAAAGAAGAGGAGGTCGCCATGGGACCCGCCTTCACCGCCAACATCGATCTCGCACAGGTCGTGCTCTACGTGTTCTGGGCGTTCTTCGCAGGCCTGATCTACTACCTGCACCGGGAGAACAAGCGGGAGGGCTACCCGCTCCTCTCTGACCGGACGAACGAGCGCGTCAGCGTCATCGGCTTCCCGGCGCCGCCGGCCCCGAAGACCTACCTGCTGCCGCACGGCGGCACCGTCTCGGTGCCCAACGGCAAGGCCGACAATCGCGAGATCAAGGCCCGCCCCGTGGCGGTCTGGCCCGGCGCGCCGCTCGAGCCGACCGGCAACCCGATGGTCGACGGTGTCGGACCGGCCTCCTTCGCCGAGCGCTCCGACCACCCCGACCTCACCTACGAGGGCCACGTCAAGATCGTGCCGCTGCGCGTGGCGGGCGACTTCTACCTCGAGGCCCGCGATCCCGACCCGCGCGGCATGGCCATCGTCGGCACCGACCGCAAGGTCGGCGGCACCATCGTCGACGTCTGGGTCGACCGCTCCGAGTACCTCGCCCGCTACTTCGAGGTCGACGTCGCCGGCGCCGGCCGCCGCGTCCTGGTCCCGGTCAACTTCTGCCGCGTCGACGGTGCGCGGCGGACGGTGAAGGTCAACGCCATCCTCGGTTCGCAGTTCGCCGCCGCCCCGGCGACGAAGCTGCCCGACCAGGTCACCTTCCTCGAGGAGGACCGCATCATGGGCTACTATGGCGGCGGCTATCTCTACGCCACGCCGGCGCGCGCGGAGCCGCTGCTGTGAGCGACCTTGATCAGGAGCCGGTGCGGGGACTTCCGGAGGAACTCCCGGCCGGCGAACGGGTGTTGTGGCAGGGCTCACCCGACTGGCGGGCGCTGGCGGTCGAGGCCTTCCAGGTCCGCAAGGTGGCGATCTGGTTCGGCGCGCTGATCGCCGTGCGCTTCGTGATCTACCTCTACGAGGGCGAGCCGGTGCTCGGCGCCGCGATCTCGGCCGCCTGGCTGCTGCCGATGGCGCTGACGGCGATCGGGCTGCTCGCCCTGCTCGCCTGGTATTCGGCGCGCACCACCGTCTACACGCTGACGACGAAGCGCCTCGTGCTGCGCATCGGCATGGCTCTGACGATGACGATCAACGTGCCGTTCCGGCTGATCCAGGACGCCGGCATGGTGGTGCGGGCAAACGGCACAGGGACACTCACCTTCGCGCTCGACCCGAGCGTCAAGATCGCCTGGGCGCTGCTCTGGCCGCACTGCCGTCCGTGGCGGCTCGCCCGGCCCGAGCCGGCGCTCCGGGCCATCCCCGAGGCGGCCCGCGTGGCCGACCTCGTGGCGACGGCGCTCGCCGCCGATGCCGCCGCCAATCCGGTGGCCGCGGGCGCGACCGTGACGCACGCCCCGGCCGCTCCGGCCCCGGCCGTGCAGACCGGTGGCCGCTATGCCGGCGGGCGCGCCGCGCTCGCATCCTGAACGGGAGGACCTCGACGTGAGCGAAGAGATGACCGACCGGCCGTTTCCGCGTGGTGCCCTGATCGGCGCCGGGGTGCTGATCGCAGCGACGATGGTGGCGGCGCTCGCCGGCCGGGTCGGCGACATCGGCACGGTGCGGCTGCCGCCGGCGGCGCTCGTCGAGACGCGGGACCTCGTCTTCGTCGACCGGCCCGAGGGTGGCATCGCCATCCTCGACGCCGACGACAGAACCACCGTCGCGGTGCTCGCACCGAACACCGACGGCTTCATCCGGGGCGTGATGCGCGGCGTCGCCCGCGAGCGTCGCTCCCTCGGAATCGGATCCGAGCCGCCCGTGCGGCTCGCCCAGCGTGAGGACGGTCGGCTGACGCTGATCGACCCACAGACCGGCCGGGAAATCGGGCTCGACGCGTTCGGCCCGACCAACACCCAGGCCTTCGCACGGCTATTCGACAGGGAGACGACCAGCCGATGAACGCACTCTTCATGATCGGGAGGAGGACGATCGAGGTGCCATGCACCGTCGATGTCGAGCAGACCCCCGACAGTCTACACGCCTATGTCGACCTGCACGGTTTCGAGGTCGGCCCCGGCGACGAGGTGACGGTGCATGCACCGCCGCTCGACGTCGGCTTCGGCGAGCACGTGGTCCGGGAGTGCCACGCCACCGTCGTCCGCGCCGGTCCGCTCGAGCGGCTCTGGACCCACGTCGCCGGCTACAAGGAGCTCACCGAGCTCTACGAGGTCGGCTTCCAGGGGGAGGGCGCAGCATGATCCCGATGGAGGGTGGCGCCCAGGCCAACACCACAACGCGCGACGCGCAGACCGATACGCTGCTCAGCCCGCGCTTCTACACCACCGACTTCGAGGCGATGGACCGGCTCAGGATCGATTCCGTCCGCGCCGAGTGGGACGAGGTGATGGGCGAGATGCGCGCCGATCACAACAAGGGCCACTTCGTCCGCAACGAGGACTTCGACGGCTTCAGCCTCGACGACCTGCCGCCGGAGCTGCGCAAGGAGTTCGTCGACTTCCTGGTGAGCTCGCTCACCGCGGAGTTCTCCGGCTGCGTGCTCTATGCGGAGATCAAGAAGCGCATCAAGAGCCCGGAGATCCGCGAGCTCTTCACCTTCATGGCCCGCGACGAATCCCGCCATGCGGGCTTCATCAACGAGACGCTGAAGGAGATGGGCATCGGCGTCGATCTCGGTTTCCTCGCCCGGGCGAAGAAGTACACCTACTTCAAGCCGAAGTTCATCTTCTATGCCACCTATCTCTCGGAGAAGATCGGCTACGCCCGCTACATCACCATCTTCCGCCACCTGGAGCGGAACCCGCAGATGCGGTTCCATCCGATTTTCAAGTGGTTCGAGAAGTGGTGCAACGACGAGTTCCGCCACGGCGAGGCGTTCGCTCTGATCATGCGCGCCGACCCGAAGCTGCTGTCGGGCGCGAACAAGCTCTGGATCCGCTTCTTCCTGCTCGCCGTGTTCGCGACGATGTACGTCCGCGACCACATGCGCGTCGCCTTCCACGAGGGCCTCGGCATCTCGCCGACGGACTACGACCAGAAGGTGCTGCGGCTGACCTCGGAGATCACCAAGCAGGTCTTCCCGATCACGCTCGATCTCGACAACCCGGTGTTCTGGGCGGGCCTCGACAAGCTCTTCCGCATTGCCGAGGCGACCGAGGCGGCGAAGAAGCAGGGCGGCATCGGCGGGGCGCTGAAGCGGTTCGGCCTCGGCGCCAGCGCCGCCGGAACGCTGCTGCGGCTCTACATGCTGCCGGTCCGCAAGAACGACATCCCCGCCAAGGTCCGGCTCGCGCCGGCCTGGTGAGGACAACGACCGAGAGGAGGCGAGGCCCGTGGAACTTTCGCCGATGGCAGTCGCGGCGATGGCGGTCGGTTTCGTGGTCGTCCTGTGGTGGGCGTCGACGGGGCTCGTCCTCTATCTCGATGGCCTGCCGCGACGGACCTTCCGCTGGAGCCTCGGCGGCGCCACGGTCCTCGGTGCCGCCGCCCTCGCGGGCCTCGCCGAGACCCGCGACGAGACGACAATCGCCGGCGCCGGCATCGCCTTTGTCTGCGCGCTGGCGGTGTGGGGTTGGAACGAGCTCGCTTTCCTCACCGGCGTGATCACCGGCCCGAACCGGCGGGCCTGCCCGCCGGGCGTCGCCGGCTGGCGGCATTTCGTGGCGGCGACGGGCTCGATCCTCTGGCACGAGCTCGCCATCGCCGCCTCGGCGCTCGCCGTCTTCGCGGTGACCGCCGGCGGCGACAACCGGGTCGGCCTGTGGGCCTTCCTGATCCTGTGGGTGATGCGGCTGTCGACCAAGCTCAACGTCTTCCTGGGGGTGCCGAACCTCTCGGAGGAGTTCCTGCCGGATCACCTGAGGTACATCGCGAGCTTCTTCCGGCGGCGACCGATGAACCTTCTGTTTCCCCTCTCGGTGACGGCGACGACGGTCCTGTTCGTCGCGCTCGTCGCCGAGGCAATGGCGGCGGCCGATCCGTTCGCCGCCACGGCGGCGACGCTGCTCGCCGCCCTGACCGGGCTCGCACTGCTCGAGCACTGGTTCCTGGTCCTGCCGATCCCGGCGATGGAGCTGTGGCGGTGGGGCCTGAAATCGCGACGCGCCCATGCCGATCCGCCCGAGGGTGAGATCCGGCGGGCGCCTGGAGTGGAACGCGCGCCCGCGCGCATCGGGGTGAGGCCGGCAACATGAAGAGCGAGCACATCCAGGCGGGCGGCTGCCCCATGGCTGAAATCAAGTCGGAGATGAACAACGACCGCGCCGCGGACGACCGCGCCGGCCTGAAGAAGAGCGCCGAGGGGAGATCAGGGCCGATGGACTACGAGGCGTTCTTCCAGGGAGAGCTCGCCGGACTGCATCGCGAGGGCCGCTACCGCGTCTTCGCCGACCTGGAACGCCGCGTCGGGGACTTCCCCCGCGCCATCCACCACACCGCGAACGGCCCGCGCGAAGTCACAGTCTGGTGCTCGAACGACTATCTCGGCATGGGCCAGAACCCGTCGGTGCTCGCCGCCATGCACGAGGCGCTCGACCGCTGCGGCGCCGGCGCCGGCGGCACCCGCAACATCTCTGGCACCAACCACTATCACGTGCTGCTCGAGCAGGAGCTCGCAGACCTCCACCGCAAGGAATCGGCGCTGCTGTTCACCTCCGGCTTCGTCTCGAACTGGGCGAGCCTTGCGACGCTCGCCACCAAGATCCCCGGCTGCGTCGTGCTGTCGGACGCCGGCAACCATGCCTCGATGATCGACGGCATCCGCCACAGCCGCGCCGAGAAGCGGGTCTTCCGCCACAACGACCCGGCCGACCTCGACCGCCAGCTCGCCGAGCTGCCGAAGGAGACCCCGAAGCTCGTCGCCTTCGAGTCCGTCTACTCGATGGACGGTGACGTCGCGCCGATCGCCGAGATCTGCGACGTCGCCGACGCCCACGGCGCCATGACCTATCTCGACGAGGTGCACGCCGTCGGCATGTATGGCGGCCGCGGCGGCGGCATCTCCGAGCGCGACGGCGTCGCCGACCGGCTCACCGTCATCGAGGGCACGCTCGCCAAGGCCTATGGCGTCGTCGGCGGCTACATCGCCGCCTCCACCGCGCTCTGCGACTTCGTGCGCTCGTTCGCCTCGGGCTTCATCTTCACGACATCGCTGCCGCCGGCGGTCGCCGCCGGGGCGCTCGCGAGCCTGCGCCACCTCAAGGCGAGCCCGGTCGAGCGCATCCGCCACCGCGACCGCGTCGCCCGCGTCCGCCGCCAGCTCGACGCCGCCGGCATCCCCCACCTCGCCAACCCGAGCCACATCGTGCCGGTGATCGTCGGCGACCCGGTGGTGTGCAAGGCGATCAGCGACGAACTGCTCGAGATGCACGGCGTCTATGTGCAGCCGATCAACTATCCGACCGTGCCGCGCGGCACGGAGCGCCTGCGCATCACCCCCTCGCCGCTGCACACCGACGCCGACATCGACCACCTGATCGACGCGCTCTCGTCGATCTGGAAGGTCGCCGGTCTGAAGCGGGCGGCGTGAGCGGGCGGGTGAACGGAGGACGCACGATGGCCGCACCGCTCCGGGTGATCCTCGCCAAGCCGCGCGGCTTTTGCGCCGGCGTCGTG